>JBIKWF010000207.1:0-3411 GCA_044356455.1 Bdellovibrionota bacterium | reverse complement strand
AAGCCTGCCTAAATCCTAGAAGGCGTATTCCGTTAGGGCGCGCCGTCCCCGGCGTGCCGAACATTTGTTTCGGCACGCCGGGGACGGCGCGCCCTACCCATTTGCGCAGCGTCTTGGCAGGGCGCCGCGTCCTCGCGGTGCCGCAAGATCCTTCAACCTCCCCCGGGGTGGCAAATCTAAGCAAATGAGCAAGGGCCAAAAGATTCTTCAGCACGCCGGGGCGCGCGTCGCGCCGTCGCCTACTGGCAGAGGCGGAACAACGCGTCATACCCATAGGCGAGGGATCTCGGTAGGGCGCCCTGTCCCCAGGGCGCCGCATGATCTTTCAACCTGCCCCATGGTGGCAAACTGAAACCAATTGGCAAGGGTCGGGAGATCTTTCGGCGCCCTGGGGACATGGCGCCCTACCTCTTTCTAATCAAGTAGAAGAATGCCAAGCAGCACGCCTCTCAGGCTCCATGCAAAAGTTCGAATCCAGTTCGTCCGAACGAGCGCGCTATGTACCGAAGATGAGAACCCCTTGCCTAGCTGCGTGTGCAAGGGCACTTGGACAAAGGCTGTTGAAGCCCACACGATCGCAAGCATCACCAATGAAAGCAGAAAGTAGCTGCGACTCTCGCCCAAGAAGAAAAGTAAAGCTCCCGTGCCAGCCTCAAGCAGCATCACTGGACCTACAATCCATGTAATCTTCTGATTATGAAGCTCTGAATACTTAGAAAATCTTTCCGGCCCAACTTCGCCCATCAAAGGATAATGCACGACTTGAATGGTCCAGATAAGTCCGACCATGAACCATGTCAGAAGGACATGTACCAGAAAAAGAGGCGCGCTTTCAGCAAAAATCACAAATTAAATCCATTGCGTAAGAAGGAGAGAAAAAACAATCTCCCACCCTTAGTGGTCTCTGTGGTCTTAGTGGTTGTTCCCTAAAACACGAAAAGAGAAGCTGGGGCCTTACCCATGCCGCGCGAGAATTTCTTCCGCGGCTCGTCTCCCCGACTTCATTGCACCTTGAATGGAGGCTATTTCCAAATAGTCACCACAACGGAAAAGCCAGTCTTTCAAAACCAGCGGCTTTGTCGCAGATGAAGGAGGAAGAGTCGCTTGAACAGGAAGTGCATTACGCACGTGGTAAGTCCTAAGGTGACGCCACGAGTTCACTTGCGAGCCGAACCACCCCTCAAGCTCCTCTAAGACTCGGAGCTCAAGCCCTGCACTTCTCTCGACAAAACCTGGAAGAACACTCACGGATATCAAGGCTTGGTCACGTGGGCCATAGGACGGAGCGATATCGGTTACCACGGAAAGGTTGTTCACAATCCCCGCCCCCGTTCCATTCAGAACGAGAAGAGGCTCTCCAAGGGGACTTTGCGGCGCTGCAAAATAGAGACAGTAGATGCCATGCGAAGCGCCAAACTCCTGCCCCCCCTCAAGCTTGACGGCACTCTCAGCATCGGTAGCGAGGACCACAATTGGAGCGTGTAGCTGCTCTCCACTTTCTAGAGTTACGGTGCCTTCTTCGATTGACGAAACCCGCACACCGCAGCGCAAACTTTTGAGAGGCAGGCGATCGGCTATCTGGCGCGGAATTGCCTCCATCCCTTCCGCAGGAAGTGCCGCGGCGCCTTGAGCAAACATTCTAAAACAGAAATCAAGCTTACGACTTGACGTTGAAAGCTCGGGTTCGAAAAAAACTCCTCGAAAGAAGGGGATTAGAAATTCTCGAAGCATGCGTTCGCTAAACCCAAGACTCTGGAGACGCCGAAGCGAGGTAGTCTCAGTAGCATCACGAAGCGCTTCCAAGGAGCCCGTAATTACTTGCTGCCGAAACTGCGCAATCCGTAACTTATCGAGGGTGGTACCCACTCCAGAGAAAAGAGTTGAAAGCACCGAGAGTGGATCGCGAAATGGATCTCCAATTTTTCTGAATTTCCCTCGGCTAAAAACAAGCGCCCCAGGATCGAACTCCTGTAATCGCAAGGATGGGTAGTCGAGGGTTTTCTGGGCCTCTGGATAAGAAGTGAGAAAAACTTGGAAGGCCCGGTCGAGCAAGAAACCTTCATGCTGGTCGGTGCGAATCCTGCCACCGGGGGCGTTCGAAGCTTCAAGAATAGAAACGCTTAATCCCTGGTGTACAAGTTCCCGAGCGCAGCAAAGACCCGCCAAGCCTGCGCCAATGATGATAACATCTGTCTGAGCCATGCGTGCCGAGCCTACCGATACCTGTGTCGTTTAAGAAGACATGCTCCCTTAAAAGCAGCCCAATGTCTTTTATATAAAACAAAAATCGCCTACCTGTGTATTCTTACTCCTCAAAAAATGCGCTAGAATTGGATATTATGAACACCGCCCAGAATCTCACCCCAATCGACCAAGCGTACAATGAGTACTTAGACGCCCTCAAGGCGGGAAGCGCTCTTGCCGCCTCTGAAGCGATTGATAAGGCTCTCGCCCAAGGGGTTAGCCCATCGAAGATTTACCTGAAGGTACTTCTCCCTGCGCAATTAGAAATGGGAGAGCTCTGGCATGCAGGCAAAAGTTCTATCTCTGAAGAGCACCTTGCAACTCAAATCGCTCTTAGCGAAATGACGAGGCTTAGGCACATCATTCAGCCGAAGTCCTCTCTTGGACTTAAAGCGGTGGTGGCAACCATAGATGGAGATGCACACTTTCTGGGCGGCAAGGTCGTCGCCGACTTCTTGTTTATGGATGGGTGGGAAGTTGATTTTCTTGGCACGAACACGCCCTCAGAAGACCTGGTGAAATTCGTCAAAACTCGCGGGGTGAATTTAGTAGGTCTCTCGATCACGCTGACAGAAACCATACCCGAACTTGAGCGCGCAGTGCGAGCGCTCAAGAGCCTAGAGAAACCACCCAAAATTATGCTCGGAGGGCCTGCCATTGAGCGAGCGCCAGAGTCAGTTGTTAAGCAACTCTCGCCTGACGCCGTCGCACACGACGCCAAGCAGGCAGTAGAAGAGGCTCGCAAGATCTGCGGGCTCCTCGGCTCTCACGCCTCACTCAATCAATATCTTCGCGGCATGGGCGCCCGTATTCTTGAAGCACGCAAACTGAGAAAAATGAGCCAGCAGGATCTTGCCGATGGATCGGGCCTGGACCGTGCGTATATTAGCTCCGTAGAAAACGGAAAGCAGAATGTGACTATTGGCGCGGTTTTTAAATTATCTGATGCCCTCGACATCGCGCTTGAAGATCTTTTAGTAGGCACAGGTCGTCAAAAGCAATTCTGATCGGGGCGAAGCTGGCGCTAAACACCCCCGGTAGGGCGCGCCGTTCCGCCTCTTCTACCAGTAGGCGACGGCGCGACGCGCGCCTCGGCGTGCCGATAAACCTTTCTTCCCTTGCTCATTTGCTTCGATCTGCAACGACGGGGCAGGTTGAAAGATCATG
>JBIKWF010000206.1:0-3436 GCA_044356455.1 Bdellovibrionota bacterium | reverse complement strand
TCTCTACAGCTCACATATTCCGGTCCTCCGTTATACGTTGTAGATAGTTACGTGGGCGAAAAACCAACTCCCACCGCGGAACTTGCATCCGCTAGACGAGTGCGCCGGTTACGGCGCACTGAGATATAAGGGCTAGAGCCCTCAGCGCGAGGATGGGATGGCGGCCCTCGAATCAAAGGACAAGAGCGTATCTCCTCTGGACCCGTAAAGATCGATACGGTACTCGGGCGCTCTTCCTGGCAAGTTGCGATACAGGGTGAGGATTCCAAAATTCGGTTCTCCCACCATGAGGCCCTTCCGAAAGGGCTCGACCCCGGCGTCAACTGCCGTTCGAAGTACCCCGGCTAAGGGTGATGAAGTAGCTTCGATAACTGATCGGCTGCCAACCTGCTTCTCGAGGATCTCTGCATAATGGCGATCTCCCGACAAAATAATTACCTCAGCGTGCGAGTCGTGAATTGCAGAAAGGATCGCTGCCTTCTCGTAGGGGAACTGAGCTAAGCTCTCGCGAGCGAGTGATTCGCTTAGGATTTGGTTTCCCGAAGCAATGATGACAAAAGGCGTTGCCGCGTTTCGAATGGCTTCTGCGATTTCATCCGTCTGCTGGGCTCCAAATGCAATCGGGACCGAAGTATGGTTGGGGCTTAGACGATACGTCCTGTTATCCGTAAGAATTAGAGTAGCGTAATCGGTCACTTGAATCTGAAATATCCCCGCGAGAGCCTTAGTGGCCCCCTCGGGCCCAATCCGCCGAGGGCGCCAAAATTTCTCGAAGGCGGCAAGCGACGCCCTCCCACCTGGGGAAAGCGAGTCTGAATCATTGAGCGAAAAATCGTGATCGTCCCAAATCGCAAGTAGTCTAACTCGATCCCGAAGACTCCGAAATCCGGGAGTCTCAGACAGCCTCTGATAGCGCGCCCAAATGAGGGCGTCGTTTCCAACTTCATCCTCGTTAAGATAAATATTGTCTCCAAGAAAGACGAATATGTCGGGCGCCTTCGACAAGATCTCGTTCCAAGGCACGAGAGCAGGCTCTTCTATACATGAACCGAATCCAATTCGAGCAGCCACTTCCCTAGTAGGGGTGGAACCCGCAATTGGAGGCAAGTTAATGGCCCCTTTCCCGCATCCACCCAATAGAAATGGCCCTAATATTAAGAGAGAAATGGCAATAGTATGAAGCGAGCGAATCAAATGTGCCTTCAAAACTCCCTTGCTTGAATAGTTCCTTAAAAAAATCTTCGAAACGGCTCGAATAGAAATTCTCGACTCGTGCCCAAAGAAAGTATATGAGATCTTGTCACCAGCAGGAGGTCGAGATGGCATATAAATCCCTTGTTGTAATCGATGATTTCTACCACAACCCAGATGCAGTGCGGAAGCACGCCCTGGAGTCTGATTGGGAGAGAACAGATGGGGCGCAATATGCGGGAGCGATTGCAGAGCCCTATATAGCCAAGGGGGCGCTAGACTATTTAGGGAGTCTCGTCGGTCACACTCCAGTTGCCGTCCCAGGAGTTAAATTTGGACACTTTAAACGCTCCTTTGCGACGGATAGCACACCTTCCGATATTCATTTCGATAGCACCATGTGGGGAGCGATAGTTTTTCTAAGTAACCCTGCGTATGATCGCGGGGGCCTGACGTTCTGGCGCTACAAACAGTTTGGCTGGGAGTGGGCCCCCTCCCAAGAGGAGCTTGAATCCAAAGGCTTCAAGAGCCTCAAGGAGGTTCAGGATGAGATCGGCTGGAAAAAGGGAGGGGACCGGTCTCTATGGGAAGAGGTTATACGAGTTCCTATGAAGTACAACCGAACAGTGCTTTTCCGTGGGTTTCTTTGGCATTCACATACCGAGAATTTTGGGAGTACGTTGGAAAACTGTCGTCTCGTGCAAGTGTTTGGATTCAATTGAAGGCCGCCCTCCCTGAAGAAAACCGAGATTAGCGGAGCCCTTGATTTCCCTCCTTTTCACAGGCTGCACGAGAATGGAAATGATTTCAGAGAAACGCTACCAGCTTGCACCGTTCTTTTTTCCCGGCTTCTTTGAAAATAAGCTACTTTTGTGCGACGGGTCACGGCGAGTAATATTGGAGGATCTTACCCTTCAGGAAGTTGTTCTCCGAGCCGCGAGACTTTTCAATAAGCCTGCAACGATCTCATTTGTGATCGCTGCGCTGGAAGTAGAGATGCCTGAATGCCCCATTGAAACGTTCGTCGCCGGGATAGACATCCTAAAATCTGCGAATCTTATCTTTGTAGAGGGGCTTCTGAATGAGTCCGACCGGTACCTTAGGCAAGCTGGTCACTATCTTTGGTGCGGAGCCGATCCCATACAGGTAAGGAGCAAGCTACAAGCAGCAACTGTTTCACTTGTGGGCTGCGGCGGATTAGGAAACCTAGTTGCGGTAGCGCTCGCAAACGCTGGTGTTGGCACCCTGAGGATTTTTGACCATGACAAGGTTGCGCTTGAAAATCTTATCCGGGCGCCAGTCTTTACCGAAGCCGATGTTGGTCAAGAAAAAGCTGAGGTCGTTAGGCGTGCCATTAACCTTCGTAACTCTGAAACCGTAGTTCAGAGTTACTCTGTTAAGGTGGTGGACGGCGAAAATTTATCTCTACTTCTCCCCTCCGACCTCGTGATCTGTGCAGCAAATGAACCACTAGAACTTTACCAGAAGCTCAATGACTTCTGCGTGAGCAATCTAACCCCGCTCCTTATGGCTGGGGGTTGCAATGATGTTGTCAATTTTGGACCTCTTGTGGTACCCGGATTTACCGCCTGTATTCGTTGCAAGCCTTTTGTTGTGCAACACCGAACGGCAGATCCGAAATTTACTGAGCTTCTTCGACTGAGTACTCGAGACCATGCAATATGGAGTCCGGAGTCGGGAGCAATGAACTTGATTGCAGCGGGGCTCCTTGTGACCGAAGCGCTTAAGTTCTTAGGCGAGTTCAGCCAGAATGTGTCGCTGAATGCCAAGATAGGAATTCTAACGGATTTATTCGGCCTCAGGAGGATCGACCTTGAGAGGAACCCAGCGTGCACCGTATGTGGGGGCGTCTCATTTGAAGCGGATGAGGTTGCCTAGGAGTGTGTCCCGTAGAAACCTAAATCTTCATTTTGGACACAATCCGTAGCCGCCTTTTCACACTGCAGTTCGGTCGCGCCGAAAATTGCGACCTGAAAAGGCGAGCTGAGCCCCTATTCGAGGAGATTTCCGCGGAAAGGGCTACTTGCGGCACTCTAGGGAGTTCGGGAACATGTAGGGTGTACGAGAAATAGGGGCTAGGAGTCTGTCCCGTAGGATGGGCCAGACTCCATAGAATCCTGCGTTCCCTATCGGTCACGCGATGATGAGGAAGAAGTATTTTCGTCTCTGAGCTGAAGTGGTAGCGAAAGGGAATGCCGACAAGGTTCCGCCCGTATCATCCCGA
>JBIKWF010000027.1:0-44646 GCA_044356455.1 Bdellovibrionota bacterium | reverse complement strand
TCCGCTACAAACTTGCCGTAACGGCTATCTGGAGAACCACCTTCAATCTCAACGCGCTTTGGTTTGATCAGGTCTCTAAGATAAATGCGTCTCATTCTTCTCAATCTCCCTTAGACTTGCCCTTGGACTTGCACCAAGACATGTTCGTAAGCTCTATCCGCCCTTGCCATGATTACGTAAGTAATCATTTCTTAACGGGCATCACTTCTCTCGCTCTTAACGTCAAAGCAGAAAAGCTAAAGCATCAAAAAACAGGTCCGTAAAATTTATCGTTCTCTCGAGGCCAAATCGACCCTCGAGGCTATAGCGAGGTCTACTTCCGCTCACCTACCTCGCCACCACCATGCTCGCCAGCACTATACTTTCGCCTTCCTCTCAAGTGCTAGCTGCGAAAATTTGCCTTCTACCGCCAGTTATTGCCCCGGCGGCGCTCGTCAACACCCGAATAACCCTCTCAACTAAGAGCCCTCTTAATAAGTTTAGGAGGGCCTCATAGAGAATTATTAACGAGAATAGTGTTCAACGATAAGCTGTTCGTTGAGCGACTGTGTAATCGCCTCTCTTGTGGGGAGAGAAATTACCGTGCCCTTCGCCATTGCTTTGTCGAGAGACAGCCACTCAGGAATAACGCGGCTTGAAGCGAAATCCATCGCAGCCACGATACCAGGATGCTTCTTACGACCTTCCACAATCTCTACGATATCTCCCGCTTGCACTTCATATCCAGGAAGCGCAATGCAACGTCCGTTGACGAGCAGCTGCCCATGGGAAACGAGCTGACGAGCCTGGCGACGAGAAGTAGCAAACCCAAGACGGAGCGCTACGTTATCAAGACGTCTTTCGCATGCGATGAGGAGCTGAGAACCAGTGACGCCCTTGGTGGTAGCGGCACGCTCGTAAGCAGCGCGGAAGCCCGTTTCGAGCATCCCGTAAATACGCTTCGTTTTCTGCTTCTCACGAAGTTGAACTTTGAAATCAGAGTGTGACTGGCGAGCCTTTCCGTGTTGTCCGGGGCCACCTTCACGACGCTCGATCGCACACTTATTCGTGAAGCAACGCTCACCCTTAAGGAAAAGCTTCTCACCTTCACGTCGGCAAAATCGACACACCGCACCACAATACCGAGCCATTCTTATCTCCTCTTACTTTCCGAACTAGTACAGAAATTTTTAAAATTAAACTCTACGGCTCTTGCGAGGACGACACCCGTTATGGGGAACAGGAGTGCAATCGCGAATTGACGTTACCGTGAGACCTGCAAGATGAATCGCACGAAGCGCCGACTCACGGCCCGAACCAGGACCTTTCACAAGTACACTCACCGCACGCATACCAGCCTCTTTGGCTTTACGCGCCGCAGTTTCACCAGCGACCTGAGCAGCGAAAGGAGTCGACTTACGCGAACCCTTAAAGCCGTTGCAGCCAGGGCTCGACCACGACACTACATGACCACTGGGGTCAGTAATAGTTACGATGGTGTTGTTAAACGTCGCGTGAATGTGAGCCACACCCACGGGAACGTTACGCTTGGTCTTCTTCTTCTTGGCAGCGGCGGCGCCCGTAGCGGCGGCGGCTGGTTGTTTTGCAGGGGCCTCAGTCACAGTACATTCTCCACGTTTCTAGAAACTACTTTTCAATGAACAGCGAACTAGATTTTACGAACTATTTCTTAGTCGCTATCTTCTTGCCCGCAATCGGGGCCTTACGCGGTCCCTTACGAGTACGCGCATTGGTCTTTGTTCGCTGACCACGCACCGGGAGCCCCTTACGATGACGAAGACCGCGGTAGCAGCCCAAGTCCATAAGACGCTTCACCGACATTTGAGTCTCACGGCGAAGATCACCTTCGACCTTGAAACTGCGCTCGATAATAGTTCTGATTTTACCGACCTGATCCTCGGTAAGATTGTCAGTGCGAGTCTCGTACGGAATCTTTGCTTCAGTCAAAATTTCACGCGCACGTGAAAGACCAATCCCAACAATGTAGGGCAACGCGTACACAACATGCTTATTTCGGGGGAGATCAACTCCCGCAATACGAGGCATTTTACTCACTCTCCAAAAAAAATTTCTCTAGCCCTACCCGGACCCACTAAACACAGATTCCAGTAAAACAGATTCCAGTAAACACAGATTAACGCAAACTTAATTAACCCTGGCGCTGCTTATGCTTAGGGGTGCGACTGCAAGTCACAAACAGCTTGCCCTTGCGACGAATCACACGGCAATATCCACAGATTGGCTTGACCGACGCTCTCACTTTCACGACATCCTCCACACAAGATGCCCCTCTAAAAGTGCATCTTCTCTAAAATTTTCTTCTTGGCTCTAAAATTTTCTTCCTGGTACCGCAATTTCCCGATATTCTTCGCCCAGGAACTCATTTTCACCCAGGAAAATGGCCTCTAGAAACAAATACCCTCAAGAAACTCCTACCCTAAAGAAATATTGCCCTTGCGCAACATTCCCCCAGAGAAACGGTCCAGAGAAACGGTCAAGAGAAATGCTGCTGAGCCGATGCCCGGGCAACATGGATACCTGACACAACCACCTGAAATATCTAATATTTTCAGGGGATTTCCCCACTATCCTTAGGGTCCACCCTACTCGAACGACAAAATTCGAGGGCCGAGAGCGCGTAAAGTACACACTTCCCAGTCCAATCTCAAGTTTCTGCGCCTCAAACTAGGGCGCAAATCCTCATTTTGAGGTCAAATTTCCTTAAAAAGTGGTCTCCCCATGGAAAACGACCCAATCCTGCCATTGGGACTACCATTTGCCCCCCTGCCCTGCCTGGTCCTCATCAAAGCCTGGGGCCTATGAAAGGGTCTGAGGGTGAGCCGTTCGGGGGTTCCCCAGTTTGCCTGAAACAATCTGACAGCAATTGAAGTTTAAATGAGAGAACCCGAAGAAGAATGATCCCTGCAGCGAGCAAGGCGCTCAGTCCTTGAGCACCGCAAGAACTCGGCTCTGCACTTCCTCTACCGAGCCAATCCCATCGATCTCAAAATAAATCTTTCGGCCTTTATAGAGCTCAATTGCAGGCGCTGTCTGCTCAAGAAAAACCGTCAAACGATGCAGCGCGACTTCACCTTTATCATCCGTGCGACCTGAACCCGAGGCTCCGCGACTGCGAATTCTTTCAAGAAGAACTTCCCGCGGGACCATCAGATTAACCGCATGGGTGAGCGGCAGATCCATTTCGGAGAGCAAGACATCAAGGCGTTTTGTTTGGGCAACCGTGCGAGGAAATCCATCGAGCAGAAATCCCGAACGACAGTCCTCTGCACTCAAGCGGTCCTTGATTACTTCCACTACGACTTCATCGGGGACCAGCTCGCCCCGATCAAGATAGCCCTTCACGCGGGCACCAAGGGGAGAGGCTTTCGCCACTGCTTGGCGCATCATCTCTCCCGTAGAGATATGCGGGATCTTTTTTGCCTGGCAAATAAGAAGCGCTTGCGTTCCTTTTCCTGCACCAGGGGCTCCAAGCAAGACTATTCTCATAGCACCCTCTACCTTCTAAGTAGACGCGATCGCATGTGACTCGCCGAGCCAGCGCCGCCAAGAGACTTAGAACTCTTCGACATAAAGGACTCGTAGTTCTTCGCGAGCACATGAGATTCAATCTGCGAGGCAGTATCGAGCGTCACGCCCACCACGATGAGAATCGCGGTACCACCAAAAACGGAAGCAAAATCTGGGGCTCCTAGATTGAGGTACAAAAGTTCCGGCAGAATACAAACCATGGCAATGTACAGCGCACCCCAAAGCGTCAAACGGTTGAGCACACTATAAAGATAATCGGCGGTCTGCTTTCCAGGGCGCACGGTCGGAATGAATCCACCATTTTTCTTCAGATTCTCCGCTACTTCATCGGGATTAAACACGACGGCCGTGTAGAAATAACAGAAGAGCACCACCAGCAGTACAAAAATAAGACTGTAGCTCCATGTTCCGTGTTGCAGATACGGCGCAAGATCTTGCACCGCCTCAATAGAACTAAACGAAGCGAAGGTGAGCGGAACCACAATAATCGCCGAAGCAAAAATCGGTGGAATAACACCCGACATATTTACCTTAAGCGGCAAGTATTGGGTTTGCGCTTGGGTAACCTGACTACCCACCGTGCGGCGTGGATACTGGATTGGAATACGACGCAGAGAACGCTCAACGTACACGATGCCGTACATGGTTAGAACGGCAAATACCAACATTCCAAACACTGCAAGTCCGCTGATGTCTCCTGTACGCGCTTGCTCGATGGTAGCGACGAGCACCTGCGGCATACGAGCCACAATACCTGCAAAGATAATGATGCTTATTCCGTTTCCAATTCCCTTTTCCGTTACCTGCTCTCCTAACCACATGATGAAAGCAGTTCCCGCAGTAAGCGTTGCTATCGTGGTAGCTCGGAACATCCATCCCGGCGAAAGGGCGAGTCCCTGCCCCTCAAGTCCATGAGCAATCGCAAGAGACTGGACGAGGGCAAGGAGTATGGTGCCTTGCCTGGTATATCTGGTGAGAATGCGCCTTCCCGCTTCTCCTTCCTTCTTGAGGGCCTCAAGCGAAGGAATCGTAGGCGTAAGAACCTGGATAATAATCGAAACTGAAATGTAAGGCGCAATTCCAAGGGTAAAGATTGAGAAATGCTCGAGGGCGCCGCCCGAGAATAAGTTGATAAGCCCAAGGAGCGTGCCTTGTTGCCCCTCGAACAAATTTCTTAGCGCTTCGACGTTGATGCCAGGAGTCGATACGTGAACACCAAGCCGATACACGGCAAGAAGCGCAAGAGTGAAGAAAAGGCGCTTACGGAGCTCAGGAATCTTTCCTATCTCCCCAATACTTCCAATCATATGGCAGTCCTTAGCATTAAAATCGCTTGTCTTAGTGAGAGTCTCAGCACGTGTCTTGTCGCTACGTAGGAGCCCTCGCTACCTAGAATTCTATCCCTTAGAAAATTTCTACCACTACCTGCGGTAGTGGCAGTGGGTCAGGGCCCTACTCGGAACCCCCCATGTACATGACATGGCACCTGACATGGTACATGACATGAAAAACGATTGATTAAAAGGAATTACCTGTAACAAACTCCACTGTTCAGCTCACATTTCTCACATGGCAAAGGCCATTCCACCAGCTGGAAGTCCTCTTCTTCTGTAAGAAGTAACGGTCGTGTATCGAAAGTTCCCTAGGGACCAGTGAAAACATGTAGGTGGTGATTTAGGGAACCTCTGAAAAACCTCGCCATTTTATTTTTCTCTCAGTGAACTCTGCGTCCTCTGCGGTTTTTTTGAATAATTTAAATCAACCACAGAGCGCTCAGAGTTCACCGCGCAGATTTCTTTGAGAGATTCCTAAGGTAAGAAAACAGAGCCTCAAATAACAAAAACGGACTCAAAGCCCACAGGGGATAAGGGAATATTTCACTTCCTTATCTTCTGTGTTCTCTGAGCCCGTTCTGTTTTGAGGAATCTTAGAGACTCACTCAAACTAAGAAATAGTCTCAATTGCACTGCTAAACTGCCGACACTGCCAGCGACAGTAACAGTTGAGCTTCTTCTTAGCTTACAATCTCTACTGCTCCGCCTGCCGCTTCAATCTTCTGGCGAGCAGAACCGGAGATAGCATGAACCTTGAGGGTAAGCTTTTTGGTGAGCTCGCCCGTCCCAAGGATCTTTACGCCCTGATGATGGCGCACGTCAGCAACATATCCCTTAGCTTTCAGCGCAGCGATGTCTACCGTTGCACCCGCGTCGAATGTCTCAAGAACTGAGAGATTCACCACTGCCCAAGACGTGTTTCCAAGAACCTTACCCTGAGACCTGAAACCGTGCTTAGGAATTCTGCGGTAAAGAGGCATCTGTCCACCCTCAAATCCAGGACGAACACCGCCGCCGTTACGCGCAGTTTGACCCTTTCCACCTCGGCAACTTGTCTTTCCGTGGCCAGATCCTTCACCACAACCAACGCGCTTATTGCGCTTACGAGCTCCTTCGGGAGCCTTCAATGTTGAAAGATTTAAAGTCCTCATAGCCTTATGGCTCCTTCCGATATCAAACTTCTGTTAGGTCTTGTTATACGTAGGTGACACTACTTTACGTCGTTAATGGTCACCAAGTGCGAGACCTGGCGAATAATGCCAACCACTTCAGGCCCCACATTGAACTCCTTAGACTTGCCAATGCGGCCAAGGCCAAGAGACTTAAGCGCATTACGCACAGTCACGTCACGCCCAATCTGGCTCTTCACTTGCTTTACCACTATGCGCTTCACAGCCGTGTTCTTCTCTGCGCCACTCTTCGCCGCCATGATTTTCGCTGCCATAAGTCTATACTCACTTCGAAAACTACTATCTCACTCCGTCCCCGCCTACGCGGCCCGCCTCTCCAAGCAGAGCGGCAATTCCCGGGGCTGCTACCCTACCATGATTTGAGACTCGAGATCTAACTCGAGACTCTCACGCCAGAGCGGGCTCCCTTAGAGGACTAAAAAGGGGCGTACCCGAGCTCCTCAAGCGAACTTCCGCGACCGAGCGCGATAGCCTCTGGCTCTTTGAGAGAGAGAAGCGCGTTAAAGGTCGCATAAAGAACGTTGTAAGGGTTCGTCGAACCATTCACTTTGGTTCTTACGTCTCTTACACCAACCGCCTCGAGAACTGTTCTCACTGCGGAACCGGCAATAACGCCAGTACCAGGAGAACCAGGCTTAATCATGACTTCGGTAGGACCAAACTTACCGACCACGTCATGAGGAACAGTTGTTCCTTTGAGAGGCACTCGAATCATGCCCTTACGAGCCTGGTCAGTTCCCTTACGAATAGCATCGGGAACCTCATTTGATTTCCCAAGGCCATAACCTACGTGACCGCGGCCATCTCCTGCCACAATCAGTGCGCTGAAGCCGAAACGACGACCACCTTTTACGGTCTTCGACGTACGACTAATTGAAACTGTCTTCTCCTTGATTTCGCCGCACTCATCTACGCGAACCCGACGACGAAACAAGCGATCATGCAAACTCATGTGTGCCCCTTACTCTGCTAAGAAATTGCTATGCTAAGAAATTTATCTGCTTAGAAACTACTTCGCTTAGAAATCCAATCCACCCATCCGAGCGCCTTCTGCGACCGCCCGAATCCGCCCGTGGTAAACGAAACCGTTTCTATCGAAAACCACCTGCTTGATCTGGTTCTTAATGGCGCGTTCCGCAACCACCTTCCCTACCGCGAGGGCCGCAGCCATGCTCTTTGAGCTTCGGGCTGAGTTTACGTTGATGGCACCCGCATCAGGGTCCTCGGCATTCTTCTTCTCGCTCGCTGCGATGAAAGAAGCAGCAACCGCTGCAACCGTTCCCATTACCTCTTTGTCCAACGAAGAGGCGCTCGCAAGAGTAACTCCAGTTACGTCAGATATAATTTGAGCGTAGATGTGTTTACCACTTCTGAAAACGCTCAAGCGAGGCCTTTCAGCGCTGCCTGAGAGTCTCTTACGAATACGAAACTTATTTTTCTCGCGGGTACTAAGCCGCACTTTTTTTGACTTGATTGCCATACCGTCATCTCAATAAATCAAACCGTCCAATTCCCGTCGCTATCTCTCGGTAACCTTCTACAGGCCAAGAAGCGAACCGCATTCTAAGGAAGAGAACTCCCTTAAACGCGACTACTTTACTTCTTACCAGTCTTACCAGCCTTACGACGGACAACCTCATCCGAGTACTTAATACCCTTACCAAGATACGGCTCAGGAGGCTGTACCTTGCGAACCTTGGATGCAAATGTCCCAAGACTCTCTCTATCAACAGACTCCATGTCCAAGACGTTCTTGGTCATGACACACTTGATACCTTTAGGAATCTCGAACTCAACGTCATGCGAAAAGCCGACCGTGAGAACGAGCTTAGGTCCCTGAACCTTGGCGCCGTAACCAACGCCGTTAAACTCAAGCGACTTCTTCCAGCCTTTACTTACGCCCTTCACCATGTTGTTAAGGTGAGCGCGTGTAGAACCCCACGTCGCACGAGACTGGCGGTTGTCACGCACGAGGCTAAAAACAATGGTGGATCCTTCAACTGCAACTTTGATGTCGTTGTGAGGAGAGTACTGAAGTTTCCCCAGTGGGCCCTCAACATTCACCGAGCCGTTCGCTACCGCTACCTTTACTCCGGAGGGAATCTCTACGGGCATTTTTCCAATACGAGACATACGATGCTACCTTTCTGGATCCACTTTCTCTCTAGATTACTTTCTAGAGCGACCTACCCCCGAGGAACCTATTCCCAAGGGCGTCTTCTCTACGAGCTCCTGAATCTCAAGGGCTCGCTACGAGCTAAAAACCTTACGCCACTTGCGCCAACAACTCTCCACCGAGCTTTCTACGGCGGGCTTCACGATCCGACATTACGCCCTGAGAGGTCGATACAAGGTTAATACCAAGACCGGCTCTGACCTTCTGTAAATCTTCACAGCGCTGATACACACGGCGACCAGGCTTACTGACGCGGCGAATGAGCGTAATCTGAGGCTCACCAGGAGAAAAATACTTGAGGAATACCTCGTAGCAATTCTCCTTAATCGTCTCACCCTTGCGAGCCTCAAAGCCTTCGACAAAGCCTTCAGAAGTAAGAACTTCAAGAATAGCCTTCACCTGCTTGGTGAACATCACCTTGGCAGACTTATGTCCTGCTCTCTGAGAATTACGAATCCTCGTGAGGCAATCAGCAATCGTATCAGTTACCATAACGCTTTCCTTCCCCCTGCCGCTGACTCTTTATCGCCGACTCTTTATCACTGTGGGCTCTCCCCCCAGCTAAAAAACTCAGTCAAAAGACCTTTCGACAGGAACTTTGAAATCAAACAAACATCTCTGCTCTAAGAGAAAGACTCTTAGTCAGGCTACTTAGTGCTCACCCAAACTCTTACCAGCTCGCTTTGATCATCCCGGGGATCATTCCACGGTGCGCGAACTGACGTAGACAAATTCTGCAAAGCTTAAACTTGCGGTACACAGACCGAGCTCGGCCACAGACCTGACAACGGGTGTATCCACGTACCACGAATTTCGGCTTCTCTTGCTGCTTGAGCCTTAAGCACTTCTTTGCCACTTACACATTCTCCAAAATCAAATATTTGTCGTCTTGCGAGCCACCTCTTACGAGCTTAGGCAGCTTGACTACCCTGCTCGCCCGCACCTTCCTTAACCGTAGCGTGCCTAAACGGCATGCCCATGTGCTGAAGAAGAGCACGACCCTCATCATCAGTTTCTGCCGTGGTAACGAAGGTAATGTCCATACCACGGACTTTATCCATTTTATCGATTACCACTTCAGGGAATACAATCGACTCCTTGACACCCATCGTGTAGTTGCCACGACCATCAAATCCCTTAATCGGAATTCCACGGAAGTCGCGCACGCGAGGAAGAGCAACAGAAATTAAACGATCAAGAAAATCGTACATACGCTGCTTGCGAAGGGTTACCATGCAACCGATCGGGAGTCCCGTACGGAGCTTGAAAGCAGCAATTGACTTCCGTGAACGAGAAACCATCGGCTTCTGACCTGAAATCTGAGTGGTAGCATAGACCACATGCTCAATCGCCTTAGGATTCGAAGTGACCTCACCAACTCCGGTGTTGATGACAATCTTCAGAATCTTAGGAACCTGCATCGGAGAAGAATATTTGAACTGCTCCATGAGCGCGGGCACCACCTTCGTCTCGTAATGCTTCTGCAGTCTTGAGTTAGCTGATGCCAACTTACTTGACCCTGTATTTCCTGACCCTGTCATACCATCGCCTTTACAAAGCACATTGCTTTATTTGAAAAACTTCTCTCTTGCACACTCGCTTTCAGTGCCAAGCCTTACGCTCTCACCAGACTAGAGCTGCACAAATTTTTTCGTTTCTGGATCCTTGTAGCCACGCACCTTCGTGCCATCTGCAAGAAAGCTTACCGTCAAGCGAACGGGACGCTTAATCTTCTCGACATAGTACATAAGGCGAGAAACCTGCATGGGAGCCTCTTTTACAATCTTTCCCGCAGGCTTTGACGGACCCTTGGCGCGCTGATGACGGGTCACCGTATTGAGACCTTCAACAATTGCACGCTGTCCGTTGTCTACGAACTTTAAGATCTTCCCGGTCTGGCCCTTGATGGGACGGGTTTTCTTGTTGCCACCTGACATCACCATGACGGTGTCGCCCTTCTTGAGGCGGGTCTTGACGGCCACTTGGCTCGCTGCTTTTTTATTCGCTTTAGCCATACTTCACTATCTCCTAATCCCTAACTGCGCGTTCTTCGATTCTCCGCGCTCTCGCACTTTCAGAACGTAATTTTCTACCGCACTTTCCTGCCCCTTGAGCCGCAACTCCTAGAGGACTTCAGGTGCAAGCGATACAATTTTCATAAACTTCTTCGCACGCAGCTCACGAGCAACTGGTCCGAAGATACGCGTACCAACTGGCTCACCGTTTGCGTCGATAAGAACCGCACTGTTCTCATCAAATCGAATGTATGAACCATCATCGCGACGAACTTCCTTCGCCGTACGCACGATCACCGCGTTATGAACCGAACCCTTGGCAATTTTGCTATTGGGCATGGCTTCTTTTACGGCCACCTTAATCTTGTCTCCCACCGTCGCATAACGTCTGCGGGATCCACCGAACACTTTAATACAGACGACTTTTTTGGCGCCTGAATTGTCCGCTACCTCGAGGAGAGACTTTAACTGAATCATGACTTACCTTCCTTCAGCACCTAACAGCTCTACTACTGAACCGCTCCAGTGCCTTCACTCTGCGAACCTTTCTCTACCTTAGCGTTCGCGTTTCAATTTTACTAAACCTATCCGGATTAACCTGTGAGCGACCTATGCTCACGAGAGAATCTGTCAGGCTAAAAACTAATCAGACTTCTTCACGATCTCGACAAGCTTCCAACGCTTCAATCGGCTCATGGGTCTGGTCTCCATGATCCGCACTTCGTCACCGACGGCGCAGGCCTTCTTCTCGTCGTGCGCATAGAACTTGCTCGTACGTCGTACAAACTTCCCGTACTTAGGGTGCATGACCTGACGCATGACGGCTACAACAATGGTCTTATCCATCTTGTTGCTTACGACCACGCCTACGCGGGTTTTTTGTCTTCCTCGAGTATCCTCGGAAGAAGTAGTTCCAGTCTGTCCAGTTTGAGCGTTCATGCCACTTCCCTATTCACCAAAAATCTTTCTTCTCTCGGGCCTTAAAAAAGCGAGCCCTTCGAGGTTCTGCTATCCGTTACTTAGCTGCTTTCTCAGCTGCACTCTTTGAAGTAAGAAAACTCTGCACCCGCGCTAAGTTCTTTCTTAGCTCAGGAATCCTGTGCGACTGCTCAAGCTGACCAGATGCTTTACGGAATCTAAGCTTCATGAGCTCTTCAGCCATGCTACGCGCCTTCGACTGAAGGTCCTGAGCCGTAAGCTGGGTTAATTCTTTAATGGTATCTCTACGCTTCATATACAAACTCCAATCCAGCCGCCGAACTTACGCGGCTTTCGCTTACAGCAGATTATCACTTCGCCGACAGAACTTAGCCTTGAGGGGCAACTTCGATGCAGCACGACGAAACGCCTCTTCCGCAATCTCCTTGGTAACGCCGGTCATCTCAAAAAGAACACGACCTGCGCGCACCTCGGCTACCCACTCCTCCACCGATCCCTTTCCGGAACCCATTCGAGTTTCCGCTGGCTTCTTCGTCAGAGGCTTATCGGGGAAAATCTTGATCCAAACCTTTCCACCACGCTTCACAAAACGGGTGATTGCAATACGGCTTGCTTCAATCTGGCGGTTCGTAATCCATCCGGACTCGGTCGCTCGAAGACCAAAATCTCCGAAGGCCAAATCACAACCGCGGGTCTCTCGACCTTGAAGATGGCGTACCTGCTTCATTTGCTTGCGGTACTTCGTTCTCTTTGGCTGCAACATAACTCGTTCCCTAGAACTCTTTCATTTCATCTCTGACTCTTCTCAGCCCACCAGGACTAAGAGAAATAAGTCAGACCTAGAAACCCAACACGAATGCTGACAAACAACTAAAGTTGAATCGCTTCGTATGTCTGAGCCTCACCCTCTGCAAAACGCTCGCCCTTGAAGATCCAAACCTTGATCCCGATAAGACCGTACGTGGTGTGTGCCTCTGCAGTCCCGTAGTCGATATCGGCTCGGAGCGTATGAAGAGGAACTCGTCCTTCTCTATACTTCTCAGTTCTTGCGATCTCAGCACCGTTTAAGCGGCCTGCGACCTGAATCTTAACGCCCTCTGCGCCCATGCGCTGAGCTCTCGTTACCGCTTCCTTCATCGCACGGCGGAACGCGATACGACGCTCCAGCTGAAAAGCGATGTTCTCGGCAACTAGCTGCGCATCCATGTCGGCCTTGCGGGTCTCAATGATGTTAATGCTCACATCACGCTTGACCAAGTTCCGAAGCTCCTTGCGAAGATCTTCGATGTCCTTACCCTTCTTACCAATCACAAGTCCGGGCTTGGCAGAAAAAATATTGATCTTTGCGCGAGCAGCGGCCCGCTCGATTTCAACGCGGGAGATACCAGCCTGGTTGAGGCGGCTCTTTACGTACTTGCGAATCTGGACATCTTCACCGATGTAACGATGGTGGTCACGCGACACAAACCAACGAGATACCCAGGTATCAAGTCCACCGAGGCGGAACCCTTTGGGATGAACTTTCTGGCCCATTAAATCTCCTTAATGCTTCAAACTTTTGAAATCCGTGGCTAAACCGTTCCCCGCAAAAAGCCCTACAGTGCAAAAAGCGATACAGTGCAAAAAGCGGTGTAGTGTAGCCAACGAACCTCTATAAATCAAACTTGCGACGTGAAGTAACCAACCCGTCACCCTATCTGTCCCCCGCTTCAAAAATTACCTTGCTGAAACGTTCGGCAAGATTTTCTAGTCGGGAACTTAAATCAACAAATTCAATGCCTTGCGCCCAAAACGAGCGTAATGTGCGACGAACGCTTGAGAATCGGCGTTGCCATACCGCGTGCCCTAGGCATAAAGCGCTTCATGGTACGACCCGTATCAGCCCAGCATCCCGTCACGAGCAAAGAATCCAAATCAACGCCACCCTTCTCGCGAGCGTTGCTCACGGCAGACTTAAGCAGCTTGGAAACCAATCGAGCACCCTTCTTAGGGGTATAACGAAGAATATCAAGAGCACGCTCTACTTCCTTGCCACGGATAAGGCCAAGTACGAGACGGGCCTTCTGCGGGGAAATACGAACATGACGAAGCGTAGCGGAGGCCACCACTTCACCTTGAATGTTCGGGCTATATTTTGACTTACTTTGTTGAGTATTCATCTTCTCGTCTCTCTTTAGAACACTTCCCTTACCCTGCTTCCGTTTTCGAGCTTCATCGAACAACTTCTTCGCCTGAGGCATCCCTCAATCACTCAGAGCTGCAACTCCTTAGGGCTAAAACGCACTAAGACGGCGCAGGAGCGGCAGACTTCTCCTTCAGCGTATGTCCGAAGAACGTCCTGGTAGCCGAAAACTCCCCGAGCTTATGGCCAACCATATTCTCAGTTACAAATACGGCGTTGAACTTGCGACCATTATGCACCGCAAAGGTCAATCCAATCATGTCCGGGGTAATCGTCGAGCGACGAGACCAGGTCTTGATAGGTCCTTTATGTGCTCCATTCCGTGCGCGCTCCACCCACTTGGCAAGGTGCGCATCGATAAATGGTCCTTTCTTAATTGAACGTGGCATACAAACTCTCCGCTAGCGTATCAAATTTCAACTTATGACTTCTTATCGTTACGACGGCGCACAATAAACTTCGAAGTGCGCTTGTTGTGCCGAGTCTTGTACCCCTTGGCCGGAACACCGGTCGGTGATACTGGGTGACGTCCACCCTTCGATTTACCCTCACCACCACCAAGAGGATGGTCAACAGGATTCTTCGAAGTACCACGGTTGTGGGGCCTAATGCCGAGCCAACGACTACGACCAGCTTTACCAATCATCATGTTCTGATGATCAGGGTTGCTGACCGCGCCTATAGAAGCCTGGCACTCAATGAATACTTTTCTCATTTCGCCAGAAGGCATTCTGAGAAGTGCATATTCGCCCTCTTTCGCAATGAGCTGCGCACCGACACCAGCGGAACGCACAAGCTGTCCGCCGTGGCCAACCTTCACCTCGATGTTGTGAATCGCAACGCCTGTTGGAATGTTGCGAAGAGGCAGGGTGTTTCCGGGCTTAATTTCAGCGTCGGGTCCACTCATGATCTTCTGACCAACTTCAAGGCCCTGGGGAGCCAAGATGTAACGCTTCTCTCCGTCAACATATTGAAGAAGAGCAATACGAGCTGAACGATTAGGATCGTACTCAATGGTCGCCACTACCGCAGGGATACCCTTCTTATCGCGCTTGAAATCGATAATTCGGTAACGCTGCTTATGACCACCACCCATGTTGATGTTGGTCTGACGGCCTTGGTTATTACGTCCACCGGATGAGTTCTTCTTTCGAAGAAGAGATTTTTCTGGTTTCCCAGTCGTAATCTCTTTGAACTCGCTCGAGGTCAAAAACCTTCGAGTTGGGGTTGTTGGATTAAAACTTTTTAGACTCATATTCGCTCTCCCACCGCCCTTAGGGGCAACTGGCTTTCTATCACTTCGCCGTCAAGCTCTCTTTAGAGGCCCTCTACGACATCAATCGTCTGGCCACTCTTAATCGTCACATATGCTTTCTTAAAGCCCTGACGACGGCCCATGGAAGCACCTGCTCGCTTCATCTTCCCAAGCACGTTCACCGTGCGAACCTTGGCGACCTCAACTCCGTAAATAGCCTGCACGGCCGCACGGATATCCGTCTTGGTAGCGTCACTTGGAACTTTGAAGGCAACGCGATCTCGATCAACGCTAAGAAGCGCCGTCTTCTCGGTGATGATGGGGCGCTTGAGAAGCGCATACTGCGCTACTGTGGCGGAACCCTTCGCAGGAGCAGCACTCTTCTTTGCTCCTTTGGCAGTCTTTTTTGCTGCTACCTTCTTTGTCTCTTTCTCAGCCATAAAGCCTCTCTCTCTGCACGCTGCAAAATCCTATGGACTTCGCAAAAACTAATTCATTCTTTTACGCGTTCTCTTTAGAAAAGCGCCGCGCTACTTCACCTTGAAGAGCCAAGATCTGAGCCTTGGTTCCCACAAGATACTTCGCTTTCACTACTTCAAATACGTTCAGCCCTTCCACAGGAAGAAGCTGCAAACCCTTAACGTTTCGGCTTGCCAGAAACTCAGGACTTGCTTTCCCACCAACCACTTCAGCCTTCATGTCAGCAGAAGAGCAGAGAAGAACAGACTTCGCTGCCGACCCATCCTTCAAGCAACCGAGGGCCGAAAGCACCTTCGAAAGATCCTTGGTCTTGCCACTTGGCACTGTAAGCGAATCAAGGACAATGAGACCCTTCTGATTGATCTTATCGGTCAAGGCCGCGGCAAGAGCTTGACGCTTGCTACGCTTTGAAAGGCGATTCTCATAGCCGAAAGGATTCGACTTCGGGCCATGTGCCACACCACCGCCTACCCAAAGAGGCGAGCAGCTCGTACCAGCACGTGCACGGCCGGTTCCCTTTTGCTTCCAAGGCTTCTTACCGCCACCCTTCATAGTTCCCTTGGTGAGAACTGAGTGCGTACCCTGTCGTCGCTTTGAAAGCTGCCACATGACGGCGTCAAAAACGATTGCCTCAGAAACAGGCGCCGCAAATACGCCTGCATCAAGATCGACCGTCCCAACTTCTTTGCCTTTCATATCCACTACGGGATACGAAACATTCGAAGCTGAAGCCTTCTTTGCCTTAGAATTTTTTAGACTCTCTGCCATACCAATATGCCCTATTCATCTCGAGCCCTTTAGCGTCCCGAGTTATAGTTCCTCACTTCACAAGCTACGCTTGCAAAATTCCCCCGCCACACTTAGGCGGCTTTCGTAGGAGCCTTCGCAGCATTCGAAGCGGTCACACCGCCATTTGCAACGCCTTTGTGAGCCTTACGAATGACTACCAAGCCACCCGTGGCGCCTGGAATACCACCGCGAACCAAAATCACATTCGTCTCAGGGTTAACCTGGACGACTTTGAGATTCTGAATGGTCACGTTGTCTACACCCATGTGTCCCGGCATGCGCTTGTTCTTAAAGATACGCGCAGGAAACTTACGACAACCGACCGCACCGATATGGCGACGATATTCATGCGTACCGCGAGTTGAAGGATGACCCTTCACCTTGAAGCGGCGAACCACACCTGAGTATCCGCGCCCGATGCTCACACCCGATACGTCAACGAGCTCTCCATTCTGGAAAACATCGGTGACCTTGAGTTCCTGACCAGGAGTGCTCCAGCCCAGAGCCTGAGCATCACATCGCACTTCCTTGACGTGGTAGAAGGCGCCTTTACCAACCTTCCCAAAGCGACCAAGGTCAGCTTTGTTGACGCGCTGTCCGAGCTTTGGCTCAAAACCAAGCTGCACCGACGAATACCCGTGCTTCTCGGTCGACTTCACATCAAGTACGTAGCAAGGTCCCGCCTGGATAATCGTGACGGGAACACAGGTGCCATCCTCAGCGAAGACATGGGTCATTCCCAGCTTCTTTCCGATTAGGCCTTCTCTATAAATCTTTGGATTTTTCATTCGATCATTCTCCTTTTCTCTCCCCATTCTCTTTGGGGCTCCCTGCAGCAGCGAAATTCACCTACTGCAGCTTGATCTCCACATCGATACCAGTTGAAAGCTCGAGTTTCCCGAGCTCATCAATGGTCTGCTGGGTTGGCTCAAGAATATCGAGCAACCGCTTATGGGTCCGAATTTCAAACTGCTCTCTCGACTTTTTGTCTGAGAACGTTGAACGGTTGACCGTATAACGCTCAATGCGGGTTGGAAGCGGAATTGGCCCAGCTACGCGACCGCCAGTGCGGCGCACAGTCTGAACGATCTCCGAAACCGCCGAATCAAGGAGCTTATGATCGTACCCCTTCAAACGAATGCGAATCAGCTGACCACCTATCATGCTAGACCTCGTCTCAAAAAAACACTTCTCGCCCAAATCGCGTTACGGGCACTCACGCCAAGTTCGCTACCTAACTGAATCCACAAGGGCCAGTTCAACATCTCAATTCAACATCTCAATTCAGCTTCCGTCGCTTTTTCAGCGACTAGCGGAAGCTACTCAGAAGATGCCAGAACCAAAATACCGGCTACCAGAAGAGGACAGTTAGCAAACCTAAGCAAGTATCCCGCAACAAAAGATTCCTATTTCAAGGAATCGCTCACATCTTCGCTACGCAAGAAGTGGAGCAGAACTTGGAACGCTACTTTCTTCGTTCTTTTCTGCGAAGGAGAGCGCCCATTACTGGGCGCCCTCCTCACGTACTTTTTCTACTTTCCTTACTCACGAAGTGAGCATGGGTTTGAAGAAGTACGATTTTGTTATGCCACCCACGCCCCTCTTTGGAGGAACCGTGGGAGGCAATTCATTTACTCAATGATTTCAGTGACCACGCCGGAACCAACCGTCTTACCACCCTCACGGATAGCGAAACGTGACTGCTTCTCAAGCGCGATTGACTGATGAAGCTCAACTTCCAAATGGATGCGATCGCCAGGCATAGCCATCTCAACACCCGTCGGGAGGTTAAGGCTTCCCGTTACGTCAGTCGTACGGAAGTAGAACTGAGGACGGTATCCCGAGAAGAAAGGCTTATGACGTCCACCTTCTTCCTTCTTGAGGATGTAGGCTTCGGCCTTGAACTTCTTATGCGGCTTGATCGTGCCAGGCTTAGCAATAACCTGACCGCGTTCAATATCCGTTCTCTTGAGACCACGTAGGAGAAGCCCTACGTTGTCACCAGCCTGACCTTCATCGAGGGTCTTCTGGAACATTTCAACGCCAGTAACTACGGTCTTCTGAGTATCCTTAAGTCCGATGACTTCGATTTCCTCGCCGATCTTCACGATACCGCGCTCGATACGGCCAGTAGCAACCGTTCCACGTCCTTCAATTGAGAACACGTCCTCAACAGGCATAAGGAAAGGCTTATCTACTTCACGCTGAGGAAGCGGAACGTATTCGTCGATCGTGGCAAGAAGCTTATCAAGAGACTTCGTACCAATCTCGCTCGCATCATCACCCTGGAGAGCCTTAAGAGCCGAACCACGAATGATTGGAGTATCATCGCCTGGGAATTCATAGAGGCTAAGAAGCTCACGAATCTCCATCTCAACGAGATCAAGAAGTTCAGGATCATCAACGGTGTCAACCTTGTTAAGGAAGACGACAATCTTGGGAACGCCAACTTGACGAGCAAGAAGAATGTGCTCGCGAGTCTGAGGCATAGGACCGTCAGAAGCGCTTACCACAAGAATTGCTCCGTCCATTTGCGCCGCACCGGTAATCATGTTCTTCACATAATCGGCATGGCCTGGGCAGTCTACGTGGGCATAGTGACGCTTCTCGGTCTCATACTCCACGTGGGCGCTGTGAATGGTTACGGTCTTGCTCTCATCACGGACCGTTCCGCCCTTGGCGATGTCCGTGTAGCTCTTGGCCTTGGCAAGACTCCGCTTCGCCTGCGTATTCACGAGGGCTGCGGTGAGGGTCGTCTTACCGTGGTCAACGTGACCAATGGTGCCGACGTTAACGTGCGGCTTGGTTCTCTCGAATTTTCCCTTCGACATAGTCAATTCCCCTATTACACCCGGCAGCTATTCTGATCTTTATTATTGCCTTGGCACATTCGCACCACTGCATCACAAGACCTTTTCACTACCAAAAATTACACTGCAAAAATTTACTAACGCTTCCAAAATTCTTCTGACTTTCCTGCGAACTCTCTAGAATTCGCGCAACCATCTCAACCTACAGACCTCACGTGCTCCCTTAAGAGCCCGAGTGGTGAAAAACACCTCACTTCGCCGCTACTACTACTTAGCAGCAAGACCTTCAGCGATATGCGCCGGCACCGGCGAATAGTGATGATATTCCATAGTGAATGTTGCTCGTCCTTGGGAGCTCGACCGAAGATCGGTTGAGTACCCGAACATCTCAGAGAGAGGAACTTCGGCCTTCACCGCCTGTCCACCACCTCGAGGCTCCATACCTAGGATTCTTGCACGGCGACGGTTAAGGTCACCGACGATGTTGCTGATGAAGTCATCAGGGCACACCACTTCTACCGCCATGATAGGCTCAAGAAGCTGCATCTTTGCCTTGCGGCAAGCTTCTTTCACGCAGATTGAGCCAGCGATCTTGAAGGCCATCTCATTCGAGTCTACCTCATGGTAGCTACCGAAATAGAGCGTCACTTTAACATCAATGAGTGGGTATCCTGCGAGTACTCCACCTTGAAGGGCTTCAAGCACGCCATCTTCAACGGCAGGCACGTATTCCTTAGGAATTACACCACCCTTAATCTCGTCTTCAAAGATCACTCCCGACCCTGGAGGAAGAGGCTCTACGCGGAGAAGAACATGGCCGAACTGTCCACGACCACCAGTCTGCTTCGCATACTTGGTTTCGTTTTCGGCTTTCGCCACGATCGTCTCACGGTAAGCCACTTGAGGCTTACCAGAGGTCGTCGCAACTCCGAACTCTCTGAATAAACGCTGCTGAATGATATCGAGATGCAGCTCGCCCATTCCAGAAATAATGGTCTGGCCGGACTCTTGGTCAACACGAAGACGCAAAGAAGGATCTTCTTTCGCGAGCTTCATGAGACTCATGCCCATCTTCTCTTCATCAACCTTGGTCTTAGGCTCGATCGCAATGCTGATAACAGGCTCAGGAGCAAAAATGCTCTCAAGCAGAATGGGGTTCTCAGAATCACAAAGCGTATCGCCCGTAATCGTTTCCTTGAGACCCACGGCTGCGCCGATGTCACCGACTGAAATTTCCTTAATCTCTTCACGCTTGTCCGCATGCATTCTCATGATACGGCCAATTCTTTCGCGCTTATCGCGTGTGGAATTGAGAACCGTGGTTCCTGGAGAAAGCGAACCCGAGTAAACGCGGAAGAAGGTGAGAACGCCGACGTACGGATCCGTGATGATCTTGAATGCAAGTGCACAGAAAGGCTCATCAGGGGATGGCTGGCGAACCAACTCCACCACTTCTCCCTTTCGGCCACCAGGCAAGAAACCCTTCATTGGCGGCACATCCAGAGGAGAAGGAAGATACTCAACCACGGCATCAAGCAGAGGTTGCACACCCTTATTCTTAAATGCGCTTCCGCAGATAACGGGGAACATGAGCATGCGAATCGTGGCGGAACGAATTCCAGCCTTGAGCTCTGCGATGCTGACCTCTTCTCCGCCGATGTATTTCTCCATCAGACGTTCGTCGGTCTCGGAAACAGCCTCAACAAGCTTCTCACGCGCAGTTTTTGCGGCATCAAGAAGATCTGCGGGAATCTCACCAAGATCGAACTCTGCGCCCTTGGTCTCATCCTTGTAGGTGATCGCCTTCATGTTAACGAGGTCGATAACACCCTTGAACTCACTCTCAGCTCCAATCGGGAGCTGAATCGGAATCGCGTTCGCCCCCAGCCTTTCCTTGATTGAATCAAGCGACATCTGGAAGTCCGCGCCAATACGATCCATCTTGTTGATGAAGCAAATACGCGGAACTTTAAACTTGTTGCCTTGACGCCATACCGTCTCGGACTGCGGCTCTACGCCGTTTACACCGTCGAATACTGCAACCGCACCATCAAGCACGCGCAAGCTGCGTTCTACTTCGATAGTGAAGTCAACGTGGCCTGGAGTATCGATAAGATTGATCTTGTGCTCCGGCATGTCGCGCAGAGAACCCTTCCAGAAGCAGGTGGTTGCGGCGGAGGTAATCGTGATACCACGCTCCTGCTCAAGCTCCATGTAGTCCATGGTTGCTGCGCCTTCATGCACTTCACCGATCTTGTAGTTCACACCGGTGTAATAAAGCACACGCTCGGACGTAGTCGTCTTACCGGCGTCGATGTGCGCCATGATCCCAATATTGCGTGTCTTACTAAGATCTGCCTTTGGTGCCACGATTCTTCTCTCTATCTCAAATCAAAACTAGGAAGGCGCACTTTCTATACGCCCACCACTACGTCCTAAAGACGCTCTACTACCAACGGAAGTGAGCGAATGCCTTATTAGCCTCAGCCATGCGGTGAGTATCCTCACGCTTCTTGATAGCAATGCCACGATTCTGGGCCGCATCAAGAATTTCATTCGCAAGGCGCTCGCCTACCGTTCTCTCCGTTCTCTGATTCGCAGCTTCAACAAGCCAGCGAATGGCAAGAGACTGAGAACGAGCGGCGGGAACTTCAGTAGGAACTTGGTACGTCGCACCACCTACGCGGCGCGAGCGCACTTCAACGATGGGACGCACGTTGCCAAGAGCTTTCTTGAAGGTCTCGATTCCATCAACTCCCGACTTCTCGCCAGCTTTATCGATAGCGAGGTAGAGCGCTGCTTCCGCAACACTCTTCTTTCCATGACGCATCATGCAGTTCACGGTCTTGGTCAGCACCACGTCACCGAACTTTGGGTCGGGAAGAATTGGGCGGGAAAAATTCCTGTCTTTACGTGCCATAATCTCTCAATTCAAAATGCCAAATTCACTATCGTGACTCCTCCCAACGAGAGAACCCGCTAAAAGGCGAGCCCCGCAAGAGAAGTGCCGCTACTACTTCGGTCTCTTCGCTCCGTACTTCGAGCGGCTTTGCTTACGATCCGCAACGCCATGCGCTTCAAGCTTTCCGCGCACGGTATGGTAACGACAACCCGGAAGATCCTTCACACGTCCACCACGCACCAAGACCACTGAGTGTTCTTGAAGATTGTGGCCCACGCCGGGAATATAACTAGTAATTTCAATTCCGCTCGTTAAGCGAACACGGGCCACTTTTCGTAGAGCCGAATTAGGCTTCTTTGGCGTCATAGTATACACGCGAGTGCATACGCCACGACGCTGAGGGCAGGACACCAAAGCTGGTGACTTACTGCGTCGACGCTTACTTCCACGACGATTGCGGACGAGCTGATTAATTGTTGGCATTCTCGCTAGCCTCTTTCCTTTAGCCGCACTAAAAAATTACGCGCAGCTTCACTACAGTTGAAACGAACATCAAACGGCCTCATCAAAGGCTCCTCTAAAAAAGGAACCCCTAAAGAAGGCTCAAGAGTGTAGCAAAGCGCTTAGGGAAGATCACTTCCGGCAGCGCGAAAAGATCCCTTTTTCGAAGGAAAATACCCCTCGAAAGCGAACCTCACAGGCGCTCCGCCTGAATCTCTCCCCTAAAGGCCAAGCGACCTCTAAGAACGAAAACGAACTCAAGATCTCCTCCGCACCACCCCGAAGCTTTTAACCTCGATTGTGCGAGAGAAATCTCAAACTTATGTATCTTGCTGCTTCTCCTGGGGAGCGATGGCGTCACGGGTCGTCATGTCAGCAAATCTTTTCCCGAATTACCTACCTCGAGAGGCAGATCTCAGCACCCAATAACAGAACAGATCCGCTAAAGTGCGCCGATTCAACAAGAGCTCGAAATGCAAGCTCTTCGAATCAGAGAAAACTGGGCCAACAATCAATGACCGCTGCAGCCGGGCAGCATACTCCACAACCGAACTTGCCCGAGATGGATACTTTCCCAGGAAAAAGCCTTGCATCTCTTGAGCAACACCCGAACACTCAAAAAAATAAGCTTTTTAAGGCTTACCTAGGCGAATGCGAGCCGATAATCCCTCTCCCCGCTTTTGGACCAAGCCAAAACAGGCAGAAATATCAGCTACTTAGATATTGCTCAACACAAGTCCGTGTAATGACGGCGGATAGGTACCATGGCGCATCTGGCGAGTCAAACATCGCTCAGGGGGTTTAACGCCCGGATTAATCGAAAACCTTCCCTGGATTTAGAATTCCTAGGGGGTCAAATGCCTTTTTGACCTCTCTCATGAGCTGAATTTCAGCACTCGAGCGGGAATAGGGAAGGAACCTCTTTTTCAGAAGCCCCACCCCATGCTCTGCCGAAATGCTTCCGGAAAACTCTTTGACCAAGGCGAAGAGCCTCAAATCGAATTCTTCCATGCGGGAGAAAAAACTAGCCGCCTCCTCATGCGTAGGCTTAAGGATGTTCACATGCAGGTTGCCATCTCCCACATGACCAAAAATGGCTACCTGCTCAGAGGGAAATTCCCGCCCCCGCATTTCTTGAAGCCGAGAGACGAAACTACCAACATCAGGCACGGGCACTGAAACGTCATTTTTGTGCGCTACATAGAACGAGTTGGTAACGTCCCCTATCAGCTCGCGAAGACCCATCAGCCCGCGCCGATGCTCACTCGACTCGGCGATGACGAGTTCTCGTAACTCATTCTGCCCCACAAGCCGCTCAAGCAATGGCTCAAGCTCTTCCGCACGCTGCTTTTCTGAGCACTCCAATTCAACAAGCAAGTAGGCCGGAAACGGCGAAGAAAAAGGATCTCTTAGACCTCGGTGCTTCACCACAAGCTCAAGACTTGCGCGATCAAAATATTCAAAAAGCGAAACACAAAAGTTATTCGAAAGCGTCTCTAAGACAGCGACTGGGCTCTTAAAATCCGAAACGGCCGCAAGAAAAAGCACACTCGGCTTTGGCGAAAGAGTAAGTGCGAGGTCAGCCTCAACAATCACACCAAGAGTGCCTTCCGAGCCCACAAAGAGGCGGCAAAAGTCGTATCCCGTATTATCCTTAATCAACCGCCCCGAGAAGGAAATCACCTCACCGGAAGCACGCACAACGGTAAGCCCCCTCACCCACTCACGTGTCGATCCATAGCGAACCACACGGACCCCACCGGCATTCGTCGCAATGGTGCCACCAATATGCGCCGATCCGCGCGCGGTAAAATCAACGGGGTACATAAGCCCCGCATGCCGCGCGGCCTCCTGGACTTTCTCGAGCGTTACTCCGGCTTGAACTCGCAAAATGCGTTCGCGCTCAGAGAGAGAAATAATTTTATTGAGGCGCTCAAGTGAAAGAAGCACTTCGCCTCGAGTCGCCGTTGCGCCGCCGCTATACCCCGTGCGGCCTCCCGAGGGGACTACAGGAATTTTGTTTTCGGTGCAGAGGCGCAGGAGCTCTCCCACTTGTTCGATGTTTGCGGGGCACACTACGCAGGCGGGAGCTCCAGAAAATTGTTTGCACGAGTCGCCTAAGTAGCGGGAGAGGTCAGAGGACTCGGGAACAAGAACCTGCTCTCCAAGACGAGCTCGCAGAAGTTTTGCAATATCGTTTGGCGTAGTGGTGAAGGAAGCTGCCATAGCACAAAGCATATCCGAATGCGCCGCATTCCGAACCATGAGTCATGTTTCACGGAACCTTAATTAGCTCCAAAAGGCGTAGGAAGAGGCAACTACCACAAACGGGTCCTCGGGATGGAGATTGCCAGGACGCCACTAACAAGCTGTAATTGCTAAGCTTATTTATTAGAAAAAGTATCTCTCGGGGCTAGGTTAGCTCAAGGTATGCGGTATGCTGTTTCTCATGGCCATAACCCATGATGGCCCGCGCAGCGGGACTCCTGTAGCTCAACACCGAAGGCACCTACGACTTGTGCCGCGCAGCAGTGTCCCTACTTCTAGCCTCAGCTCTTCTGCCTCCTCTTCCTCTGGCACCCCCTCTGAGTCTCACCTCCCTCAGCATGATTCAAGCGCCACTGCGATGGAAATCTCATTTGCTGCCGAGTTGCTTGGCGCTGCTCCGGCTGAAATTTCCTCACTTACTGAGCTTCGAGCTCGTCTTAGCGCAACTTACGGCGCTGCTTCCGATGCTGCACTCGCCTCTTGGATCGACAGACTTCCAAACCCAAAATACCTGGATGCTTCCCCGGAAAACGTGCAGTCGAACGTGGTAGAAATTCTGCGAGAAATCGCTCGTGAGGCCAGCATCTCTTCGAACGTGAAAGAAATCGCCCTGCACTATCTGCGAGAGCATCGCCGCAACAGCCTTGAACTTCTTTCGAGCAAAGTTCGAGCAAAGTCTGATTCCCTGCAACTGCTAATTTTGAACCGAGCTGACACGCGCTCAGTGCCATACCTCACCGAATCCCTCTGGGTCAGTGAAATGCTACGCTCACGATGCGCTACTCTATTGAAGAAACTTTAGTTCCGTTGGAGGTGCCCTTGGTCCCGTAAGAGGGCTCTTCTGGTCTCACCATCCGAATGAGCCGATGCACGATGCGTAGTCCTAGCGTGCAGAGGAGCGCCACCATAGTGGCGGAAACAGCGATGTCAATGTGCCCATAGGCTACTGCGAGACCAAGCGCGGCGGTTACCCACATCAGCGCTGCGGTCGTTAAGCCAGAAACACCCATCGACGAGCGAAAGATCGCTCCCGCACCAAGAAAGCCGATACCCGTTACGACCTGGGCTGCTACGCGTGATGGATCTCCGTGCTCGATACCTTCTACCGAAAGAATCGACACCATCCCAAAAACACAGCTCCCGAGAGAAATGAGCGCGAAGGTCCGCAAACTAGGATCTTTGCCAGATAGCTCTCGCTCCAGTCCAATAAGTGAACCAAGTCCGGCAGCGATAAGAAGCTTCGTGTTAAAAAGGTACGCTATGGTTTCTTCCCAAGAGCCCAAGATTACTTTTCTCCGTTCAATTTTTCTTGTGCCAGACGTTACCCAGGGAATCTAAGAAAGACTTCACGCTCCCCTTCCCGCCCGCTGGGTCCTACGCGTTAACCCTCATAAGCATAACGCCGAAATCTTTCGCAGCCATGCAAAAAAAATTCCCCGCGTAGAAGACCCTTGAAGGCATCTTCTACACGGGGAGAATAACGTACCTGAGCAGTGCTTGCCCAGGGTACTTGTTCACCAACAGGGCCCTTAAAGCAGTCCCGCCAGTGATTCTAGTGAAGTTTGGCTAATCCGAGACTCAGTTTTCACTGGTACGGGCTCGCTGCCCTCCACCTTAATGTTCTTCTGACCGTACTCAATCACACCCGAACCGGCCGGAATGAGTCGTCCCATGATGACGTTTTCTTTCAAGCCTCTGAGGTAATCCACGCGACCCGAGACGGCAGCTTCGGTGAGAACCTTAGTGGTCTCTTGGAAGCTTGCTGCCGAGATGAATGAATCAGTCGAGAGCGATGCTTTGGTAATACCAAGCAGGAGCGGCTCATACGAAGCGGGTTTGCCGCCACTTGCTACTACTTCTTGGTTATCAAGCATCACGCGATGACGCTCGTACGCCTCACCAGGCAAGAAGAGCGTATCACCAGGATCAATGACCTTCACGCGCTTCATCATCTGACGCACGATTACCTCAATGTGCTTATCATTAATACGCACACCTTGGAGACGGTAAATTTCCTGAACCTCGTTCACCATGTAAGCGGCAAGAGGCGTGATTCCTTCGATACGAAGAATCTCATGAGGATTCACGGCACCATCCGTAATAGCCTCACCAGCCTTCACGCGATCACCTTTCTGAACCGCGATATGCTTGGTCTTCGGAATGAGATACTCACGCGGCTCACCGGCATCAGGCGCGACGATGATCTTACGCTTACCGCGTACGTCTTCACCGAAGTCAACCACACCATCAACTTCAGACACCTCAGCAGGATCCTTCGGACGGCGAGCCTCGAAGAGCTCGACCACGCGAGGAAGACCACCAGTAATGTCCTTCGTCTTTGTTGTTGCACGCTCACGTTTCGCGACGACGTCACCGGCGTCGATATCGGAATTGTGCTCGACGGTTACACGGACGCCGACCGGCAAGTTGTAGACTCGGGTCTCGCCATTCTCACCGTAGATAACGACGCGTGGACGGAAGTCAGAAGCCTTGTCCTTCGATTGCACGATTTCTCGTTCAGAGAAGCCCGTGCGCTCGTCGGTGCGCTCTTCCATCGTGTACTCGTTGATATCATGCCATTCGACACGACCTGCGAGTTCAGAAAGAATCGGGATAGTGAACGGATCCCACTCGGCCACAATCTGGCCCGCGTCGACCGCATCCCCTTCCTTGAGCTTAAGTCTTGCTCCGTACACCAACTGATGGCGCTCACGCTCACGGTTGTCGTTTGGATCGTAGATAATGATCTCCGATTTACGGCTCATCACTACCGACGTACCATCCTTACGAGTGGCAAGGCGCACGCCCTCAAACTTAATCTTTCCAGGGTAACGCGACTCGAGTGAGGTTTGCTCTGCTCGACCGGAGGCCGCACCACCGATGTGGAACGTACGCATCGTCAGCTGAGTACCAGGCTCACCGATACACTGCGCGGCGATAACACCAACGGCCTCACCAAGGTTGACCACATGTCCGCGCGCAAGGTCACGGCCGTAGCAACGGATGCATACGCCGCGCTCAGACTCGCACGTCAGAACGGAACGGATGAAGACGGTATCGAGACCAGCTGCGGTAATTGCCGCTGCCTGCTCTTCTTCGATCTCCTCGCCCCTGCTTACCAAAACTTCATTGGTAATTGGGTCGCGGATGTCCTCAGCGGCAACACGTCCAAGAATACGATTCGTGAGTGACTCGATCTCTTCTCCGCCCTCTACTAGGGAGGAAACGAACATGCCATCAGTGGTTCCACAATCGCGCTCGGTAACGATGCAATCTTGGGCCACGTCAACAAGTCGACGAGTGAGATATCCGGAGTTCGCGGTCTTAAGTGCCGTATCTGCGAGACCCTTACGAGCACCGTGAGTCGATACGAAATACTGTAGAACGCTCAATCCTTCACGCAAATTCGCCTTAATCGGCTGCTCGATGATGGAACCGTCAGGTTTCGCCATGAGTCCTCGCATACCTGCGAGCTGACGAATCTGCTGGTTAGAACCACGCGCACCGGAGTCGGCCATGATGAAGATGGAGTTAAACGACGGGCCTTTCTTCGAATCACCACCAACGGGTGACTTGAATTCGGCGGTCGAAATTCCCTGCATCATGTCGTCGGCGATTCTATCACCCACGTCAGACCAAATATCGATGACCTTATTGTAGCGCTCACCAGAGGTAATCAAACCTTCCTGGTACTGATTATCGATTTCACCTACACGCGAATCAGCGTCGTCAAGAAGCGTGCGCTTCGACGGCGGAATAAGCATGTCGTGCAGACCGATGGAAATACCCGCTTCCGTCGCGAACTGATATCCGATGTCTTTCAGGCGGTCAGCGAGGATAACCGTCGCCTTATTGCCAGAGACACGGAAACAATCATCGATAAGATTTCCGATTTCCTTCTTCTTGAAGACCTTGTTGTAGCTCTTGAAGGGAAGCGCGCGCGGCATCAAATGATACAAGAGCACTCTTCCGACCGTAGTCTCTACAAGGGCCTTCTCAATACGGCACTTAATACGAGCCTGGAGATTAACCTCACGGGCTTGCCATGCGAGCCATACCTCATCCGCGTTGGAGAAAATCTTGCCTTCGCCAGCCGCAAACGGACGCTCACGCGTCATGTAGTAGAGACCAAGAACGATATCCTGAGACGGCACGATGATGGGCTTTCCATCTCGAGGACTGAGGATGTTGTTCGTGGACATCATGAGAACGCGAGACTCCACTTGCGCTTCAATTGAAAGCGGCACGTGGACGGCCATTTGGTCACCGTCGAAGTCGGCGTTAAAGGCCGTACAAACGAGAGGATGAAGCTGAATCGCCTTACCTTCAATGAGGAGCGGCTCAAAAGCTTGAATTCCAAGTCTGTGCAGCGTTGGCGCACGATTCAGAAGCACCGGATGCTCCTTGATCACTTCATCAAGAATATCCCATACGACTGGCTTCTCCTTCTCCACCATCTTCTTGGCGCTCTTGATCGTGGTTACATACCCACGCTCTTCGAGTTTGTTGTAGATGAAGGGTTTAAAGAGCTCGAGAGCCATCTTCTTGGGGAGTCCGCACTGATGGAGTCTCAGCTCGGGACCGACCACGATTACGGAACGGCCTGAGTAGTCCACACGCTTTCCGAGAAGGTTCTGACGGAAACGTCCGCCTTTACCCTTAAGCATGTCGGAAAGAGACTTGAGCGGACGCTTGTTAGGACCAGTGATGGTTCTACCGCGGCGACCATTGTCGAAGAGCGCATCAACAGACTCTTGAAGCATGCGCTTCTCGTTTCTGATGATAATATCGGGGGCTTTAAGCTCAATCAGGCGCTTGAGACGGTTATTGCGGTTAATCACGCGGCGATAGAGATCGTTAAGATCGCTTGTCGCAAACCGTCCACCATCAAGAGGCACAAGAGGACGAAGATCCGGTGGGATAACCGGAACTACCGTCATAATCATCCAGTCAGGCTTGTTCCCGCTCATCTGGAATGACGTCAGAACCTTGAGGCGCTTTGCAATTTTCTTGCGCTTGGCTTCCGAGGTTACCGCTTTAAGCTCGATGCGCAGCTCGGTGCAGAGCTTATCGACTTCAATTTTTTGAAGCATCTCAAGAATGGTGTCAGCACCCATGCCCGCTGTGAAACGCGAACCATACTGCTCGCGAAGCATGCGGTACTCTCTCTCGGTGAGAAGCTGGGCGTATTCGAGGTCGGTCTCGCCGATATCAGTGACGATGTAGTTCTCGAAATAGAGCACCTTCTCAAGGTCGCGAAGAGTCACATCAAGGACCGCGCCAATACGACTTGGCAAGCTCTTGAGGAACCAAATGTGCGCGACGGGACAAGCGAGATCGATATGCCCCATGCGCTCACGGCGCACCTTCGACTGAATAACTTCAACGCCGCACTTCTCGCAGACTACGCCGCGGTGACGAAGGCGCTTATATTTTCCGCAAATGCATTCGTAGTCCTTAACCGGACCAAAAATCTTTGCGCAAAAGAGACCGTCTCGCTCGGGCTTAAGCGTTCGGTAGTTGATGGTCTCAGGCTTGGTGACTTCACCAAACGACCAGCTCTTAATTTTCTCAGGGCTCGCAATCTTAATTTGAAGCGCGTTGAACTTGATTGGGTTCTTTGGCTTCTCAAAGAGACTAAAAAGATCGTCCATGCTCATACGAAGCACCTCGAATTTAAAACTTAGTGAAACAAAACTCTACAATTCTTACAGACTCAAGCTGAAGCCGTGAGGCTTCCCAAGGCACCGAGTGCCGCCCTGGTGCGGCGCCTTTCTCGTAGCAACCACGAGAAGGCGCCTCCACCAAGGACTTCGGCAGCTACGCTGCAGGGGCTGCGCCAGCAGCTACCCCATTCGAAGCCGCATCTCCTGCGGGCACGCCGTCTTCAGCCGTCGGGGCTGCGGCATCAACTGCCTCCGCACCCTCTTCCACAAGCTCAACATCAAGAGCCAAGGACTGAAGCTCCTTCATCATTACGTTGAATGACTCTGGGAGACCTGGTTCAAGAACGTGCTCACCCTTCACAATCGACTCGTACATCCGAGTACGACCGGCGACATCGTCGGACTTGACCGTGAGGAACTCTTGAAGGGTGTACGCAGCGCCGTACGCTTCAAGCGCCCACACTTCCATTTCTCCGAGTCTCTGTCCTCCGAACTGTGCCTTACCGCCAAGAGGCTGCTGGGTAACCAGCGAGTAAGGTCCAATCGAGCGAGCATGGATCTTGTCATCAACCAAGTGGTCAAGTTTCAGCATGTACATGACGCCGACGGTGCAACGCTCAGCAAACGCTTCGCCTGTCCGTCCATCATACAACTGAACCTGTCCACGAGGATCGGTGTCCGTGAGCTTCATGAGGGATTCAATATCTCCCTCTGTTGCCGCATCGAATACCGGTGATGCCACATGGATACCGCGGCGCTCACGCCTCGCTAACTCGATGACATCGTTGTCACCCAGCCCATCGATGAGTTTTGCCTGCTCCTTATCAGGAAGAGCAAGACGGAGAAGATTGCGAAGTCTCCCTACCATCTCTTTCTTCTGTTCAGCAGTGACGCCAAGTCTGTCGGCACCCGAGTGCGGATCAACAATCTGCTCAAGCATATCCTCGACTACGCGGCCTACTCTCCAAGAAGCCCACCCGAGGTGAGTCTCAAGAATTTGACCGACGTTCATTCGAGAAGGCACGCCCAGAGGATTGAGAACAACATCTACCGGCGTTCCGTCCGCTAGGTACGGCATGTCTTCGACGGGAACGACCTTCGAAAGCACACCCTTGTTACCATGGCGTCCGGCGAGCTTGTCACCAACCTGGATCTTGCGCTTGATAGCGACGAAGACCTTAACCATCTTAATGACGCCAGGAGCCAACTCATCACCTTCCTTGAGGCGCTTAATTTTCTCAGAAAGCGCCGCACGCTTGTTGTTGATGCGCTGTCCTGCACGCACCACAATTCGGCTGACGGTTTCCTGGGCTGGCTCATCACCTACCTGAATGTCGCGGAGGTATTCGAAAGGCAGAGACTCCAAGAGCTCTGGGGTAATAATTGTCCCCTTCGCTACGAGCTGCTGACGCTTATCGTCAACGAGTCGAGCGGCAATCTCTTTACCTGAGAGCAACTCCTTAATCTCGTTGATGGCAGCGTCACGGATGATGTTAATTTCATCCTTCTGGTCCTGCTCGAGACGCGCAATTTCGCGCTTCTCGATAGCCAGCATGCGCTCATCCTTATCGGTGCCCTTACGCGAGAATACCTGGGCGGCAATGATCGTTCCTTCCACACCTGGAGGGAGCTTCAAGCTCGTATCACGCACCTCACCAGCCTTCTCACCGAAGATTGCTCTTAGGAGCTTCTCTTCAGGGCTAAGCTGGGTTTCGCTCTTCGGAGTGATCTTACCAACGAGAATGTCTCCCGGGGCAACCTCAGCTCCAATGCGAATAATGCCGGACTCATCGAGGTTCTTGAGCGCCTCTTCACCAACATTCGGAATGTCGCGCGTAATTTCCTCACGACCGAGCTTGGTATCGCGCGCGATACATTCGAACTCTTCGATATGAATCGAAGTGAAGATGTCGCGTTTGACCAAGTTCTCGTTGATGAGAATTGAGTCTTCGAAGTTGTACCCATTCCAAGGCATGAAGGCGACAAGGCAGTTCTGTCCGAGCGCGAGCTCAGCCATTTCCGTACTTGGTCCGTCTGCTACTACCTCACCTGCCGCAACTCGCTCACCCGCTCGCACAATCGGCTTCTGGGTGATGCACGTATTTTGGTTGGAACGGCGATACTTCACGAGATTGTAGATATCCACGCCTGTATCAAGCGGGTCATCCGTCATCTTGTCAGCCTTCACCACAATGCGCTCTGCATCTACCGAAACGATAGATCCCGCACGCTTCGTCGAGACGGTGGCCACGGAATCGCGAGCCACGATGTGCTCCATTCCAGTACCAACCATAGGAGCCTGGGTAACAAGACACGGCACCGCTTGGCGCTGCATGTTGGATCCCATCAGGGCGCGGTTCGCATCATCGTTCTCAAGGAACGGGATGAGAGAGGCCGCGACGCTCACAATCTGCTTCGGACTAACGTCAACCTTATTAACATCAGCGGGAGGAGTGAGGATGTACTCTCCGTTCTTACGAGCGGGAAGTGAATTCTCCTCGAACTTGCCCTTGCCGTCGATCTTCACGCTGGCAGGTGCGATCGTGTCTCTCTCTTCTTCAAGAGCCGAGAGGTACACAATATCATCCGTTACTGCGCCGTCGTTATTCACGACACGATAAGGCGTCTCAAGGAATCCGAACTCATTGACGCGCGCATACACGGCGAGCGAGGAAATAAGTCCGATATTCGGTCCTTCCGGCGTCTCAATCGGGCAAATGCGACCGTAGTGGGTCGGATTTACGTCGCGCACTTCGAATCCCGCGCGATCGCGAGTCAAACCGCCTGGTCCAAGGGCGGAAAGTCTCCGCTTATGCGTAACCTCAGAGAGCGGATTGGTTTGATCCATGAACTGCGAGAGCTGCGAGGATCCGAAGAACTCTTTCACTACTGCCGCAACCGGCTTGTAGTTAATCAAGTCTTGCGGCACCAACGTGTCGACATCCTGCATGCCCATGCGCTCCTTAACGGCGCGCTCCATGCGGACAAGTCCGATGCGATATTGGTTCTCGATAAGCTCGCCCACGGCTCGCACGCGACGATTTCCAAGATGGTCGATATCATCAATCGAGTACTTCTGGCCGTCAGTCGAGTTGCGGAGCTCAAGCAAGTAACGAATGCTCTCCTTGATGTCTTGAGGCGTCAAAACCCCAAGGTCAAGGGGAGGCGCTTCGCGTCCCTGAGAGACGTAAAGCTTGTGATTAATCTTGTAGCGACCAATGTCCGAAAGGTCATAGCGCTCAGGATTAAAGAAAAGATTCTTAAACGTGGCACTCGCCGTTTCAGGACGTGGCGGATCGCCCGGACGAAGACGACGGTAAATCTCGATGAGACTGTCGGTCGTTGGCTTGCCCGCGAGGCGCGAGTACAAGTCGTCACGCTCAGGCGACATCTTGTCCGTGTTGAGCGTCTTAAGCAGCGCGTCACCAATGTGATGGTCATCGGTGTACAGCACGCGAAGAGACGTGATCTTCAAATCTCTAAGGAGCGAGAGCGTTCCCTGATCTACCGTCTCACCCTTCGAGTTCACCTTATCAGGGGTAATCTCTTCACCGGCGTAGATGAGCACCGAGAACTTGGCGAGGAGGCCCTTGACGACTTCCTCGTCGAGGTTCTCAACAATCTTATGGAGTCTCTCCTTGATCGACTCCCAGCCCATGAGAATTTCGCCTGCAGTCGCGATAATCTCATTCTTCTTGGGGTGCTTGATGTCTTCATTCGCACGCAGAATGGTATCTGCGCTCACCATGCCAGACATTGAATCAGGATCGATCTCAATTGATTCGACTTCGGCCTCCTTGAGACGACGAATCACGGCACGATTGAACTTGCCGGATTGGCGCACGAGAACTTTTCCGCCAACCTTGATTTCGCGGAACGCTTTCTGGCCCTCAAGCTGATCAGCGTTGAACTCTTTGGTTACAAGGCCACGCTTTCCGAACGTGATGACATCCTTCTTGTAATAGGTGTCGAGGATCTCGTCAGCCGAAAGTCCAAGCGCTCGAAGGAGAACCGTCGCATTCAACTTTCTGCGGCGATCAATGCGGCAATAGAGCACGTCTTTGATGTCGAACTCGAAATCAAGCCACGAACCACGGTAAGGGATTACGCGAGCTGAATAGAGCAACTTGCCCGAAACGTGCCCCTTCCCATCATCGTGGTCGAAGAAGACGCCGGGGGAACGATGGAGCTGGCTTACAATGACACGCTCAGTGCCGTTCACCAGAAACGTACCCTTCTCCGTCATGAGAGGAATTTCGCCGAAATATACGACATCCTCTTTAAGGGCATTAAGGTTGCGAGCTCCCGACTCGGGATCTACGTCCCAGAGAACGAGCTGAATGGTGACGCGCAAAGGAGCCGCCCACGTCATTCCACGTGCTCGGCATTCGTCAACGTCGTACTTGGGCTCACCAAGATTGTAAGACACAAACTCAAGGGAGGCGGTGCCGTTGTAATCCTTCACAGGGAATACGGATTTGAACACCCGCTGAAGACCGATATCCTCCCTCTTTTCCGGCTCGATATCCTTCTGCAGGAATCGGTCGTATGAACGCTTCTGAATCGATATCAAATTCGGAATTTCGGTGACTTCCCGAATTCTCGAATAAGTACGACGAAGGCGAAGGTTGGTCTTTACTTTTGATGCCATAGCAGTCTCGCGCCCAACTCTCTAAAAAAACTAACTACTCGCAACTGAAATTATCTGCGTAAATCCAACGCAAAACAGCCCTGACCACGTAGCCACTTTTGAGGGATGCCTCTAAAAGCCTCTACGCGCAGAGCTATTCCAAAAGAACTTCTTGAGCGATAATTTCAGAAACAAGCGCACTAAAATTCTGAGCTCAGAAATATTTAAAGATTTCTTACTCTAGCAAGAAACCGATTCAACCGAATTTCTTCCAGCACCCTATCAAGAACACCTCACCAAAAAGATGACGAGCTCAAGATTGAATGCCGGGTTGTTCTTCGGTCCGCCGCCAAGTCTTCTCATCACGCGGTCCAGAAACTTCAGGTCAACCAAAAAATTGGCTTGCCTCGAAATCCCTGCCGATAGTGAGCCTCCCTTCTCAGGGAAAATACAGATGGCCGCGACGTAAAAATCCGACGACAAAAGGGTAGCAGTAAGCTAATCCCTCCCCTTTAGGACAGGAACTATAGGCTCTAACTTGCTTCAGGTGCAAGATCCGGACCCTAAGCTTTTCAGCAACTTGGGAAAGGACCCCGAAGCTCTCGCCACAGGACGACTGGGTTCACCAGAACGCCGATATCCCGCGGCCTCCTAAGCGGCATTTAGAACAACTTCTCGAAAATTCGAAGTGTAGCTCTATATGCGCGCTTTTGAGGCCACGAGCGCTCCAAGAATTAGGAGCAGCAAGAGCGAGAAACAAGCCCTACCCTAAATTTGCAGATCCGTAGATTCTCTGAGCCATACGGCACTGAAATCTACGCCACCGAAATCAAGGAAACCGAGCCTACAATCTCGCCGATTTCTTACTTAATTACGACCTTAGCGCCAGCTTCTTCAAGCTTCTTCTTCATGTCGTCGGAATCGGCCTTGGAAACCCCTTCCTTCAAGGTCTTGGGGGCTGCATCTACAAGGTCCTTAGCTTCCTTAAGTCCAAGACCGGTGATCTCACGAACGACCTTAATGACCTTGACGCGATCAGCGCCAGGGGCATCAAGAACCACTGTGAACTCGGTCTTCTCCTCAGCCTGAGCTGCACCAGCAGCGCCAGGTGCACCAGCAGCCATCATGGCAACTGGAGCAGCAGCTGACACGCCTAGCTTCTCCTCAAGGCGCTTCACGAGACTGGCGGCATCCATCAACGACATGTTGACGATGAAATTTTCCACCTGATCCAACGTTACTTCGCTCATACGCACTCCTTCCTATCAAACTCATTCAAACTAAAATTTAAAACAGCCAGTTCGCGCTACACCTATGAGGCTAGACCTCCAAGGCATTAAGCCTCTCGGCCCCTCGCAGCGCGAACGAATTAGGCTGCCTTTTTCTCCTCAAGATTCTTTCGGTGAGCCTCAAGAACCTGGACCGTCTGGGTACCAGGAGCCTGCAGCAACCGAACGAATTGGGTAGCTGGAGCGACCAAGACGCTGAGCAACTTTGCCAACGTCTCCTTCTTGCCTGGCATCTTGGAAAGAGAGTCAACTCCCTTCCCATCGAGGCAAGCGCCGTCAATCCAGCCACCTTTAATCTTAAGCTTTTCTTTCGACTCCTTAACGAAGTCACTGATCACCTTCGCCGGAGCAACAGGGTCAGTTGATGACACCACCAAAAGGCTCGGGCCTTTGAACATGGTCACGAATTTCTCAAGATCAGAGGCTTTTGCGGAGCCAAAGGCTTTCTTCGCTGAAATCTTCGCGAGGGTGTTCTTCACCACACGAGACTCAGCGCCGCTCTCACGAAGCTTCTTTCGAAGCTTGGTAATCTCAGCAACCGTAAGGCCACGATAGTCGGCGCAAAGCGCGACTTGAGCTTTGGTTAGTGAGCTCTGAATAAACTCTACTTCTGTCTGTTTCTCAGCTCGATTCATAGAACTCTCATTTTAAACTTTGCCGCCCCAAATTAGCTTGTCGGCCGAGCTCTCGGCTTCTCTTCTTGAGGCCGACCACCAAGGGGAACGTAAACAACTACCCTCGGAATGGAGCCAAGTCCACTTTCACACCAGGTCCCATCGTCAATGCGAGGGAGCCCTTCTTGAGATACACGCCCTTACTCGTGGAAGGCTTCGCCTTAATCAGAGCCTGAAGCATCGCCTGGGCGTTCTCCAAGATCTTCTCACCACCAAAAGAAGCCTTACCAATTGCCGTGTGAACAATTCCGGCCTTATCAACGCGGAACTCCGAACGCCCCGCCTTGATAGACTTCACCGTCGCCGCGATGTCGAACGTTACCGTTCCAATCTTTGGCGAAGGCATGAGCCCTCGGGGTCCAAGGATCTTTCCGACCTTTCCGACTTGTCCCATCATGTCAGGCGTCGCAACAACGCTATCGAAGTCGGTAAAGCCGCCCTTAATCTTCTCTACAAGATCATCTCCGCCAACTAAGTCAGCGCCAGCACCAGTAGCCTCTTGAGCCTTCTCACCCTTGGCGAAAACGAGAACGCGAATATTCTTTCCAAGCCCGTTAGGGAGCGGAACACTTCCGCGAACATTCTGCTCAGCCTTACGAGGATCCACGCCGAGTGAAACAACCATCTCAACGGTCTCGTCAAACTTAGCTGACTTCGTCGCAGCAACGGTCTTGCAAGCTTCCGCAAGCTCAAAGAGCTTCTCAGCATCTACCTGCTCACGAAGCTTCCGAATTCTCTTTCCTTCCTTAGCCATACAAACACCTTACCGGGTCAAATTCTCGCTTTACCACCACCTAGCTTCCTCTACTGACACACCACTTCGAAGGGGGTATCACCTGAGGTCGAACATGAGGTCGGATCAGCTAATCAATTACATCCACGCCCATGCTTCGGGCAGCGCCAACGACCTGACGATACGCAGACTCAACATCGTTGGAATTCATATCCTGAATCTTGGCCTTCGCAATTGCGTAGGCCTGCTCTTTCTTTAACTTCCCAACCTTCTCCTTATTGGGAACGCCAGAGCCCTTCTCAAGACCGATAGCCTTCTTAATGAGGTAAGACACCGGAGGGGTCTTCATCTCAAAGGTGAAGGAACGATCTTTATAAATCGTGATGATAACAGGAGTCACCTCACCCTGAACTTTCTGAGTCTTCGCATTGAATTGCTTGCAGAAGTCCATGATGTTTACACCATGCTGACCGAGCACAGGTCCAATGGGAGGAGCTGGGTTAGCTTGTCCGCCGGGGATCTGCAATTTTACGATTGCGTTAATTTCTTTTGCCATCTATTTCCTTCGCAATGCGGGTCACAATTTTTAGTTTCCCGCTTTGCCCTTCTGAACTTAAACTTTTTTGCCCCGAGACAGAAATTTCATCCAAAAAACGGAAATTTTTCGCCGTTTCAAGCCTTCCAAGCCTGGAAAAGCTCAAAACACCGAGAAACATCCGCCGCTGGAAATAAAAAAGCCCGTATTTTTCGGGTACTTATGCTTTTTCGACTTGGATGAAATCGAGCTCGACGGGAGTAGCACGACCGAAAATACTGATCAATACTTTCACCTTGCCCTTTTCCGGCTTCACTTCCTCAATTGTGCCCACAAAATCCGTAAACGGACCGTCTACGACCTTAATGGTCTCCCCTTGGTCGAAGTTCATCTTGGCCTTCGGCGAGCTCGCCCCTTCCTTGACCTGATCAAGGATGCGCTCAACCTCTTCCTGCGTCATAGGACTAGGGTCGGACTGGTCGCCTACGAACCCCGTAATCTTCGGCGTCTCCATGACCAGATGCCAGGTATCTTGGTTCATTCTCATTTGAACAAGAATGTACCCAGGGAAGAACTTCCTGTTGGAAGTCTTCTTTTGACCCCGCACGAGCTCTACCACCGTCTCCTGCGGAACGTGAATCTCTCCGAAGCGCTCGCCTAAATTGTGGGTGCGAATACGCTCCTCTAAGGCTTGCTTGGCTTTCATCTCAAAGCCGGAGTAGGCGTGAACTACATACCAGCGCAATTCGTTGTCTTCGCGAACCATATCCAGCCCGAGGAATAATAGAATAAAAAGAAAAAACTAAATTTACGGACGCTGCTCTTCTCGTCCCAAACAGCTCAGCTCTTCACTAAAGCCCATAAAATCATGGGATTTCAGAGGATCATCCTAGTTACCCAGCCGAAGATAAGATCCATAAGAGCCACTACGCACGAAATAAAAACCACAATCACCATCGTGACCACAGTTGCTTGAATCGCTTCCTGTCTCGTCGGAGAATGAATCTTCTTGAGCTCGTCAAGGCTCTCAGAAACGTAGCGAGAGCTGCGCGTAATAAACGAGCCTTCTGCTTCTCCCGCCTGTTTCCCTGCTGCCTGATTAATAGCCATACGGACTACCTTACGTAAGTGCTTTACCACTAACCAAAAACACGCTCACCCCCACCGAGATCTCATCAGAGAGTATCTGACGGCGAGAAATATCTGCCTTACTACCTGCCACTTAGGGACCGCCCCTTAAGGACTTGGCACGTAAGGGCCTCATTTAAAATCGAAAAATCTAGGCCCCTCGCACGCACCTACTTGGTAAGCGGCGACGAAACCTAACAAAAATAGGAGACTAGAGCAAACCAGCCGCTGAGGAGGTAACAAGAAGGCGGCCGCAAGGGAAAAGGCCTTCACCCCACGACCACCAGGCCCGCTAGGAATCCACAAGCTCCCGGAACTCCTCGTTTTTATATCTCACGCCCCTGTGAAGCTCTCTGCAAGGAAAGCACCGCTCGCAAGACATTGATTCGGCGCACCTCGCCCAAAGTACCCGCAAAGTCGCTAAGGCAGCTAAGGCATTTGACCAAGCGGGGAATTGAAACCACCCCAACAATACGCGGCTCGGACTGCCTACTCCACCTGTAGCACCAAGCTCTTTAAGTATGCCCCCTCCGGGTGGAAAATACTTACCGGGTGATCAAAAGCATGCACGTGGTGTCCCACTATCCGAATAGCTCTGCCTGCATCCCGCGCAGCTTGGAACGCTACTTGCTGAAACAGCTTGTCATCGACGAAGTGGGAGCAAGAGCTCGTGATTAAATAGCCTCCCGGCGACACGCGTTTCATCCCCTCTCGGTTAATCTCGCTATAGCCCTTACAAGCTTGCTGCACATGCGTGCGGCGCTTCGCAAAAGCAGGGGGATCCAGAATCACCACGTCGAAAAAATCATCGTCTTCCCGAAGCCGATCAAAAACATCGGCGGCTCGAAAGGCATGTTGCTCACTACTAAGGCCATTAAGCTCAAAATTTTCCTTCGCCCCATCAATGGCAGGCGCTGAAATATCAACGGATTCTACGCTACGAGCCCCCGCCTTCGCCGCATACACGGAGAAGCCGCCCGTATAGGAAAAACAGTTCAGCACGCTTCGATTTTTGGCAAGCGCACCTACGAGCACACGCATTTCACGCTGATCAAGAAAAAAGCCTGTTTTCTGGCTATCGCGGAAACTCACGGAAAATTTATTGCCATGCTCAAGGACGACGACCTTACCCGGCTCGCCGCCTTCAAGAACACCCTCGCGAGGCTCAAGCCCCTCTTCCTTGCGCGCACCTGAAGTCGATTTTTCAAAAATAATCCGAGGCGCCAAGCGCTTTTTAAACCACGCTACTATCTCACTTCGCAAAACTTCGATTCCAAGCGTACTGATCTGAAACACCAGCACATCGTCATAACGATCGACTATCAGCCCAGGCACAAAATCGCCTTCGCTGTTCACTAATCGATACGCATTTGTCTTAGTTACATCGAGCCAAGATTGTTGTGCACGCTCGCGCATCGCAACCGCGCGCTCCAAATTTTCGAAAATCGCTTCGCGAGGATCTCCCTCTCCAAATTGCAGCATGCGTACTACAATTGACGATTTGCGATTGATGTACCCGCTTCCTAAGAGCGAGCCGTCAGCGGCACGCACGTTCACGAGCGAGCCGTCCTCACATTCGGGAAGGGTGTGAACACCCCCAGAGAAGACCCAAGGATGCTTGTTGAGAAGAGACCGTTCTCTCCCGCTCTTAAGAGTTACTGCCTTAAGAGTTACTGACCGAAGTTTCATAGGGGAGAGAAAGAAGAGATTGTGAGGAGCACGCTCGGAGGGAATCGAACCCCCAACCTACGGATTTGGAATCCGTTGCTCTACCAATTGAGCTACGAGCGTATGTGTTTCGTTACTTACTACCTATATCAAACCTTCCGTAGGTTGGGTCCCCCCTAGTGGAGATAACGCTCGCCAGCTCGCGTTATCACCTCTGTTACGTGGTGGCTCGTTTCGCTTCGCGATGCCACCACGTCCTACGGATTTGGAATCCGTTGCTCTACCAATTGAGCTACGAGCGTATGTGTTTCGTTACCAATCAAAAAACTACAAAAACCTAGAATGTATGACCTACAACAGCTTCCCTTTAGAAGAAAGCTGGCAACCGGAGTTGAACCGGTAACCTGCTGATTACAAATCAGCTGCTCTGCCAGTTGAGCTATGCCAGCACATCAAACCACTTCCGCTACTCAAACAAGCAGGTTACCTGCCGTCAAGTTGCTCAGCGGAGGCAGAAATCTAGAGTTTCCCCCTCTCGATGTAAAGCAAGAGAATCCGTCAGAACGAGTAAATCACATCCGAGGTAGGGCGCCCTGTCCTCAGGGCGCCGAACAAGCGATGTAGGCACATCTCGGAATCTTTCCCATTGGGAGATATTTCGGCGCCCTGGGGACAGGGCGCCCTACCTGCACCTCTGGAGGCACCCTGGAGCTAAGGCTCTAGGGCTATCGCCCCTCCAACTACCTCTGCCCGCTCAAAATTAACCCCTTCTCGAAAGTTTCCTGTGTTCAAATATTTACTCCCTGCTCAGGTTCCAGTAAAACCTCTGCCGGCCGATTGATTAGCCCATGTAGCTCAGCTGGTAGAGCACTTCCTTGGTAAGGAAGAGGTCAAGGATTCGAGCTCCTTCATGGGCTCCAGGAGCGGGAGTAGCTCAGTTGGCTAGAGCATCAGCCTTCCAAGCTGAGGGTCGCGAGTTCGAGTCTCGTCTCCCGCTCCATTATTTCCTGGGTGAACTTGCGCCGGTTTAACAAACCGTCCCAAGATTCACCCGACGGGCAGGGTTTGCTACCCTGCACCCGCGGATTTTATTTCCTGGGTGAACTTGCGCCGGTTTAACAAACCGTCCCAAGATTCATCCATGAAACTATTTCGGCGGGCAGGGCTTCCACCCTGCACCCGGGATATTTTTCGCCTGGGTGAACTTGCGCCGGTTTAATAGACCGCCCCAAGGTTCACCTAAGAGATTTTTAGGTTTTCTGGGCTTACGCGGCTGCCACGCCGTTTTAGCTTGAGTTTCTTGCGGTGAGATGCCCGAGTGGCTAAAGGGGGCAGACTGTAAATCTGCTGGCTTACGCCTACGTGGGTTCGAACCCCACTCTCACCAATCCTTTTCCCCACTCAAATCCTTGCGAATATTTGAGGCACCTCTATTCCAATCGTGCCCCTTGATGCACTTCGAGCCCTGCGACTAGTCCTTGTCCCGCTGCTCACCCTGGGCGAATCTTGTGCCACAGAGACGCGAACCTTTCGCAGCCTCCTTTTTCTAGAGGAAAGTATGTTCACTGTTGCGTTATTCGGTGCCGGGAAAATTGGTGAAGCAATTGTTGCACTGCTGGCCAAGTCTGGCCGCTATAAGGTTCGTGTGTGCGATATCGACCCCGTGCGCGCGGAAAGGCTCGCGCAGGCGTTCCCCGGAGTAGCAACCGGCCACGCCCTCACGCTGAAAGACGAAGCTGCCACACTCGCTCTTCTCAAGGGGGCTCATGCCGTCATGAGTGCACTGCCTTATTATTGCAATCCACAAGTCGCCGAACTTGCCGTGCGCTCTGGCGTACACTACTTAGACCTTACCGAGGATGTTGAAGTAACGCGGCAGGTCACACGCCTTGCAAAAAAGGGCGGGCCCTGCCTTATCCCCCAGTGCGGCCTTGCACCAGGATTTATTAGTGTCGCTGCCATGCATCTCGCGCGCTCCTTTCATGCAATCGATACCGTAAAAATGCGCGTGGGCGCGCTGCCGATTTATCCAAGCAACCGCCTTAAATACAATCTCACCTGGTCGACCGAGGGCCTCATCAATGAATACGGAAACATGTGCGAGGTGATCGACGAAGGGAAAAAGCAGCAAGCATTTCCTCTTGAAGGCTACGAGCGATTCTCTTTGGATGGCAACGAATACGAGGCATTTAATACCTCAGGGGGACTTGGTTCTCTTTGCGAAACACTCGCCGGTAAAGTGCGGCGCCTTGATTACAAGTCCGTGCGCTATCCCGGTCATCGCGAACTCGTAGCCCTTCTTATGAACGATCTGAGGTTTAATGAAGACCGTTCAACTCTTAAGAATGTGTTCGAGCGTAGTATTCCAACCACCCACCAAGACAAATGCTTAATTTTTGTTGAGGTGGTTGGCACGGTCGAGCGCAGACTCGTGCAAAGGACCTATGCGAGCACCGTTTACAACTGCAAAGTGGGAGCTCAGCATTTTGGGGCAATTCAAGTAACCACCGCGTCTGGAATTTGTACCCCTCTCGACCTACTCCTCACCGGTAAGATTAAAGATGCGAGCGGGAACGCGGCCTCTGGTGTGGTGAAATGCGAAGAAATTAGCTTGATGGATTTTCTTGATAATGAATTCGGAAATTACTACCGCGACGAAAAGGCTCTTAGCGGGATTAGTCACTAACCTTTGGGTTGAGGGAACATACACGGCGCCGGGTACACGGCCCCCCTATGCCGCTTCAAAGGGTTCTGGCGAAGGAGGCAGAGCACGCTGAGAGCCAGTTTTTCAGAGCTCTCTAATTTGTTAACACCGTCCGTGTGTTAGCGAACCGCGCACCCCCTGGAACTCTGTCTCAAGGAATCTTCATTTCGCTCCGATACCTTAGTTAGAGATCCCTCGCGGTGGGGGGCATGCGCTTCATAGATCCCCGCGGGGTCTCCAGAGCCATGCATTTTGGAGCAACATCACATGGCCCCTTCATCCCCAAAGCGCTCAGGCATTCTCCTTGAATCAGGCACGAATGAGGTCGAATTCCTGCGCATTGCAGTTGGTAACGGCCAATATGGAATTAACGTTGGCAAGGTTTGCCAAATCATGGTCTTTGAGGGCGACAAAGTTTCCGTTCCTCCCCACGGCCTGCCCGGCTTTCTTGGCCTCCTCCAATTTCGCAAAAAGCCAATAGCAACTTACGATCTACTGACCTTGCTCGGTCGCCCCTCAAGTGAAGTCAGCTCGGATAGGCGCCTGCTCCTCGTTTGTGAATTTAATCGCAAAACTATTGGCTATGTGATCGACAAAGTGCATGGGATTCATCGATCTTCCTGGGAAAAATTCTGTCCTTTGGACCAAGCTGGATTCGCAAGTGAGGAGCAATCGGTGGTAGGCACCATCATTATTGATGACGAGATTGTAATGATCCTTGACCTTGAAGCGATGATGGGCCGAATTGATCCTTCCATGGGCACCGATGCGTTTGAAGCTCAGATCTCTCCAAGCAATAGTGCGGAATTAGATCGATCACACTTGAAAGTGTTGTACTGCGAAGACTCCGTGGTCGTGCAAAAAGTTCTTCTGAAGGCCCTCACCAAAGGTGGATTAAAGAACTTCAAAGTATTTGGTACAGGGAAAGAGGGGCTTGCGTGGATTACCTCTCACCAATCAGAAGAGGTTGACATCATCATTAGCGACATTGAAATGCCGGGTATGGATGGGCTTACGCTTTGCCGAGAGATTAAGGCACTCCCCGCATGGAAGGACAAACCATTCATTGTCTTCTCATCAATGGTGAATGACCAAATGAAGGAGAAATGTCAGTCTGTGGGAGCTAATGCCGCGCTTTCTAAGCCTGAAGCCCACTTGATTGTTGAAGCCATAGACCGCCTGCTCCTTAGCAGCGGAAAAATAAGTTAACTAGCCTACCTTACGCGCTT
>JBIKWF010000135.1:0-10521 GCA_044356455.1 Bdellovibrionota bacterium | reverse complement strand
CTCTCGGGCTGCCTTCCTTGGTAGATGGCCTACGTGCTTAGCTCCCGCCGAACCGCCGTGATACGTGACCCGTATGTCCGGTGGTGTGGGAGGAGCCGCCTCGTGAGGGGCGGTCCTATCCCGATTACCGAACGTAAATCCAGCCGCTTGAGGATTAAGAAGAAGAACAATTTTCACTTATCTTTGCGAACTTCGCTGCGAGATGCATGCCTTTGTCAGAGCCTTGCACCTGCTGAGCTAATTCAGCAGGGAAGAGCATGCCCCCGTTAAGTGCGCCAAGAAGAGCGCCAACCATGGAGCCGTTAGAGTCGGTGTCGCCACCGGCATTCACCACCGCAAAGAGAGAGTCAATTCTTAGGGGTGCGCGCAGAAAGTGGCAATAACTAAAGGGCAGAGAATGGAATACGTAACAGCTACCACCTCCAAATTCTTGCGCGATCACCTCCGGTCCTTCCTTTGCTACCTCAAGTACGCGACTTAAATTCTTGGTAAGTTGATCCGCGCCTAATGTTTCAGGCAGATACTGCTCGCCCATGCGTGAGGCTTCAACTACCTGAGCCATGAACTCCTCCGCAACAAAGTCTTCAGGCTTGTGGGTAAGGCAGTAGGTTACGGCAGCAATTTGAGCAAAGCCGGAAGAAACTGCCATGCTGGTGTAGTGTGTCATGAGGGCCAGCTGAGCGGCGCTGTCCTTGATTGTTTCGAGCGTTTGCCCTGTCGCAACAAGATAGGCGGCGATAGGGGCAACCTTCATGGCGACGCCATTTCCCGTGCCACGTTTCGGGTCGTTTGATTGACCGGCTTCTGACCAGTGCGCACCGCGTGCCAGGTTGGCGACTGCTTCCTTGGTGCTTTTCCCCCAACCTAGGACTGAGGTGTGGAATGCTTCTATGTGGGCAGAAACAAGCGAGTCTAGGTCTAGTTTTCCTGAAAATAGGATAGCCTCCGCGACCGCGATGCTGAGCTGAGTGTCGTCGCTTACTACTCCTGGTGTATCCGACCTGGGAAAGAAAGGATTTCTCTCGATCGGGAGGAAGGAGGATACGCTGCCATACTCAAGAGCGATTTGCTGAGGGCTTAAAGTCTCTACTGGCAGTCCTAGTGCGTCTCCGATAGCGAGCCCAAGAAATAAGCCCCGAAGCCGTGATTCAAATTCGGTGACTGGCTCCATTTTGGGTCGCTGATTCTCTGGCATTTTCATGTCGAACTGAAGGTGCGCTGGACGTGGTGAAAGGGGTAGCTCCATGCCCCATCCATATATGCATGGTGTGAATCGTAGCGAGGGAGTCGCCTAATTAACAGATATTTCCCCGAGAAGTGGCAACTGCAACAGGGGCGAAAACAAGCGCGGTTTCTATCGGGGGACTTTGGAGAATTGAGCTTGATATTCAGCCCCTAAGGTCCGGTAATGTTCTGCAGATTCGTTTATGTTTTTAACTTCGTTCTCAGAGATAGTGCGGACCACTTTGGCGGGCACTCCAAGGACCAGGCTACGTTCGGGAATCTTCATCCCCATAGGCACCAGAGACTGAGCGCCAACGATTGAATACTTTCCTACCACTGCGCCGTCGAGCACGGTGGCGCCCATGCCGATGATACAGGAGTCTTCGACCGTGCAGCCGTGCAAAATGGCGCGGTGGCCAACAGTTACATTTGCGCCAACTATGCAGTCACTAAGCCCGGTTGAGGTGTGCAGCAGGGCGTGTTCTTGGAGATTTGTTCCCGCTCCCACGCGAATCGCTTTGATGTCGCCGCGTGCGACTACTCCAAAAAATGCAGAGACTTGGGGCCCAAATACCACATCACCTATTACCCAGGCATCGGGAGCTATGAAACATCCCTTCCCGATCTCAGGTGTCTTAGTCTGGAACGGGATTGCTGGCATGGTCGCTTCTCCTTGTGGTGTTTTAACGATGTCCTTCAAGCACCTTCATGGCCTCTTCAACGCAGCGCTCCTTAGAGGGGAGAATCACTGGCTCGAGTGCCTTTGAGTAGGGCATGGGGACTTCGAGCATCGAGACAAGTCCTACGGGAGCATCGAGCTCGTCAAATATCTCGGTTGAAATCACGTGACTGAGCCACGAGCCATAGCTTGCGACTTGGTGCTGCTCTTGAATAATGAGCGCGCGGTGTGTCTTCGCTACAGAGTTAAGCACCGTCTGCTTGTCCAGTGGCCGCAGGGTTCGAAGATCGATTACCTCAGCGGAGATGCCCTTCGAGGCAAGTTCCTCCGCAACGGCGTCTGCGACAAATACGTTTTTGGACCAGGTAATAATTGAAATGTCAGAACCCTCTCTGCGCACGTTCGCAACGCCGATTGGCACGAGATACTCTTCTTCCGGGACGGGTCCCTTTAACGAGTAGGTAAGTTCAGACTCAAAGAAAACAACGGGGTTGTCGTCTCTGATTGAACTCTTCAGGAGTCCCTTCATATCGTAGGGCGTTGCGGGAGCCACGACTATCAGGCCCGGTGTATAGGCATAAAAATGGTCAAAGGAATTCGCGTGCTGAGCGCCAAGTTGGTAGGCCGCGCCGCCAGCACCACGGAACACAATCGGAGTGGCAAACTGACCCGCCGACATGAGGCGCGCCTTGGCCGCGGTGTTCAGAATCTGATCAATGGCGACGAGGGAGAAATTAAAAGTCATGAACTCAATGATGGGTCTAAGACCTACCATTGCGGCTCCAATTCCCACGCCCGTAAAGCCGTTTTCAGCGATCGGAGTATCGATGACGCGTTTCGCTCCAAATTCATCGAGCATCCCGCGGGAGCATTTGTAGGCGCCGTTGTAGGACCCGACTTCTTCTCCCATCAGAAATACGCGCTCATCGCGGCGCATCTCTTCGCTCATCGCCTCTCGAAGGGCGTCTCTAATTGCTATTTCGCGGACTCCTGCTTGTCCTGATGCATCTTGCATGACTTGTCTCTTAAAAAATCAATTAGGCGTATACGTAGTCGCTGGCGGTATCGAGAGCCGGGAATGGTGACTCCTCGGCAAACTTTACGGCGTCCATAATCTCATCTTCGATCTGTCGGTCGATGTTCTCGCGGGCGGTTTTGTAGCCTAGCGCGTCAAGTTTTTCACCCAGCGTCTTAATTGGGTCGCGGCTTTTCCATCCCTCGACATCCGCTTCGGTACGATACTTGGCGGGGTCTGCCATGGAGTGTCCTCGGTAGCGATAGGTTTTCGCCTCAATCAGGGTAGGGAGTTTCTGTTCGCGGGCCCGCTTTACTGCTGTGTGAATCGTAGAGCGAACGGCAAACACGTCATGCCCATCAACTGATGCGCGTGCCATGGGATACCCGAGGGCCCGAATGGAGAGGTCATCCGTCGGGAAGGTTTTCTCAAGCGGCGTGCCCATTGCAAAATGGTTGTTTTCAATCACATAAATTGCGGGGAGTTTCCAAAGCGCTGAGAGAGAGAGGCCCTCATGGAAAGAGCCGATATTGATAGCGCCATCGCCCATAAAGCAGATCGAAACCGCATCAGAGCCCTGGTAGTTTTGCGCAAAGGCAATTCCCGCCGCTACGGGTACTTGTGCTCCCACAATTCCCCAACCGCCCATAAAGTGCAGGTCTGCATCATAGAAATGCATGGAGCCTCCGCGGCCCTTAGCGCAGCCTGTTTCTTTTCCCATGAGTTCTGCCATGCCCGCTCTTGAGCTTCCCCCTCGTGCAAGGTAGTGCCCATGGCAGCGATAGGCCGTCATAATATAGTCCTTGGGCTCCAGCACCGAGAGCGCTCCAACCGCGACCGCCTCTTGTCCGATGTAGAGATGAAGAAATCCTCCAATCTTTCTTTCGGTATAAAGCCTGGCAGCCTCCTCTTCAAAGCGCCGAATGCGCAGCATTTTGCGGTAGAGGTCGGTAAGTAGTTCTTGGTCCATGCAATTTCCTAACACTTTTCGAGGGACTACTTTGCAACTGCCTTTCAATCGAAGGCAGCTCAAAAGCGCTCCAATATTCATTTGCTTTGGCGTACACTCTTCCCCGCAGGGGGCGAGTGGTAAGTTTAGGCTGGAAGATTTCCTTGAAGCGGAGGGCACCATAACAGCATGCACCCCAATCCTGAACCACTGCTTCCGAATATGCTGCGCGAAGGTCTTACGACCGATTACGCCCTTTTTGTGGTCCCAAAGGAGCCTGCCCCGTAGAAACTTCTAGCCACCTCTATTACTTGGGTGGCAGCGGGACAGACTACCTACGGAGTTTGTCCAGAAGGAACGTATCTGTTTCTTCGGGACATACTTCTAAGAGGAAACTCTAGTCCTTACAAAGCGATAGAGAAGTACCACACCGTGCGTGTCCGGGGAACCACAAGGAAACTTTGAAGATTGTGGGGGTGATGTATCCCCCGTATACTAAAAAATATAGCGCTTTCGGGATGTTGAACATGATTGCACGCCCTCCACCCCGGCTTTTGGCCGTAGATCCCAGTCTGACCTGTTCGGGGTGGGCGCTCTTTGTGGTGGAGGGGGAGCGCCTTGCCGCGGTTGGGAAGATTCGCTCTCTGCCCCCGGGTATTCCCATGGCGCGTCGTCTCAAGGATCTACAAGAGAAGGTGGCGAGTTGCTTAGAGGAGCTTTGTCTGGGGGCGGGAGATTTTCTTATTTGTGAAGCACCGACCACCATGCGCGATCCGCGCGCAGCGCTTCTTGTAGAGCAAGTGAGATGTGTCTTTGAAACGCTTGGCCGCTCACGCTCGATTGAGGTGCCAGGCCGCGTGAATCCGCGCACGGTGCATAGGGAAATTATGGGCCTTAAGGGTAAGCAGCTTCCACGGGTGGCAGTGAAAGGAATCGCCGCCCATATGGTGAATTCCCTCTATCGAACCGAGCTCAAGAAAATGGGTTTCCCTCTCGACGTGCATGCACTGAAGAAACATCAGGATGTGTTTGACGCGATATTATTGGGGAATGTTGCCCTTACCAGGCTGCGCTCGGCGCGGGGCGCAGGAATGGGGGCGGACGAGGTGTTTGAGGCCTTCGTGCGCAAGACTCCGAGGATGAGAGTAAGAGGATGAGAGAAAGACTGTGAAGCATTGCCAAGGTATTTTGATTCTTCTTTTTGCGTGGAGTAGCGCTTTCTCCTTTGTGGTGGAGGCGCAGACGCGCACGACGCTTGAGGCGCTCGACCTCGAGCACGAGCAGCCCCCTTCGCTGACTATCTGCACACAGAACCTCAAGATGTACGGCAAGTATGCGGACGTGCGGGGCAAGCTTGGAAATATTTCGCTCGCCGGTTTCAGGGAAAAAGAGAATGCCATAGCGCGGCGTGTCATCGCGGCAGGGTGTGATGTCCTTGCGGTTCAAGAAGTGATTTCAAGGAGTGACGATAAGGCTGAAGAAGTACTTAAGGGTTTGGCGACGATGCTTAAATCTGCGACCGGTAGGTCGTTTGATTCCCGGGCTGGGTTTAGCAATGACGAGGGGATGCGTAACGGATTCCTCGTTGCGAGAGACAGAGCAGTAATCGAGAACGTGGTATCGTATCACCAAGTGGAATTGCCCAAGCTCAGCAAGGAGCAGAAACCTCGGTTTTTCGGGCGCGCTCCTATTGAAATCCAGATTCAAGTGAAGCCTCAAGGCGAGACCCCGCGGCGTATTCTCTCGCTCGTTAACTTCCATTTTAAATCACGTGCGGGCGGTGCAGAGGATCCCACGGGGCTGGAATGGGAAACCTATCGCATGGAAATGGCAGAGGGGCTTCGGCGAGTCTTGGAAGATAGGCACAAGCAGTCTTTCCAGTCGGGCCAGACTATTCTTGTCGTGATGGGGGATAGAAATAGTGATGCTGATACTGCAACCGCAAAAATTTTGGATGGGACACTCTCATTAAAGGATTTCCAAACGGGCGGAGCCTGCAGGTTGAGTAAACGTGGAGTGCCGCTGTGTAAAGTGGGCACGCCAGGGCAGCCAATTTTATTTTCTCCCTTGGTGCTAGATCCAGAGACTAGCTTGCTTCACGGCACTTTTAAGCAGAAGAAGGAGCTCTATTGGCTCGACGACATTCTTCTGCCTGCCTCGGCGCTAGGGTTCGCTCATAGTTCCCTGAAGGAGGAAGGCGATTTTGATAGCGGGGTTCTTTCCGAGCCCCCCGAGGCATCCGATCATTCTCTCGCGTATGTAAAACTTCGTTGGTAGAAGTTCCCATCCTAAACCCCGCGCGGCGACTCATTTTGTACGCGGCGACGAAAGGAGCTGCGTAAACAACGCCTCTTTGGAGCGATCCATCGCGCTTATAAGCACGGGGTCTCGCGTCGGAGAAGAGAAGATCTGGGCTTTAAGAGCCGCGAGGAGTTCTTCTGGCTGAATCCCTGAAGCAAGTCCCTGACTGCACTGCTCTTCAATGTCATCAAGGGTCGAGGTAAGTTTCTGAATGTGTTTGGGCAGAAGTTCACCTGTAAGCACCCCGCTAAAAGGCAGGCAAAGCGCGCGCAGCTCCAACTTGGTAAGCTGAGCGAGAGTCTTACGGTACTGTACGCGGTCCACATCGGGGGCAGGGGCCGGGAGCTCTCGGCCCCGGTAATATCCGAGTGTCTCGTCGCAGATCAAATACTCGTGGGGTTGAATGAAGTAGGATAGGGAGCTGCTTGAATGCCCAAGCTGAATGTTTGCCCTGACTGTGGTTTCATCACCGACCGCAATAATGTCCGAGTCGGCGATACATTCATCTATCACAAATGCTTTCTCAAACTCCGCCGGGGAAATTGCACAAGAGCCAAGACCGAGAGATTCGCGAATGCGGGAGTCTTGGACGGCGAGCTCGCGAATCAACGCTCGGTCCGAAAGCGCCTTCTTCATGGGCTGAGACCCCACGAGAAGTGCCCGGGGGGCACGTGCCCGCAAGAGCGGGAGCCCAGAAATGCGCTCTGGATGAAGATGGGTGGGGAGAATGCACTGCAGATTCTTAAGGTCGAATCCCTGTTTCTCTAATCGTGTGATGAGATGTTCTGTGTGAGCGGTACTGCCTGGATCAAAAAGCACGAAAGCAGCGCTGCTTAGGGCTGACGTCTTAGCACGGTCTTGTCGGTCATGTGGCTTAGAGGGGCTAGGCTTCCCGGGACCCGAGCCCGGATGTGAAAGAGGGATTCGCCCTTCCTCGTGAGCTGAACTCTCTGATACGGCGCTCTTTTGAGAACTAGGGGGCGAAAGCTGACTAGAAAGTGCGTAGTGGCAACTTTCTCCTAGGGTAAAAAGATAAAGACCACCTTCGAGGTGGCCAGAGGATTTTATAAGCATGACGAACTACAGCCCAGGACTTCCTTGGAAACAGGTAAGCCGCTCTCAAACAAGTCGAGCATAGCCTCCCTGTCTCTTTTAAGCCAAGGCCCTTCGTCAGGCTCTCGTCAACAAAAAGGGGCGAGTGGATACGCCACTTCGCCCCTGCCGTGAATAAATTTAGGTGCCTCTGAAAAAGCTAGGAGTGTGTCCCGTAGCCACCACCACGTGTAGTGGTGAGTATGTTCTACGGGACAGACTTCTAGGTGGCAAATAAAACTCCACCATTACTTCCGCGTCTTCTTCCGAGGCCTCCGAAATCAGAGAACCTGAGCTACATCGCCTCAGCTGGCGCAAGCCCGTTAAGATCTACCTTCTTCTTGGGGCTCTTTCCTGATGCAGAGTCCTTAGACTTTCCAACACTCTTCTCTACGAGTGAGGCGACTCCGGTGGATTCATCGAGAGTGCTAGGAGAGGTGGCAGGGACCTCTACGCCTACGGTGGAGAGAACGAGTCTCTCAATCTCGAGGGCAACCTCAGGGTGCTCTTTGAGGAAAGTCTTGGACCCCTCACGACCTTGACCAAGGCGCTCTCCCTTGAATGAGAACCATGCCCCAGCCTTGTCAACAACTCCCTTGTCGACTCCGATGTCGATAATCTCTCCCACCTTGCTGATGCCTTCATTGAAGATGATATCGAATTCTGCTTCGCGGAAAGGAGGAGCTACCTTGTTCTTTACTACCTTTACGCGCACACGGTTGCCGCGCACTTCTGAATTGGCATCGTCCTTAATTTGGCCAATACGTCTGACATCCATACGTACTGATGCGTAGAACTTGAGTGCGTTTCCTCCCGCAGTAGTTTCTGGAGAGCCAAACATGACACCAATCTTCATTCGAATCTGATTGATGAAAATTATAGTGGTTCCCGCTTTTGCTGCAATTGCCGTAAGCTTTCGCAATGCCTTGCTCATAAGGCGTGCCTGGAGCCCAGGTTGCTGGTCTTCCATCTCTCCATCAATCTCAGCCCTTGGGACGAGAGCCGCTACGGAGTCGATGACCACAAGGTCAACCGAGTTCGAGTGGATCAGGGTTTCGCAAATCTCAAGCGCCTGCTCTCCGCAGTCGGGCTGGCTTACGAGAAGCTTTGAAGTATCAACTCCAAGGCGCTTTGCGTAATTCACATCAAGGGCATGTTCCGCATCAATGAAAACCACGGTCCCATTTTTCTTTTGGGCTTCGGCAGCCACATGGAGAGCCAAGGTGGTTTTACCTGAAGACTCAGGTCCATAGATTTCAACGATGCGTCCACGTGGGACGCCGCCGATGCCAAGAGCAAGGTCGAGACCTAAGCTGCCCGACGAGAAGGCTTCAACAGGAGCTGCTGTTCCTTCGCCTAGCTGCATAATTGCGCCCTGTCCGTAGCGCTTCTCTAGCTGGGAGATAGCGGTATTGAGGCTCTTCTCTCTCTCTGGGTTCTCTGAGGCTGCGTGAAACATGCCCGCATCTGAATCTTTCTTTGATGATGAATCTACTGCCATATAGCTCTCGTCCCTTCTCGTACCAAATGTTTTATAAAATGAGGCTTTGCGAGGCCTCCTCTCAAAGTATCGCTAGAAAATCTTTTCCGTTAACGCGCTTTCTAGTGAAGCTGTCGTATTACCCCAATAACCCGCCCCTGAATTGAAACATGGTCCAACGTGATAGGGGAGAGTGTTGGGTTCGCCGGAATAAGCATAATCTTGCCACTCTTTAATCGGCGATATGTCTTTAAAGTTGCGGACCCGTCCTCAAGAAGAGCTACGACTATCTGGCCGTTCTCGGCCGAAGTCTGCTTCTTGACGACCACAATGTCTTGGTCGCAGATGTGGGCGTCGATCATCGATGTGCCGCTCACCTCAAGGCAGAATACCTCGCCCCGGCCGTCTATCATGCTTGGAGGAATGTCGATAAAGGTAGTCTGTTCAATGGCTTCGATGGGCATACCCGCCGCAATTACGCCAACAAGAGGCACGGCTGTTGGCCCAAGCTCGGGTTTGGCGACTTCGACCAGCTCAACCATCCCGTCGTCCCCGCGCTTGATAAAGCCCTTATCTACTAAGCGCTCCAGGTGAAAGTGGGCCGTGGAGAGAGATTTTACGCCGATGTGACTTGCGATGTCCTTTAAAGTCGGTGCGTAGCCCTTCTCGGCGATGAAATTCCGTAAAAACTCGAGCGTTTGTCTTTGCACAGGTGCGAGTGTGCTCGAGCGGAAATTGCCAGCACTAAGATTAGTGCTGCCAAGAGTTATGCTGCCAAGAGTTTTGCTGCCAAGAGTGCCATCAGCCGCGAGCTGCCCAACATCGAGTTGGCTGTCCGCAGCTTTAGGCTGCTTCGTGCTCTTCGGGCTTGAGACTTCACCCCCTGAAGCTAGACCTTCTTCAGCATCGGCTCTAGAATCGGGGATTTCCGCGGCTCCTGCTCCCACAGCTTCAACCCGCCGCAGGTGACGCGTGGCTTTTGATGATCTAGCCCTACTTGCGTTGTTTTCGCTTTGGTTGTTTTCGCCTTGGTTGTTTTCGCCTTGGTTGTTTTCGCCTTGGTTGTTTTCGCCTTGGTTGTTTTCGTCTGTCATATGCCGATGCTCAGCGTCTTCTTAAATTCGTGACTATAAGAGGCGTTTGCTTTTATTGAATCTTGCTCTACGGGCTTTGCTTATCGATTCTCGCTCGCAATTCTCTCGTCTCTATTCCTGCCTCTTAAACTGAGGAGGAGCCGCATCGCCTGCTCTGAGCTCGGAACGTCTTGGCTCAAATAACTGATTAGGCCAAGCCTTTGAAATAAGTGACTAACAACAGCTAGTTACTGCTTTCGTCGCCAGTGAGTCAGTTTGTCGATGCGATTTTCGTATCATATGCAAAAAGACTAGAAGTCGGCAAGTCTATTTTTTAAGGCTTAAGGAAAATAGTTCGCAGCGATTGCTTATTGTTATTTCCCCCATGGTCGATACCCAAAGGCATACAGGGTGGGGCTATGGATCTTAGAAAGAAGGTCAGATTGTTAGTTGTCGAGAGTGAGCTCGACTATCAGCGTAAACTTCGCGACGTTATTGACCTTTGTAGTCATCAATACGAGATCGTTTGTGAGTTCGCCGCTTCAGGGAAAGATGCCAAGGAGCTGCTCGCGCGTTTTGAGCCCTCGGTCGTTCTCATGGACGTAGAAAGTTCAGGCACTGAGAATTTTGATCTAATGCGTGGCTGCTCCGAAATGGAAGTTCCAGTAATTGCGTCGGCCGAACTGATGACGAGAGACGTCGAGGAGC
>JBIKWF010000041.1:0-34219 GCA_044356455.1 Bdellovibrionota bacterium | reverse complement strand
GCGAACCGAGGATCCAGAGGAGTTAGAATCTCTTCTTCATACGGCTGCTACTATTTCGACAGATGCGCACATCCGGCATTAGCTGCCTTACGAGCGAAGCCACTCGCTCGGCAAACGAGCGGCTAGGAGTTCCTTCCCTTCAGCCGAAATGGCTCCCCGAAAAGGTCGTAGTTGAACGAGGGGTCTAATGCCCAGAGGACTGAGCTCACCAAGCCGCATTTTAAAAGCCTCTACCAGAGCTCCCATTTCATTTCGAGTATCTTTCCGCGCTCTAAGACAGCGCACCGTTATTTTTGGACGACGTGGGCAATCGTGAGAAGAGACTTCTTGGTAGGCAACTAATGCTGCTGAAATTTCGCCCTTGTCATTTTGTACGTTCTTAAAAGAAAGAGTTCTGCGCTTTTCCATCGCGTTCGCAATGCTAAGTCCCATTATGGCATGCGTAAGTGGCCAGGTTGACGATGGTCCTAGGAGATCAATGAGTCGGCGCGTGTCAAAGAGACTTAGCTCATGGATGCCGGGTGTACTAAGAGGTCTCTTTTCAGAAAGTTCTGGCCTACCGCAGAGCAGGTAAACCGATTTTGCAACTTTGTCGGAGTAGAGCAAGGGGACTCGCGGCTTGCTGTCATTCGGAAGTTGCTCTTCTCCCCAGTAGAGTGAGCTTCCTTCCTTCATGAACTTGGGGTGCTCGCCGACAATTGCGTAAGAAGCAAGTCCAAGAGAGTCTCCGTGAAGTAAGAGGTAGTCCTTCACAAATTCTCTGACCCCGTGCCTTAGGGCCTCTGCTACTTCAGGTTTCTTCAAGTAGTTTGCCGAGACTTCTATGTTGTCCAGAGCAAGGAGCAGGAGTGCCTGCGGTGATTCGTCCAGCGTAAGGAGCGATTCAGCGATAGTGCGAAAGCCTTTCCGTGGGATCTCTAACTGCACCACGAGCTGCGCGCAGTTCGCGTTAAGAAGGTAGTGTGACTTCTTTGCTTCGCCCCAACCGGCGCAGTCTCCTACATCATCTCCGGCGGCTGCTCCAACGGGAGAGGTGCGCGGCTCAACCGCAATACGCATACGGCGAGGTCCTAACTTCCCCTCTGAGTCTGGCAAAACGACCTGGATGAAGAGCTCATGAGAAGGCAAAGGGCATAGGGTATCGATAACTCCCGAAGTGAGTGCCCGTCGCAAATCCGTGGCTGATATTCCAAGCCCAGGAACGGTGAGTAGACGAGCTGCCCGGCGCGGCGCCTCCTGGTCATAACTAAAAGAGCTATCGTCTCGTTCCCAGAAGGTGCTGGGAGATTGAACAAATTCAAGAATCACTTGAGAGTTGACGCGAGAACCAGGATGCTGGATGAGCTGCGTGATAAAGTTCCAGGTGGAAGGTTCTTCTGCTTGAAGATGAATAAGGTCTTGGCGAGCGTCTTCAACGGCATGTAGACGAGCGAGCTCAGCAAATTTCTTTAGTTTGTTCCATGAAATAAAAAGTGAATCAAAGGAGGGAAATTCCGCCGGAGAATTAAAGGCCGCGAGGAGTTTGTCAGCAAGTACTGAGTGGTAGAGGGAATCAAATTGACCCGTTTGGCGGAACTCGTTGGAGAACTGCACGGCGAGCTCTGTAAGAATGGCAACTCGCTCAGCGAGGCCGAGGGCAGAATCTCTTGAGGATTGTTCTAGGATATTTGCGAAAAATGAATGAGGGGTGACCTTCCCCTTGCTAACTTCATGGGCGCCGCGGCAAAGAAACACCGCAGGAGCGAGTTCCCGCATGCGGTGCTCGCGTTTCTCAACGTCGCTTGCCGGTGCGCAGTACTCCCACATCTTTGCATAGCCAAAGACTTCAGCGGCAAATGAGAAAGGTTCTGCGACTTGTTCAGTGTTTGCCCACTCTCCAATCTGGGCTTCAACAAGGCTCTCGAAGCGACGCTTGGGATCGATGATGCGAGCTTGAGCTTCTTGGCCGAAATACCTACAGAACTCTGCTGCCTCTTTGGCGGTAAGGCCGAACTCCCCTGACTTCCCGATGAAAGGGCTATTGATTGGGATTATCGGGGCTCTTGAGAAAAGTGGGCCGGAGCGCAACGTGGCGTACCCGCTGTCGTCAGGTCCGAAGAGCAATTCTGAGATGTATTTCTGATTACTACTTATAAACTTTAAAAGTTCGCCGTAGGTCGCAACTCCAGCCTTGGAGACTATGGCATGTGCATGGCCGTGGGGTAGGTGAGTCGTGATTGGGGCAAGGAGCGTGTCAGCAGAATGGGGGCCTGAGTAGAGGAGCCTTCCAAAAAGAACAAAAGGAAGTGTGCCGCGCACTGATTTTAGTACGGTAGCCAAAACTTCGATATCAATGGCTTGCGCAAGATGAGAGGGGATTTTGAGTACCGAAGCCGAACTTGCGAGCAGAGGCCCGTTGGTCTTGGCGAGAGCGCCAAGAGTTCGCTGCTGGATACCAGAGAACGCGGCCTCTTGAAGAGCCGCCAGATAAATTTCCATGTTATCGGAACAAATCATGGGAGGTGAGAGCGCCTCTGCAAGGGCCTCTCCCTTAGCAACACCGAGTGAGTCCGTGACATATGCAATCGCATAGATAGTGGTGAAATCTCCAAGCTCTTTCGAGAATCCCAAAGTCTCGATTCTTTCAAGATGCTGAGCGCAATTTTGCGGGGTGAAAGAGGAGGCCGGTTGCTCTACGAGCCAACGAACAAAATTTCTTTCCAGCGCAGAAGGAGAGACCTTCCGAAGGTAGTCACGAAAGCGAGGAGAAATCTCGTCCAGGCGCTTGCCAAGGTCTATCGGGTACTCGCTGAACGTCGTGTAAGGATCTTCGAGTCCAAAAAGCTGCCCGGGCCTCACGTGGCCATCATTCTTTTCGAGCCCCTCGCGGATTGATTCGACTAAATCCGCAGGCAAGCGCTCCCCCCGAAACAGAGGCGCAAGGGTCGAAGGAGGTGAAGTGTGGTACGTGATCTCCTGAGCGGGCATGGCTGTTTCGTATTCTAGGGTCTCAGTGACCCTAGTCAAATTGAGGCTCTGGAGATTTGTTGGATGGGAAAGGGCTCTACGGACAAATATATCTTAGTGAAAAGAATGAAAAATCGAGGTTTGTCAGAGAGTCACTTCATTCCGCCGGTTGCGAAGTGATGACCCTGGAAGGTCGCGGCATACGCTGCAACGTTGGACCTCCTCTTGCCCCTGAATGATATTGGCAAATTGCGGCGATCGGGGGCGATATAGATAATTCTTCGGATTTCGAGGGGGGCGCGATAGATTTGACGGCTAGTCCAATACCCCAATCGCATGTCTTTCAAGCACACCTGAGGTGGAGAGCCTTGGGCCCTCAAGATAAATGGAATCTTCAGACCGGGAGAGGCTTAGCACATTGCGTTTGTCGAGAGCCCGGTCAAAATCTTCAAGGACATTTTGCGGGATTGCGTACACGGCGATGGTATCTGCTTTGTGTATTGAAGCGGACCTCGCTTCCCTAAGAAAATTCTTGAGGTCTCGGTGGCAATATATCGCAACATGTTCGCACGCCTTTCTCGCACGATGTAAGCGCTCGGCAGAGGGACTGCCTACTTCAATCCAGGAAGTGAGTGTCCCGGTAGGGTCGCGGGACCATACGGCGGGTTCTTCGGTTGCGGCGAGTCCTCGTGAGAATGAAAGCCCCTCTTTATACTCAAGGCAAAATGCCAAGACCCGGGTCAGCATAAACGCAGTCGTTTCAGAGGGATGGCGTGCTACGGAAAGAGAGAGCTTTTCGTAAACGCTGCGATCTACGTCAGAGAGGTCTATCTCGAAGTTAAATACTGTTGCTTGTAGGGCCACGGGCGCACAGTAGCGGTCTCCTTGGAGTGGGTACAGAGGGCAGCTGCGTATTTTCTTCTGCTTATTGGAGGCTTCGCCTTGGTAAACCCTTGGAATTAGTAACGTAACTTTTCTCGCGGCTAACAGGAGCAGTTCCCTTACACCTAAGGACTAGGGGGTATAACTCCTTGCTGGTATGGTGCCTACTCGCGGCGCCGGTTTAATGAGGGTGATTGTTATGCAAAATGATTCTAATAACCCACAGCTTTCAATTGTAACTCGCCTTCACCAGTCTTTTGCTGACCTCGAAAAAGCAATTCACGGGGCGAGAGAAACCCTCAGCCATAAAGAGCATGTCCCTGCGCATGTCTTCGAAAGACTTGATTCATACGATCAAATTATCACTCGTCAGCGCAATCTCGCGAAGGACCTCGAGCGCCATATTCAGATTGGTGACATGGTAGAAATTTCGCGGCATGTCATGATCATTAACAGTCTCTCAGGCATGATTATCGATGATGCCAAGCAGATTCTTCAGTCTCTGTCGCATACGGCAGGAAGTGATATTGAGACCGATTATCAGGGCAAGATTTGCTAGGGAATATCTGAAAAAGTCCGCTCTGTGAACTCTGTGCCCTCTGTGGTTGATTTAAATTGTTGAAAAACCACAGAGGACACAGAGCTCACTGAGAGAAAAAAACAGCGATGTTTTTCAGAGGTTCCCTAGGGCAGCACTTGCGCTTATAGCGCTCTAGGAAAAAAACCACTAAGGCCACTAAAGGAGAGGTTGAGGGTAGCGCCAAACGGCGTTTTCTCTTGGCCGTCTTAGGACCTTCCGCGCCTCCCCGAGCATCTAGTATCATAGAGAATCTCTGAAAAAGTCCTCGTTCGTGCTCTTCGCTTTAAGCCCGAACATTGCGGGTGCTCGATGCATTCTGAAATAACGCGAAGGGGAGAACGAAGTTTTGCAGAGATCCTCTAGTAACCTGAGTTGCAAGTTCGGTGAAAAATGTATCACCGAGCTCTCTGCACTCTTTGTAGATGTCTCCAGTTCCGCACAAAAAAAGGCGTAGTCTCTTGCGAGCTTCAATTCTTATCCGCATGGTCGACTTCTATGTCGCCCTCTTCGTTCTGGCACTTTCCTCAGGAGGTGCTTGGTACGCGCTCTCATTAACCAAGGCAGAAGTTGCGAGAGCTAATGTTGTTGAAAATCCCATCCTTGTGGGTACGCGCGCATATAAAGTCCTGTCTCACGACGCCTGTGTGGGAGCTCTTCAAGTGACACTTGAGCGTCTGGAAGGTGAAATCAACTTGGGGCTGCGTGGTGACCTTCGAACCGAGTCTAAGGGGAAGGTTATGCCTCTCAAGCTTGAAGGCGACCTGAGCTTCAATATGCTTGGGCAATTAGGAGGCGGACTCCTAAGCCTTACCGCTCCTGAATTTCGTTTCTCGGTAGGACTCGCAGAAATTAATCCAATAAAAGTTACGTTGATTTCTAGCCTGCTTGGAGGAGATGGACGCAAACAAATTACCGTTCCAGGCCCGGTAGAACTTCAGCAACTAAGTAAAACTGCCTATCAGCTTCGTTATGCTCCGTTAGCCTATCAAGCGTTTTCTGCGCAGGGAATTCTCGATCAATACTCGAAGCTGCTTGGCCTTTCGGTGCAGCTTCTTGAAGGAGATGCTCAGGGATGCGGCGAAACTACAGATAGCGAGCGGCGACTCGTTCTTGACCCCGTCGCAGATTCTTTGGAAAAACAAGTAAGCTTTCTTTCGCGGCTGCTCCCTCAGGAACTCCTCAAGGGTGGGAGGGCCTCGCAATGAAATCTCTTTTCTTGCTCTTTCGCCCGACTTTTCTTGCGACGCGTAATCGTTGGACGCGGTCGGTAGACCTGCGTGCGCAAGCGGGTCGCGACTTGTTTCTGCTCTCGTTCTCCTTTCTTGTGATGCTCGCCGTTTATATCTTTACGCGCTGGGCGCTCAAAGAATCTGCTGAGAACCCGGCGCTCGCATACCTTCCGTACTCCACTTTTCTTGCTCTTTTGTTCGGGATGCTTCTTGCGATGCTACTCATTTCGAGTGTGCTCGCCGCGCTTGGCACGTACTTTCTCTCGGACGATCTTGAACTAATCCTCCCCACGCCGCTCTCTGCATGGCGGCTATTTTTAGGGAAATTTACGTACGTCTTTTTAGTTTCAAGCTGGATGCCCTTTCTCTTTGCGACGCCCGTGTTACTTGCTTTCGCGCGTGCCTCTGAAGCTCCTTTGGCGTTTTATGCGCTAGCTCCTGCTCTGATGATACCCTTTCTTCTCATCCCTTCGGCGCTTGGAGTCGCGGTGGCACACGTAATTGTGCTCGCTATTCCCGTCTACAGGGTGCGCGAAACAATTCTTGCTGTGCTGGTAGCGGGCGCAGCCGCGGTTTACTCTCTTATCGATATTTTGCAGATTGAATGGGACTCACTAAAAAGCGCGCAGGAGCTTCTGCGGCTCATGTCCCTCGTGACCGCGCCTACGATGAATTGGCTGCCTTCAAATTGGCTTGGGCAAGCACTCGGCGAATTGTTAAGGCCAGTGGGAGTGTCGTGGGAATGGTACGGCGCGGTGCTCGTCTGTACTGCGGTGGCTTCTGTTTCCCTTGCCTTTCTCGCGGCTCTTCTGATGCATGATACCGCCTATTCAAACATTAGAAACAAGCGCCGGGGAGCTACCTATAAGAGCACGGGCTTTCAGCGCTGGGTGCGCCGTGCAGGCGCCTCGTTCTCTCCTAGTTTTAGAGCCATGATCGGTAAAGAGCTGCGAGTGCTCTCGCGCGACGTAAGCCAAGTAGTGCAACTCTTTATGTTACTTGGTCTGGCTCTTACGTATCTCTACCATCTACGTATTTTCTCGGCGGTCGAATCCTTTCCGCTCGCCATTCGTCCTTGGTGGAAGAACTTCCTTTTTATTGGCAACGTGACCATGGGCGCGTTCGTAACCACTGCCATGTGCACACGCTTTGTCTTCCCTTCACTTTCCATGGAGGGGCGCTCGTTCTGGATTCTTCAAACTTCTCCCCTCGAGATAAAAGATTTCGTGCGCATGAAGTTTTGGGTCTGGTTCGTTCCTATTTCAATCATGGCGGGATGCTTCTTTACGGCTGGCGCCGTTGCCATAGGGGCGGAGCCCCGCATTGTGTTGGTGTGTGGCTTGTCGAGCTTCGTCGTGAGCTACGGAGTCGTGGGTCTTGCGATAGGGTTTGGTGCACTCTTCGCCCATTTTGAGTGGGAGCACACTTCTCAGCTCGCGGGAGGCTTTGGAAGCTTGCTGTTTATGCTTGTCTCTACGGTGCTTATCTTTCTCAACATGGTACCGGCCTGGATGGTGCTTTTTTATGCTCCGAGAATTGGAATGTCGCTTGAAAATATTTCAAGCATTCTTCTTCTCGCCGCCTTGATCCTCGCCGTAATTGGCGTAAATGTTCAAGCGGCTCGTATCGCGATGCGCACGGGGACTGAAAGTCTTCTTAAGCGCTATCGTTAGTTGCGTCGTATCCCAAACCGCCCGCAGACATTCGAGGGAGGCGAGCATTCCCACCCACGATCTTCACCCCGCCGCCTTCTTTACCTGGCCCTAGGCAAGCCTATGGTGTCTGACCAGAACTGCAGGAGATGTCATGATGCACCATAAGAAAAAACGCAGGCATTGCAGGCCTTAAGGTACCTCCTTCCACACCAAAGGCTTGAACTCCGGGCGCTGCGGTTCCCCATCGGGCCAGGGGGACGTCATTAGGAGCAAATAGCGCCACTCGTATCAGGTGAGGAATTGAAATCCCCTGAAATAACGGGAGCTTATAAGTTACCGACGAACTACTGCCTCTTTTGTCTTTTAACATCAAAGTACCTGGTACGGCACTTGCTCATACGGTTCAGAGCGAAACTAGAGAGTAAGTGCGGGGCATGGATTTTAAGCAAAGGAAGAGAGGGGGCCAGGAAACATCGCAATCTCAGCGATTAGGTGGGCTCGCCCTAGCCTTCGTCTCATGGATTCTCGTAGTTGCTGTTCTCCCCGTAGGCGCGGCCCCCCGGTACAAGTGCGGCATAAGCGTAAAAGCAAACGAAGCTTCGATTCGAGACCCAAAGAAGAGACCTATCTTGGGGAAGGTGGTTTGGACCACCGGCATGATTCTTCGCGAGAAAGCGCGTACTGAAGCAAAGCTCGGGCGAAAGCGCAAAGCTCAAACGCAAGAAGAGAGAAAACTCTTAAGAGCGAAGCTTCGAATGCTGCAGCAGCTCCTAAGAGTCGTGCAAGCATGTCCGCAGCCGACAACGCCGCCTGCTGCTCCGCAGCCGACAACGCCGCCTGCCGCCGTGACGTTTGCTGATGTGGCGCCCATTCTCCAATCGCGCTGCATTTCTTGTCACGCCACTCAAGGGAACTGGCAGATATCTCAATCTTGGCTTCTCGCCTCTGGAAAAGTAACGCCTGGAGATCCTCGCGGCTCAATCCTCTATACCTATCTTGCGGGGAACCCTGAAGGCTTCTCCCCCGGGAATATGCCCAAGAATCTTCCAGGAATTAGCGCCTCAGAGATTGCCACTATCCGCGCCTGGATCATGAAACTAGGAGAAGGTGTCGAAGCTCCGCACGACGCAAGTTATGCATGCGTGCCAACAGAAGATATCAGTCCCACGCCGCTCCTTCGACTTGCGAGAGTCGAGTACGAGAACGCGCTCCACGATCTGGCTTCTGGATTTGACACGCCTACGCAACTTGCCATTCGAAGCGAGATTTCCTCTGCTTTAGCGTTAATTCCTGACGACCTCGCTCAGAGATCCGTACTCCAAGAACAAGTGTTTCCAAAACTTGACGGCAGAGTTCTGCAAGAACATATCGATAGCTATTACACCGCGGCGGAAGCATTCGGGACCGCGGTTACGAGCACGCCACTAAGAGCGAGAATATTCTCTGGTAATGGATGTCTTCCCGGTACGAGCGGCGCGGCTCGTACCTGTTTGCAAAACTTTATTGCGCAAACTGGTCGGCGCATGTATCGCAAGCCGCTTGAAGCGTCAGAGCTCTCGAAGCTCGAAACCTTCTTCTATTCGCGTCCAGCGGAGACTGCTTTCCGAGACCTCATTACGCGTATGCTCTTGTCTCCTGCATTTCTCTATCATGAGGAATTAGCAGGTGAGCCCGTTGCGGGGAACAGTGGACTCTACGAACTTACCTCTTACGAACTAGCGGCGCGCCTCTCGTTCCTTTTTTGGCAGAGCATCCCGAGTGAGGCGTTGCTGAACGCGGCTGGGGACGGATCTCTGCAAAACAACTTCACCGAGGTAGTGGAGAATATTTTCTTCACAGGCGCAGGTCTCGAGCGTACGAAATCAACGGTTGAAGATTTCTTCCAGCACTGGATGGAGCTTTCCCAGGTCCCTCCAATAAACCCAGGAAACACTCCCTCCTTCGCGGCGTTTGCTGAGGGTGAATCCATTCCCGTGGGAGGTAATAGCTTACGAGTAGATGCCGAAGAAGAAATCCTTCAGATGGTCAACTACTACACCTGGAATCAAGACGGGACCTTAAGTGATTTACTTCTTTCAAATAAATCGTTTTCGAGTTCGGCGCCTCTTTCTCATCTCTACGGCGCCTCTCCCGTGAGTTCTGGCGAACCGGTAGCACTCCCCCAAGCGAATAGGCCTGGTATTCTCGTGCGAGCGGCGACGCTGATCTCCGGGAATCACATTACCAATCCTGCCAAAAGAGGCGCGAAGTTTTTGAGGAATTTCATGTGCGAAGTGCTTCCTGACCCAGACCCAGCGCTCATGGGGCTCATCCGACCTCCCCCTGATGACCCGTCTCGAACTACTCGTCAGCGTTTTACCGATACGGCGAATTCACCCTCATGTGTTGGATGTCACAACAGAATTAATCCCGTAGGATTTAGCCTTGAGAATTATGATGCTATCGGCCGATACCGTACTGAGGAGAAAATTTACTCCGCGGACGGAACCGTGCAAGCAGTGCTTCCTATCGATGCAAAGGTAGGTGCAGTACTTTTTCCGGGACAGGTAATTCCTGTCAACGGCGGAGAGAATTTGATTCGCACCGCAGTTGAAAGTGGAAGAGTGCATGCCTGCGTAGCGAAGAAATATTTCAACTTTGCGTTCAGGCGCAACGCAAACGTACAGGGCGCCGATGGATGCACTCTCGAAGGATTGAGAAGAGCTGCGGTTGACGGGGATTTGCGCAGTTTTTTCCGAAGCATTAGTGAGCAACCAGCATTCCGCCAGCGTCGGCAGGGGCCATAGCAAAGGGTAAGCGAATGAAGTGGGATCCGATATCGCGACGACATTTTCTTCAGGGCTTAGGTGGCTTTACTTTAGCGCTGCCGTTTCTCCCCTCAATAGCGCCAGGCGCTGCACACGCGCAGAGCAGTGAAGTTCTTCCTCGCTTTCTTGCACTCTGGACTCCTCACGGCGGAGTATCGCCCTCGTCTCTCTTGCCAGCAGCTCGCCCTCACATCCCAGTTACTTCAAACTCTGGGCACACCATACACTACATGCCGAACCCGCAGAACTTCTCGACTATCATCGGGCCATCCTTTAATCAGTTTCTCCCTCAAATGTCCGTACTAGAATGCCTCGACGTGGTTCAGTACCTTGCTCATCAAACCGCGGGGCTGCTCGGCGATCTAAATATGGATGCCAATGCCACTGGACCTGTCGAGCACATTGCAACGATCGATCAAGTAATGGCGTATGATCCGGCCTTCTATCCAACGCCGCCTGTCATCAGATCTCTTTCGGTCAATCCTCGTAACAGCGGAAGTATTTCGCTGCGGTGGGGCGACCCAGTAAATCGTACCGGAGCTCCTCAATGGGTTACCGCAGCCTCGAACCCGCAAGTATTGTTTAACTCGATTTTCGGAACCGGCAACGCGGGAGTTCCACGTGATTCTGGAATTATCGATTCTGTGTACGAAGATTACCGTTCGCTGCAATCCCACCCGCGTCTGAGCACTGCTGACAAGCGTACGGTCGATAATCATGTCAGCTACCTGGCCGACTTGCGGACTCGGCTCACTAATGGCGCAGCGTGTAGCGGCGTTACCCGGCCTGCCTCCGTGAGCCTGTGGGACGATCCAACTTCGACCCAGCTGCGAACGGTTTCGCAGCTGTTGGTCGATGTCATCGTAGCGGCGCTCCGCTGCGGCATGACAAGAATTGCAACCTTTCGCATGAGTAACATCATGGAGGTTTCCGATTTTCATGACGAAGCGCATGCCTGCAACGTGGTTTCGAATCAGGCACTGATCGTAGCGCGACATCAGTGGTTTGCGCAGAACGTTTTGCTCTATCTATTGCAAAGGATGGATGCGGTGGAAGAGGGTAATGGCAAAACTCTCCTCGAGAATTCAGTAGTTATGTGGGGCCCCGAGAATCTCGTGCCACACACCAATAAGAGTCAGATTACCTTTTTATGGGGAAAGGCAGCGGGCCGACTGGCAAGCGCCGGGAAGCACATCGACTATGCCGATCGGAATACCACCTACCAGAATGGCGCCATATGGGTGGGCAACACCCGCGAGCGAGTCCTCAAGCCTGGCTATCTATATAACCGACTTATGACGTCATTGCTTCAGATGATGGGGGTGCCGCCCGAGCGTTACGAAGTGCCGCGAACCGGAAATTACATCCATGGAGGGTATGGTCCTGTGTGGCCGACTCAGAGTAGCTGGAGTCCCGATATGACGAGCGACTTCCTTCTGATGTCCAATTTTTATCCTACTCAGCTTGCAAATATGAATACGCCTCTGCCTATGCTGCTTGCTTAGAGTAGGGAGTCGATACACCAATCTAATCCTAGCCCTAGGAAAAGATGGGCACGACATCCCTTAGCGCGCATGTTCTTCATGTCACCTTTTCTGTGGATATGATAAAAGGCGCTAATCTCCCAATGTAAGGACACTCGCATGAAAGCTCTAAAGTACCTTATCCCTTTTCTTTTTGTGGGACTTGTTGCTGTAGTAGGTGCCTCCGCTCAGTCAGTTCCGCCGCCCAGTATCGTGGCGCCACCTGAAGCGTGGGTTGAGATTCAAAAAGACTCTGTGCTTCTCGATGTGCGAACCCCGGAAGAATTCGAGAAGGGGCATCTTAAGGGCAGTGCGCTGATTCCCTATGACGAGATAGACGCGCGAGTGTCAGAGCTTGGCAGTGACAAGACCAAGACCATCGTCGTGTATTGCGCGAGTGGAAGGCGTGCCGGAAAAGCAGCGGCTAGCTTGCGGACCCTTGGGTTCACCTCTGTGGTTAATGCGGGCGGCTACGATGAGCTCCTGGAGGCAGCGCCAAAGGTGTGCTCGAATCCACTCCGCTGCTAAACAAATTACGGGTTCTCACTATCAAGCAGAATGGTGACGGGACCATCATTCAGAAGGCTCACTTTCATATGAGCTCCAAACTTTCCCGTCGCCACTTTGCCCAGGGGGAGCTCCTGAGCGCGGGCTACCATTTGGTCAAAAAGATTTCGGGCTTTCTCTGGAGCAAGTGCTGAGTCAAAGCCTGGCCGGCGGCCCCGGGACGTATCGGCATAAAGGGTAAATTGGGGAACGAGAAGCAGTTCTCCTTTGCGATCAAGAAGCGAGAATTGAAATTTCCCGCGCTCGTCAGAAAAAATACGCAGATTTACCATTTTCTCTAAAAGGGGAGGGAAGGACTCTTCGGTATCCTTTGCGCCAAAACCCACCAGAGCAAGAATTCCCTCGCGGGTGGCACCGACAACTTCTCCGTCTACCGTTACTTCAGCGTGAGACACTCTTTGGATTACTATTCGCATGCAGCCTCCAGTTGAGAGCTACCCTACCATAGTGCTGAAGGTAAAAGGGACTCGAGTTTTGGGGGAGGAAGTTTGTGGTGCCTGCTAAGCGGTAGGGGCAAGAAAAGCGCGCAGAGCCTGTTCCACCTTCTCGGCGGTGAGCGGCCGCGAGAGCGCAAGGGTAGGGAGTCCGTTCAGACACTCTTTGTTTCCAACGACAAGGCAATGAGGATAGTTGTCTGGGGCAATTTCTTTTACATAGCGCGGCTCAGTAATCACGCGCGTGTGCCCCGCCAACTCGCCGGGAGAGGCCAGCACTTCTACAGGGACCCCTTGTACTTCTAGCAGCTCTGCAAAAATTGAGGCGACATCGCCATCGGCGAAGAACACGCCAACGGGGGCCCTGTTTGCTGAGTCTCTGCTATGCATACTTAAAATTGGATGAAGGGGAGCGAACATCGACGCAGGATTTGGCAGGGCCGAAAAAGCATGGTATATTCAATTGGTTAGGGCGGGCTTAGGGGCTTCCGCGTTGGGGGCTTTTCGTCAGTACCCTGTTCCTGGGTAGTAGCTATTCGGCAAGTTCATTCTCATTCGATAATGACTCAGAGCGAGAAAGAGTTTAGAGAACTAAGCGATGCTTAAACAGAACTGGCGACTCATCTCAAGAATTCAGCGCGTAGGAGATATCGTCATCATCCTAGCCTCGTTCTTTGTCGCCTACTACGGGCGAACAGCGCTTGTATATTGGAATGATATCTTTCAGTGGCATTTGCCTTTTGTCGGAGATGAGCTTGCGCCGATTAAGGACAATTTCATTGCCTTGGTGGTTGGCATTCTTGGCTACCAGCTTTCGCTTACGGCACTCGGCGCGTATAGCAGCATGCGTCTTATTACCCCGCTTCATTTGTTACGCATCTCGCTTGCGAGCTCAGTGTTTGTTTTCTTCACTCTGGCAGCTACCTTATTTCTGCTCAAGATTGATCTGAGCAGAAGCTTTCTTGGACTTTTTTGCGCTTTAGTCTGGCTAAGTCTTACGCTCCAAAGACTTCTGGTGCTCAAATTACTTCGCTTTTACCGGCGTCGCGGAAGGAATTTTCGTAACATTCTTATTTGTGGCTCAGGAGACCAAGCGATTCGGCTTGCGCGTGAGCTTGCGCGCATGCCGGAGTTGGGTCTTTGGATTCGGGCGTTTGTTGCCCTTGAAGGTCAAGGATCGGCTGCGGCTGAAGAAGAGGCGCGTTTCAAGAGTCTGCTCAAAGAAGCTGGTTACGAGCACACCATCCGTTTCCTTGTGGGCAAAGAAGCGCTTCTTCGAGCTCTTTCAGAGTATGCGATAGATGAAGTTATCTTCACCGATGTGGTTGAAGTGATGCCACTGGTGGAGGAGATGGTGATTGTGTGCTCAGAACAGGGCGTTCGCACGACACTTGTGGCCGACTTATTTAGTGTCGGAATTGTAAAATCAGGGATTAGCTACTTTGGTGGCATGCCACTCATCCATTTCCAAACGCCTCCTGGAGATCAATGGGAGCTTTGGGTGAAAAGGATGGTCGATGTATCAGTTTCGTTTATTCTGCTGGTGCTTCTCTCGCCGTTATTCTTGCTTATTGCCCTGGCGATCAAACTGGACTCCCCAGGTCCTGTCCTCTACGTGCAAAGGCGCGTAGGCCTCAATGGCCGGCTCTTCAATCTCTATAAATTCCGCTCCATGAAGCAGGATGCCGACCAGCAGCTTGCAGAGCTGCGCGCTAAGAACGAGATGCAAGGTCCAGTCTTTAAAATGAAAGAAGACCCTCGGGTCACGCGAGTGGGGCGGCTTCTTAGGCGCTTTAGCCTTGATGAATTGCCGCAGCTTTGGAACGTATACTCAGGAGAGATGAGCCTGGTTGGTCCGCGTCCGCCTATCCCGGGGGAAGTGAGTATGTACGAGCGCAAAGATAGACGCCGGCTTTCCATGCGCCCAGGTCTGACTTGCATCTGGCAGGTAAGCGGCAGAAATGAGATTACGAATTTTGATCACTGGGTGCGGCTCGATCTTGAGTACATCGACAATTGGTCGTTGACTCGCGATTTTATTCTTCTTTTGCGAACTGTTCCGGCGGTCCTTTTTGGTACGGGAGCGCGCTAGCACATGAGCGAGAGAGTTTCCGGAGATGTGTCGGTAGAAGGGCTTAGTAAACACGGAGAGAAATTCCAATTCCTTATTAGCGTTCCGCTTCAAGCAAAAGAGGCTATCGTGCCTGGCTGCTGCATTTCAGTGAATGGGAAGAGCGTCGTCGTCAAAAACTGTGACGGTGAATATGCTTCTTTCGAACTGGAGTTAGGCGATCTTATAGGCTCAGTCTTGGCTCCATTAGAAGTTGGTTCACAGGTAACGATTACTTGGGAGCCTTTAAAAAAGTCTGCTCTGTGAACTCTGTGCCCTCTGTGGTTATTTTAGTTTTTGAAAAACCACAGAGGACACAGAGTTCACTGAGTGAAGAAATAAAATATCGATTGTTTTCAGAAGTTCTCTTTGTAAGGTTCGGTCAAGGCGCTATTTTCGCAGCGGTGCAGAAGCGGAAGCCGCAATCTCGACATTTGGGAAAAAGGGCGGCGTATTCTCGCGCGCGTCAAGTCGAGGGCGATAGCCTGCCACTAACAAGGCGCGGCCTTGGGCTTTAAGTCGCTCGGAGAGTTTTTCAAGCTCTTGAAGCGATGTTTCGTGGAGCGAGGCAATTTCACTCAAATCAAGAATGATGGCTTTCACTGAAGGCGAAAGGAGCGCAGCCCAGGCCGCGAGATTAGGTAGTCTCTGATGGCGCCCGCGGCGTGTGCGATCTGGCGTAAGCCTGAAGACGGTGCAGCTCTCCAAAGCTGAAGTTTTGCTGGTAGGGGAGGCAACCGAGATCTCGGCAATCGGCTTGAGAAGGTCTTGTAAAATTATCCAGCCCAGAAACAAGACCGGAGGAAACATGGCAAAGCGGGGGAACGCTTCAAATCCAGCAGTCCCGAGAGCCGCGCCAAAGGCAAAGGAGCCTACGATAGAGAGCAGAAGCAAGAGGCGCTCTCCGGTAGGGACGGAGCCAGCAAGCGGGTTGGGACTCTTCCTCTGAAGCAAATCTATTTTGTGAAGAAGGTAGTGAGCGGATTCAAGCCCTAAATCAGTGAGCACCCCAGTGACATGTGTGGTGCGCACGACGCCACTCGATATTCTGGTAATCGTTGCATTCTGAAGTCCCATCGCGCTTGAAGCGAGGCCAGTTGCTAAGAGCAGATACGCTCCTTGGCTAAGGTCAGGAAGAGCTACAAACTCTATGCAAAGAGCAAAGCCCGCAAGTAGCAAACCCTGCAGGCCCATCGGAAGCACATAAATTGACTCCCAGCGCTGACGCCGGCCACATTCGGTCAAGAGACCGGAAAGAATGGCGCCGAGAACAAACGTGAAAAGTAGAAAGAACGAGAACCCTGCGAGCGCCCACTGCTGGGATGCGAGCTCAATTCCAAAATTAGAGGTAGTGCCAGAGGCGTGGGAAGTGGCCGTGTGACAGGTGAGAAGAGTTACGGCATTGGTGTAACCCGCTATCCAAGCAAGCGTAATAGCGAGCCGTGATTGCTGGGTGACTGAATGAGCTTCAGAGACAAACATGGGTTAACCTATAAGATGCCAGGGGGGCCCCCGCGTAAGCGGGAGTCGTAATTGGGTTGTCTCATGAATCTGACGCTCTAGGAAAGCGGCGCAATAACTAGTTAGGGTGACTATCTCTATTGTCGCCGCAGGGGAAGCCCCCGCTCAGTCATCCCAGCCTCTTGAAGATACGATGCCGCGAGCCGTCTCGGCCGCTGATGCAGTGGTGAGAGACATGCTCGCCGCACAGGCTAAAGAGCTCGCTGTTTCTGAGGCAGAGTTAGGTCGCGCCGAGAGTGCGCGAGGTTCCCACATTGATTCTAGGGTCAATAGCTCCACACTTTTGACTCGCGAGAGCCTAAGACAAGAGGCGCACCGGGAGTTCCAAGCAAGGCTAGATTTCAGAGGACTCCATCCAGAAGCCGGAACCAACATTTTACTCGCCCCCACCTCTCGCGTGATTGACCATTCAGTGGGTCCTGAAGCTCTTCAGGCTCTGGTGCAACGACTTCTCCGTGAGGGCAAGGAAAGCGAGCTTCGCAATATGATAGAAAAGGGTCCAGGCGCCGAGGCCGTGGTGTGGGAGGCGCCCACGACACCGCTTGAACTTGTCTCGGGGATGATTCGCTGGGCCTACCTTAAGGAGAACGATAAGAAGCGAATTCGTGTCGGTGCTGAGTTGAGGGGCTGGGTTGAGGAGACCCTTCGTCAGGAAGGGGTTGAGACGCGAAGCAAACTCGGGGGAATCTCCGCAGTTGATTCACTCCTTATGAAAGCTCTTCACCACAAACCCACCATGGTAGCGCTTGGAAAAATTCCGATAGGCGTCATAAGAGAACTACCCTCAGACCTTAGGGTAGTACACGACGACCCTGCGACGCAGTTTTTAAACGAACTTCCGGTAGATGAGAATGATCCAGGGCATTTTTGCTTTTGTTCGTTTGGTGAACAGCCTCCACTTCCTTCAAACTTTACGAATCTAGAAATCGGCGGCCGAAAGATCGACATACGTGAACCACGCCACCTCGATATCCTGGTGACCGGCAGTTCTGCGCCCAAAGGATTCGGTGACATGAGCATTGATAGAATTGCAGGCTTGGGCAAAAAGGCCAATCTTGCAATCCTCTCAGGACTGCAGCACCTCACCACAGAAGATGAGGTAACGCGCTACCTCACAGCCACCGATACCCTTCACCGAAATGGCGCCGCTACTATGCTTTGTTATGCAGAGCCCCGCAAAGAAGAGTGTGAGCTTTCAGCGCTCCGCGGGCTCTCAATGGTAAGAGCCATCGATCTCTTTGCACTGAATTCATTTGAGGCCCTGGAACTTCTCGCGCGAATAATAAAAGATGCCCGCGACCAAAATCGATTCCGGATGAAGCCTGAACTGCTTACGCGCTGCGATGAAGCAGTAACGCAGGCACTAAAAAAGCCTGTCCAGTGGGAAGATGGGCATGAGCATCCAGCCTGGATAGCGGAGAGCGCACTCTTGCTGCAAGAAGTGCTTGCAATACCCATCGTGCGGGTACGAGGAAAGGCCTGTGATGCGGTTGCCTTGTCGGAGCATTTTGACGAAAAAGATGCGGAAGAGGTCCACAAGGCTCAAATAGTGAGCCGTGACCTCGCGACTCTAAAAGTTGCCTACCCAAGTGGGGTCATTCGGGAGCGAGAACAAGTGAGGCCACTTCGCAATATTTCGCGCGGGGAATATCAGGCGGCACTTTTTATCGCGGGTGATAAAGTTGCGCCGCACGCACCAGACTTCGGGATAAAGGGATACGCGCGGCGAAAAGATGGAAGGCTTATCTCTGTCGCTACGCCAATTCAGTTTTATGTGCGAACAGGTGGAACCCAATCCGCAGGTGATGTTGGGGACGGGACTTTCGCGAGTGAGCTTGCGCTCACGGTCCTTCAGAAGGCGCGGGCAGAGTGCCACTGAATTCTATTGCCCGTAAGCTCAGAATAATTTAGTCGTCACGAACAACGATCAGCTTCTTTGTCACGGGATCGCGAACAATTCCGCTTCCTCTGGGCCCCTTTGCGCTAGCTGAAGCGGGCTTGATAGGAGGAGAAGTTTCTTGTTCCCCGGTCTTTGGAGCTAAGAGCACCCGGACTTTGAAGTGCCGCAGAAGATCTCCCTTTTGGCTCTTTCCTCTAATCTGAATCACGAAAGGGAAATGCCTTTTAGGAGAGGTAATGTAACTCTTTACGAGATGCGTGCTCTCGGAATTCTCTGGAACTACCCCAGAGATCTCAATCAGGCCGGGTAAGGTAGGCGAGCTACTCGCGAGGAGTGGATACTTTGCGACCGACCGTCCTTTGCCAGTGCCCGGAAAAATCTTCCCGACAATCACGGTTGCTTCAAGGGTCTCAAAGGCATAATCCTCCTGTCTAAGCTGAATCCTAGCGTGAAGCTCCTCGCCCAATACGATGGGATACCGCGAGAGTTCCAGTGGTGCCTCTCCGAATCTATGCTTGTTCGGCAAGGATGGAACAATAAAAAGCGCGCCTATGATAACGAAGTTGATGGCAATTCCAAGCACGATGAGTTGTACAAACGGGGAGAGGTCCATGGCCGCGTGGCCAAATGCCTGCAAAAAGGCAGCGATTGCTTCTCCACCCCAGTGCTGAGCGCTCATGAACCCGCTATCCAAGCAGGCCCTGATCACAGTGAACATGAAGCTCAGCAGTAGAATGGTGCCAAAAATAACGAGGCCTTTGCGGAAACGTCTGAGGCTTGTCTCCTCATAAACTGTCTCGGGAGCAGCGTTTCGCCGAATGAAACGATCGTGATTCAACCACGTGTCTTGTTTCGTCAGCCACTTATTTGTCTTCTCCTCGCCCCAAAGTGCTACAAGGATAAGCTGCGCAAAAGAGAAAACAGAGATCAGCATCGGAACTACTGCAACGGCAAAGATGAACAGGACGGTGCCTTCGCCTCGTGAATGCTGGGCAAGAAAATAGAGCAGGTAGCAAAGTAAGGACGAGGCGAGAAAGCCCTTCAAAAGCTTTTTCCAATCTGCTTGGTTTTCCGGGTACGCCCTCTTACTCGCGGTGCTAGTTGAGTGTGGATCCGTTGATTCAGGCATGGCCCTTATAACGGCCATTTTACGGCAATACTTAAGAGCGTCTGCCCAAGGGTAGTCTTCGTTCTCAAATCCAAGCTGTTGGAATCACGAAGGGAATTGAAATTTGGTCGTGTATGCCTCCGGTAAAGTGGGTGTCCTAGAGTGTGGGAATGAAAGGCAACGTTTTACTTCAAAGTGCCATCTAACTTATTGTAATCTATGTCTAATAGTAAGCGAGGTGTATGGCTCGATCGTTGAAATCGAAGAAGACAAAAACTAGCACCTCTCCGGCTAAGGCGTTGAAGCAAAATCGACGACTCCCGACAAAAAGAGCCGCAATTGATAAGTACCTTGTCCAGGAGGCGATAGCGTCCGCTGCCGGTCAGGAAGTTTCCTTTCTCAGTCAATTCCTAGGGCAGCATTCTACTTCCGAAATTAAATCACTTCTTAAGGAGGTCGTAGAAAGCCGCAAGGAGCGGGACACCAAGGGGAATGGTAACCCGGATGACGTGTTATCTGAGAACTGGGGCAAAGGGTCGTATCCCTACAAAAATCTTCTTTCGAGAAAGAGCTACGAACAGCAAAAGTATAAACTTCAGGTTGAGCTGCTCAAGCTGCAAGCATGGGTCAAGGAAACTAAGCAAAGGGTGGTCATTCTCTTTGAGGGAAGAGATGCTGCGGGCAAAGGGGGAACTATCAAGCGTTTTATGGAACACTTGAATCCTCGTGGCGCGAGAGTTGTTGCGCTAGAGAAGCCAAGTGATGCTGAGCGTGGCCAGTGGTACTTCCAGCGCTATGCCGAAAATTTACCCACCGCAGGCGAGATCGTGCTATTCGACCGGTCTTGGTACAACCGCGCTGGTGTTGAGCGGGTTATGGGGTTTTGTTCAGAGGGTGAATACCTCGAATTTATGCGGCAGGCCCCGGAGTTTGAGCGCATGTTGGTGAAAAGTGGCATACATCTGATAAAATTTTGGTTTTCAGTTAGCAAAGAGGAGCAAAAGAAACGGTTCACGGAGCGCCAGAATCATCCGCTCAAACACTGGAAGCTTAGCCCCATCGATTTAGAGTCGCTCGACAAGTGGGAACAGTATACCCGGGCGAAAGAGGCCATGTTTTTTCATACCGATACGATTGATGCCCCATGGATCGTTATTAAGTCTGATTGCAAAAGAAGAGCCCGCCTGAACGCCATGCGGTATGTTTTGCATAGGCTATCATATGCGGACAAAGATCTGGATGCGATTGGCAGCCTCGACCCCTTAATCGCGGGCCGAGCAAACGTGGTATACGAAAAGGGCGAAAAGCAACTGATTTAGGGAACCCCTGAAAGACTCATCTCTGCCTGTGGTGAAATTTTCATCCATGAATTCACCACAGAGGTCACAAAGGCAGGCAGAGGTGTATTAAGAATGGAGGCTTTCAGAGATTCCTTAGATCACGTGAGGCTGTCTCCTCGTCTCAGAGAGAAAGCGAGTTTGTGTTCTCTTGCGTAAACTCAGCCGATTGCGGCTGACTCTAAAGAGTCCACGTTCATCCTTGGGACTGAAGGATTAATACGCTTAAGAAGTCCCGCTAGGACATTGCCTGCGCCAAACTCCACCGCCGCTTCGGGAGCGCATTCACTCACCGCTCTTATCATTCCTTCGACCCAGCGCACGCGCCCGCATACTTGCAGCCGCAGCGCCTCGCGGATTGCTTCGGGTGCGGTGAGCGGCTCCGTGCTGAAATTGCTGTAGACCGGAAACTTCGCGGTCTTGAAATCAACCTTTGCAAGATCCTTGGCAAGGCGCTCTTCTGCTGGCTTCATCATTGAACAATGGAACGGTGCGCTCACAGGGAGCTCAATTACTTTGCCTCCGAGCGCTTTCGCGGCGTCGTCCACTGCGGCGGCGGCTCCCGCGATTACGATCTGCCCGGGTGCATTTACATTTGCTACTTGTACGACACCTGAGGTGATGGTGCTAAGGACCGCTTCAATATCAGCAACCTCTTTGCCAAGCACCGCGGCCATCTTCCCTGTTCCCACAGGCACCGCCTCTTGCATATAGGTGCCGCGCTTATTAACGAGCAGGACGGCATCTTCAAAGGAAAGGGCTCCCGCAGCGACTAGGGCCGAGTATTCTCCAAGGCTGTGTCCGGCAGCCGCCAGGATAACCGCACTGGGGGTAGCAGAACGAAATAGTTCGAAGCAGATTGTGCTCACGGTGAGTATTGCGGGCTGGGCTACCGCCGTTGCGGTAAGACTTTCGGGGGGGCCCTCAAAGCACAACTTAGAGAGAGAAAACCCAAGGACTTCATCAGCAATGGCAAAATAGCGTTTGCCAATCTCGGAGGATTCCCAGAGCTGCTTTCCCATGCCTACTTTCTGAGAACCTTGTCCAGGGAATAACCCAATGATTTTCTTCATATATTCATAGCTCCGGTAATGACCTTAAGAGGCCTTGTGCGGGTACCGATAGCATTAACCAAGAGCGCTCCATAAATAAAGAGATAGCGGGGAATTCTTCGCTTTCTTGGGTTTTAGGGGTTTGGGGTCGCTAAAGGTGTGTGTGTGGCGGATCTAGAGGGACAAAAGAGCACTGCTCAGTGCGAAGGCACTATTCTCATTGTGGATGATAATCCGCTTATCACCACCGTGCTCAAGAGTCTTCTTCACAATGAACACTTCAGCGTGCTTGTGGCTACAAACGGGGAGGAAGCACTGGCGGCTATCGACAGTGCCGGTGTGGACGTTGTGGTATGCGACGTCATGATGCCTAAGATGGATGGCTATCAGTTCCATGAAAGTCTTCGCGCCCGCGCAAGTCACGCGCACATTCCGTTTATCTTCCTCACCGCACTAAGCGACGATACCGAAATGAAGCGCGGTCTTCTTACTGGTGCGGATATGTACCTCACCAAGCCTTTTGATCCGCGCCAGATTCTTCCACTTATCAAAGGCAAGGTACTGCGCTCTCGCGCGCTCAAGCAAAAGACAGAAGAGCAGCTAGAAGCTTATAGAAAGCGCGTCGTAAACACACTCTCTCATGAATTTCGGACGCCACTGGTGGCGATTACTACGGGGTCTGAATTGTTAGTGGATCACGGAGAAAAGATCGATCCCGCGCGGGCACGGAATCTGCTTGAAGCGATTCAGCGTGGTGGGCAGCGGCTTGAAAAGCTGGTGGGCGACTTTATGCTTCTGCAGCAGCTTGATTCAGGCTCTGGCAAGAAAATGTACCAAACGCGGGGACGTGTGGTCGCAGTGGAGACTATTCTGGAGCGCCTATCCGATAAGAGGAGAGCAGAGCTCGCCTCCCTTGGTTTTAGTTTTATTGTTGAATGCTCCTGTACGGGCGTGCGGACGTATTGCTATGAGCCACACATCGAAGATGCCCTCAGTCGCCTGATTGATAATGCTGTTAAATTTTCCCGCGAGCTGAAGGAGATTCAAATTAAAGTATGGGCCGAGAAGGAGGCTGTGTTCTTTGAGGTGTCAGACCGGGGGCTAGGGCTTGATCCTGCGAAGGTCTCGCAAGCCGTAGAACTCTTTGGGCAGATTGACAGGGATAAGTTTGAGCAGCAAGGGAGTGGCATGGGGCTCGCTTTAGTGAGTCGCTACATGCGAATCCATAAGGGTAGCCTTGAGTGCGGCGCGCGTAGTGAGGGCGGCGCAGTTGTTCGATTGATGATTCCGCTTTGCGACGCTGCTCAGTAGTTACGGCAGTACCCTCTATAGCTCAAGGTTCCCCCTCTCATCCTGTTCATCGCCAAGACCCTCATGCCAAAGGCCTTGCCAGAAGCAGGGTGTGAAGACCCCGGTTGTCCACTGAGGCGCGGCATCTTACACTCCCGCCCATGCGTAAGTATTCATCATGCAACACGTGGTATCCTCGGCTTCATTTACCCCGGAGTTCCTTTGGGAGATTTCTTGCCGTAGGGCTTTTGGCCGCTCAACTATTGGGCTCCTCGGGCTTCCTTATCTTGTGTGCCCAGGCACAAACGAGAGACTCAAAAACCGCCTCGACTAAGGAGGAAGGCAGAGAGCCGCTAGGTAAAGCGGCCGAGGTCTTTAAGACCGTCTTCGAGCGTACGGAAGAGAGGACTCTTAAAAATGGTCTAAGAGTTATTCTCTATCCTCGGGGGGAGGCTCCTGTGTTTGCTGGTGTCGTGGCAGTGAGAGTCGGCGGCACTGACGAGCGCATAGGAGAGACAGGCATCTCGCACATGTTCGAGCATATGGCCTTCAAGGGTACTCCTGAAGTTGGCACGAGTGACTTCGCGCGAGAATCTGAGCTGCTGGCCGAGCTTGAGCCGATTGCGGCGCGGCGCGCTTCTATGAGCGCCTCGGGGAATCCTGAAGACATAGGAACTGATGCCGCGCTTACTTCTGAGGATAAAAAACGCTGGGATGAGATTCACCAAGAACTTAAATCGCTATGGGTGACGGACCAGTTTACGCGAGAGTATGAGCGCCGCGGGGCTTCGGGCATGAACGCTACTACGGACAGCGAAATCACGAAATATTTTGTTAATTTGCCGCGCTCGCAATTTGAGTTCTGGCTCTATATGGAGTCGGAGCGACTTCTTAGGCCTGTACTAAGGCAATTTTACCAAGAGCGAGACGTCGTGCTCGAAGAGCGGCGCATGCGATATGACGACGACCCGCAAGGAAAGCTCTATGAGACCTTTAAGGCGGCTTCATTCATTGCGCATCCTTACAAGAACCCCGTGATTGGGTTCCCCTTTGACCTGAAGCGTCTTACGGCAACTCGCCTCGAAGAATTTCGTCGGCGCTATTATGTTCCCGGAAATATTGCGGTTGCGCTTGTAGGTGATATTCGGCCTGAGAGCGACTGGCCCTTGATTGAAGCCTATTTTGGGAGAATCCCTGTTGCTCCGAACCCTGAACGCCCGACGGCGATTGAGCCTCCGCAAGAAGGGGAAAGACAGGTAACCCTCGAGCTTAAGGCTGCGCCGCAGTTCTATGTTGCGTATCATAAGATGCAATATCCTCATCCTGATGACGCCCCTGTTTCGGTCATGCTGGAGATGCTGGCAGGAAGTAGGATTTCTCCTTTGCAGAGAACCTTGGTGCAGCGTGGGCGACTCGCTACGGAAGTTTCGACGATGGAAGGGCCAGGTATGGCGTATCCAAACTTAATGATGTTTGGAATCACCCCACGAGCTCCTCATACCAATCGGGAGGTTTTGGCGGCGTTTGACGAGGCGCTTGACCAGTTCAAACGCTCTGGCATCACAGAGGATGCACTGCAAATTGCTAAACGTGCCATTGCCGTGTCTTATCTTTCCGATTTGACTTCGAATGCTGAGCTAGGGACTTCGTTAGCAACGTCAGTGCTCTTTTACCAGAATTGGAGGGCACCTTTCGACTGGTATGAAAAGGCCATGGCGGTTTCGGTACAGGATATTGAGAGAGTGGCCCGGCAGTATTTAGTGAAGCGCGCACGGACCGTGGCGTTCCTTGAGAGAGCTACGCCTTTAGCGGATGATCGGAGGGTTGAGAAGTGAGGAATTCTATTGAGATAGCGGCTTTGCAGTCAGGGCGACTCTCGGTGCTTGCACGGGTCTTTATTTTCTCTGCCATGGGCTCAGTGCTTGCGCAGTGTGGCAGTATCTCGGGCGCTCTTCGCTCTCAGCCAGGGGATGTTTCTCCGATGTCTTCACTTGCCGAGGTATCGCAGCACGTCGCTCCAGTGGAGCTGCGAGTACAAGCGCCTGAGCGCTGGACTCTTCCCAATGGCCTTACCGTCTTTTTTGCCAAGGATGACGAACTTCCCGTGGTCTCAGGGGCTCTTTTTACTCGCGGCGGCGCACTCTTAGAGTCTTTGCCTGAATACGGAACGGTAGCTGCGATGGGAGATCAAATGCGTCAAGGCGGCGCAGGGGATCTCTCCCCCGAGGCGTTGGATGAGCGCCTCGATCGTCTCTCCGCTGGTATAAATGCGAGCGTTGGGCAGGAATTTGGGCGTTTCCAGTTCTCTTCTCTTGACCGAGATTTTGAAGAAGTGTTTCGCCTTTTTGGTGATGTCGTTTTGAGGCCACGGTTCGAACCTTCGCGTTTAGAGTTATGGAAGGGCCAAGCAAAGGCTTCAATTGAGCGCCGTAAAGAGGATCCTAGTACTATCGCATCGCTTTCAGTTAACGAGCTTCTTTTTGGCGGAACTCCTTACGGGACGGTCCTCACTTCCGCCGATCTTGGTCGCTTCGATAGAGTTGCCTTGCTAAGAAGTCATCGGCGCTTCATTCGTCCAAGTGGGGCTATCCTCACCCTGAGTGGGCGTGCAACGCGAAGCCAAGTTGAGCGCATGGTGCAGGAAGTGTTCGGCAACTGGGAACCGTCTAGTACCGAGCTACCGAGCCCGCCAGCAATTAACACCTCTGTTTCCCCAGGAGTTTATTTCATTGAGCTTCCGCTCCAGCAGGCTACTATCACCGTCGCACAGAGGGGGGTTCCTCGGCTTACGCCCGATTATATAGCCATCGAAGCCTTCAACTCATTCTTTGGTTCCGGAGGCTTTGGCTCTCGGCTTATGAAAAAGGTGAGGACGGAGGGTGGACTTGCCTACTCTGTTTTCGGCTCAATCTTGCCCGCGGTAACTCAGGGTAAGAATGTACTTTTCTTGCAGACCCGTACCGATGCTTCGGCCAGGGCGCTCGAAAAGGCCCTTACTGAGCTTAAAGACATGCAAAGGAACGCGGTTCCAGAGGCTGAGCTCAACGAGACTAAAAGTGCTCTTGTTGACTCATTCGTCTTTAACTTTGACTCCCCCGCGCGTGTGATGAATAGGAAGGCTTCCTTTGAGCTCTTGGGGTATCCAAGTGACTACGATGAGCGGTATATTCCTGGGGTTGAGAAACTAACCCCGGATGATATTCGTTCGGTTGCTCAGCGAAGGTGGGACCCCTCGCAGTTTGTAATCGTGGTGGTTGGAAATCACGAAGCTTACGTAGGTCTCGAAGAGCTTCTCAAGAATCCGCCGGAGCTCATAAAAGGGCTGCCGCTTCGGCGAGCATATTTTGATGAGAAGTTCCGCCTGGGCGAGGGAAGTCCACTCTTGAACTGAGAAAGCTACCAGAAGCAGGGAAGGCATCATGCGCGCAAATCAAGGTACTCAAACTTCGAGAACATCCGTCTCACGCTGGCTCGGTGCCCTTGGCCTACTAGTTGTTTGCGCTGGTTGTGGCATTGTGCAGAATGGCGGAGGACCAAAACCAGGACCCGATAGACAGGCAGAGGGTACTCTCGAAGGAGCCTTGGCTGGGGCAGGTGCAGGTGCGGTGACTGGATTCCAAATTGGTTCTGGAACTGGGCCCGGCGCACTCGTGGGGGCAGGACTTGGAGCTGTTGCTGGTGGTATCCAAGGCGCCATTCAAGATTCGTTCGACGAGCAGCTCCTTAGGCTTTCTGCTGAGGCGAGAGCTGAACGTGAGCGCGTATTCGCTCAGGAGATTCTAGAGGATCAATTTAAGCGCCGCCTTCAGCTTCACCCAACCCGGGATATCTATCCGGCAGACTTGTTTTTTCGTGGAGACGAGACCTCTCTTAGGCCAACCGCACGGGCTCTTGTGCGTGAGCTCGCAAGGCTTAATAAGGATAGAGCCTCTTGGTCCCGCCTGGTGGTGGCTTCCTACGTAAAATCGTCCTCGCCTGATTCTGAGTTCGCCCAGCGGCTAGCTGATCGTAGGTCGCGTGAAATTGTGGACGAACTCGTTCGAAGTGGTATTGAACCCCGCAGGCTTCAAACAAGGACCGTTTTGACCAATGCCCCCTTAGTTATCGACCCCCTGGATAGGCCAGAGCGCTTTAATCAGGCGGTGGAGCTTATAGCTCTAGATAGGTAAAATGGGGGTAATGGCAGGTGTTGCTAGGTGAAGCGAATGCGCAGTATTCTACATCGTACTAGTAGTACATTCTGCTTTTAGGAATCAGCATGAACAAGAAGAAGGAAACCAAGGCGAAAACGAACGAGAAACCAGCAGATGGTGCTGCTGCTGATAGTGCTTTTGGACGGATTTCCTCTAAGGCGGAGCTAAAGACTTTCCTTAATAGCATCCGTGATAAAGTAACCGAGGGCGTGGCGGCTCCCATTTATGCCATGTCGGCTATGAACTTTGTCCTAACCATTCCTGATATCTATTCTCTTCTCGATAATGAGAATAAGGAAATTGCGCGCGATATTTGGCTCAGGCTTAAGCAGTCGGGGCTTCAAGTTCGTATGCCTGGGCTCCTTTTCGGGGCTGATGAAATCGATGGGGCGGCAGCTCCACAATCTTAAGAATGCACTGAGTAGCATCCGCTCTTTTTGGTCATGAAACCTCGCGGTCAGCGGTGAGATTGCTCTCGCCGTGGTCCCTGTGTATTCATTGAAAATACTCACAGAGGGTATCTCGGATGCGGCGAGAGATTTTTATCGACCTTCCAGCAGCGGATGCAATCCAAAGGAGGGGCAGGGAATCTCTGAAAGACTCACCTTCGTGTCCTCTGTGGTGAATTACTTGATAGAATTTAACCACAGAGGACGCAGAGGTACACAGAGGTGTAGTAAGGATTGAGCTTTCTTAGGCCGTAGGGCTGAAAATACGAAGGCCGCTAAGGGAATAAAGGTAATAATTCCTCTATTCTCTTAGCGGCCTTCGTATTTCAGAGCCGGCTGACTCTCTCTGTAGCTCTACTCCTCGTCTTCGTCCTCTCCCTCGTCACCGTCGTATGAATCGGCGTCGCCTGGCTCAATGGAAGTGTTGCCATTGATTGCCTTTCTTAGGAGCTGGCTTGGCTTAAACTTTACCACTTTGCGCTGACGAAGAATGATCGATTCCCCTGTTTGAGGATTTCTTCCTCGGCGAGCAGGTTTGAACTTAACCTCATAGGATCCGAAACCCGACAACATGACCTTGCCGTCATTCGCAAGGGAATCCTTGATGAGCTCAATGTAATCTTCAACGATCTGAGCAGCCTTTTGCTTATCTACAGGAAGGGTAGCGTAGATCGCGTCTGCTAAATCAGCTTTGGTAAGGCAGTACCGTGAATTACCCATAAAATCTCAGTCCACTCGTTGGTTAAAAATTCGAAAAGTTAGGCGTCCTCTTCAAATGCTGATCTTATGAATCGGCGTATCGCACGATTCACAAAACGCAAATCGAACATCTCGGGGCGACAACCCTACTAACATTGCACCAAGTGCCGCTTTCAAAGTACTTCCACACAACCTACCGCAATTACTGCATAAAGCGGCAGTACTCATATACAGAAGTCTCTTACTTCAGATACATAACAAACACAAGGAGTTAGGTCCCAAGTGCCTATTCTTTCTATAAGACGCACTTGGCGAATGAAAGGATTTAAGTTTCTCAGCGTCAAAGCCCCGTATAGATGACCTAAGAGGTTGAAATTAAATCGCTGTTTGAGAGTTCTAATGTCTAGAGAAGATATAAGAGCTGCCGATAGGACAATGGTAGCGAGCTGCAATTTTAATTTTGGGTGAAAGGCTCCCATGAAAGAGCGACCCTCAGGGGATCTACTTTCAGATCTAGTGATTAAGGATGGCGAGGCAGGCGCCCAGGCAGATGCCGCTGGGCTTCTTGTTGAGCCCGAGAGCGATGGGAGCTCTGCTGCATTCAAGGTCGACCTCGACCGTTCCCTTTCGGAGGCTCAGTCAGAGGTCGTTGCATTTCAGAGGGCCTCTGATGACAAAGTTTTAAAGAGCTGGGAGCTTTCGAGAACTATTGTTGCAGACTTCCAGCCTGTCCCCTGGTTCATCTGGCGACTAAGTAATTCAGTCTTTTCTGCCCAAGGCCAGGCTAAGCCGCTTACAGATGGAGGACTGATTGGGTTGCGGCGACTCGTGTTTGCAGCAGCGAGCGACCCATTCCTTGGCGCGGGAAAGAAGGTAAACAGTATCCATCGTGCTCTCGAGATTCTCTCGCCGGATGTTATCGCGAGTGTCGCTGTGATTCACGCCGTCTGTCGCCGTCTCGCAGCATGTCAGTTCGAGCGAATTTGGAGGCCGATTCTTGATGATGCGCTTCTGCGAGCTCAGATTGGGTTTTTGGTCGGCGAGAGAAAACGCGAATTCGGTGCGGGTAGAGGAATGCTCGCGGGTTTTGCCGGTCGCGTTGGATTAGCGATTCTGATTGCCTCCGGGGAACTCGACCAAGCGCGCCGGTCACTCGAAGGACTCGCTGCAGGAAAGACGATTAGCGATGTTGGAATGTCCGTGTATGGAGCCGATCCTCTCCAAATTAGTGCCATGACTCTTTCCGCCGCAGGCTGTGGGCGAGACGCGGCCTTTGGCACTGTGCGGTACTCTTCTCCTATGCTATCGGGTGAGATTGCTGATAATGAGCAGTTCCACTGGCTCAGCGCGTTTACTATTACTGAGTGTATTCGAACCAATCGTCCACGTGATATCAAAGATCACTTCTGGGATGGGCTTGGCTACGTACTTGGACAGGATAGGGGAGACCTTATCGCTGTTACCGAGTCGATGCTCCGCCGGGGTCATACGCTTCCTTGGATCTGCTAGGAAGCCTCTGAAAAAGTCCACTCTGTGGTCTCTGTGCCCTCTGTGGTTAATTTAAATTATTGAAAAACCACAGAGCACACAGAGTTCACAGAGAGAAAAAAATAAAATATCGAGGTTATTCAGAGGCTCCCTAGCTCACAGGCGAATCGTCCACCTTCATGGGGGTAAAGAGCGATTCCAGGTCAGCCTTCGTAAGAGCCAAGGAAGAAAGCCCAGTGTCATTCACCAGTGCTTCAATAAGTGCCGTCTTCTTGCGTTTGAGCTCCATAATCTTCTGCTCGACGGAATCTTCCGTAACCAATCGGTAGACATGCACTGGCTTGTCTTGTCCAATACGGTGCGCTCGATCAATGGCTTGGCTCTCAACGGCAGGATTCCACCATGGGTCATAGATTATAACCGTATCGGCGGCGGTAAGATTTAGTCCTAGTCCGCCCGCCTTAAGGCTGATGAGAAAGAGTCGAACTGACGGGTCGTTATTAAACTCGTCGATCGCCTTTTGCCGATCGCGTGTAGCGCCATCGAGATACACATACTTGACCTGAGTTTCCTCAAGGTGCCTGCGGATGATGGCAAGCATCTCACGGAACTGTCCAAAGAGTAGGATTTTGCGGCCAGCCTCAAGCGCCTCTTGGAGCAAATCCTTAAGCAGGTTGAACTTCCCAGACTCATATCCTGAAAGTGACTTAAGGGCTTCAATCGAGTTTGGATGGTTGCAAACCTGCCGGAGGCGAAGGAGGGCTGCAAGAATAGAAACACTTGCTCCCGCGATACCCTTTTGTTCCACCGCGTCGAAGACGCGGGGGCGGACTTCTTCTAGGATATGGGCGTAAAGCTCTTTCTGTGAGGGGGCCATTTCAACGTGCAGCACGGTCTCTGTCTTCGGAGGCAGATCGCGTTCCACTTCGGCCTTAGTACGCCTGAATATGAAGGGGCGAGTTTTTCCTCTCAGGAGGCGTGCGACATCAATAGAGCCGCCATGCTCCATGATGGGGCGCTCTATGTGAGAGCGGAAGAAATCATGGGTGCCAAGGTAGCCCGGCATCAAAAAGTCCATGAGAGACCAGAGTTCCAAAGGTCTGTTTTCGGTAGGCGTACCCGTGAGTGCAATTCTACGGTCGGCGCGAATACCCTTGGCTGCCTGTGTCGTCGCCGCTTGGTAGTTCTTAATGTGCTGGGCTTCGTCAAGAATAAGATGGCTAAATTCTTGCCGCTCAAGCTCAAAGCGATCGACACGAAGAAGTGCGTAGGAAGTTATGACCAGGTCATACTCTTTAAGATTCTGCAGGAGCGCCTTGCGTTTTGCTCCATGCAGCACTACCACTTTGAGCTTGGGGGTAAAACGCTGAGCTTCATACCACCAGTTCATCATTACAGAGGTGGGGGCAATAACTAAGGCGGGTTTTAACTTACGCGAAGTTTTGGCTTTAGTCTTCCCGACCTGCTCCTTCACGGTCTGCAAGAAGGCCAGAGTTTGGACTGTTTTTCCGAGTCCCATTTCGTCAGCGAGGATTCCGCCGAACTCAAACTCATCAAGAAAGTTCAGCCAGTTCACACCGTCTTGCTGGTAAGGGCGCAATTTACCAGTGAATGACTTACTGACTTTAAGGGGCGTAATTCCCGAGAAGTCATCGAGTCGCGAAGCAAGGGCTTGGAGCGTGGGATCAAGCGCAATTGCAAATTGGCTCCCTTGCATCCGGCTCATACCGATAGCGAGTGGCGTTGAGAGCTTTGTTTTAATGGAATTGCTGAGCTTAAAATTGGGGTCAAGCATCCCCAGCATTCCCTTGAGCTGCCGGATGCTTCCGCCAGGGACGCTCGTGTACGCTCCGCTATCAAGCTTGATCCAGCGGTCATCATCCGAGGCGTGAGATTTAAAGAGGGTGCTAATTGGCACATTGGAGTTGTTGAGCACTAAAGAAATATGGCAATCAAACCAGTCGATACCGCTCTTTGATGGTGGTTCGAAAATAGGCTCCTTGGCCTTCCCGCGCGCCTTACCACCACGCTCGCTGCCTTTTGCAACAAAATCAGTACCGTTCCCCGCAAGAGAAACGTTGATAGTAGAGTCAACAAAACGAACTCCGCGGCGAAGCTGCTCCATGCCTACGACTTGCCAACTCTCGGGGAAAAGTGAAGTTGCATCGAAGATAGCGTCTAGCGCCTTGCTTCCGCGAAGGGCGTAGCGCTTGCGTTCACGATTAAACTCAAAAGACCGTCCTACCAAAAGATCGTGACACTCTTTCTCAAAAGCGCGATCGGGGAGAAACACGACGCGCTCACCCGGCTCTGGCTGCGGGTACACAAATTCAAGCGCAGCGCCGACCTCGAGCTCGTCTGACGTTGGAGTTGAAGAAAGCAGGTCATCTCGGCGCTCAAGCTTGAGCACTACTTCGGGACGACGTTGTTCACAGGCAGGCTGATTTTCAGGATTGAGAATGGTGACAAAGGCGCCGCGGTGCAGACCTGCTTGAATAACCTCAAGCAAGGGGCCCACTTGGCTTTGACTCAAGGTATGTGCGGGGCCGTGGGGGAAGAGCGCCGCAATCTTAGAGCCCTCGCTCGAGAGCCGATAAATGGTATCCTGCACGAGAGTCCAGTGTGGCCCATTTCCAATAAGATCGTGCTCCCGGGCAGGAAGGGACCCGTCGGGCAGCACCCACTCCATACCAAGGTCTGCACCTGACTGGGACCAGCGCAGAGAAAGGCGTGCGTTGAGCAAATCAGGGGAAAACCTGACTGTTTCTTTTCCCCGCCCCGCCACTCTACCCGCGGAGTTCCCCGCCAGTGATACCGAGGCGTATTCATTAAGGAGCCCAAGAACAAGCCCGATACCGTCAGAGGAATTCACGTACCAGCGGCGCTGCTCTTCATCCCAGACGCCTTCCTCATCAACGATTCGCACTAAGAGATTGTCCAAGGTGCGCGCAGAGTGCCTCCGAAAGCTTTCAAACACCGCAGGTTCTTGGATCTCTCCGTCAAAGGTAATCTGAACCCCAAGTCTGTCGGTTACCACATCAAGAGTTATTCCCACCTGAGGGAAGAAGCTTGAATCGGGATTTCGCGCCAAGTCTCTCACGGAAAGATCGCGAATGGCCGTCGCATAGTCAGTTCCTGAGAGATGGCCATGGCGAGTGCCTGAAATCCCAAGCGTAGCCTCTGGTCGTGCGAAGCCACCATCTTCTGAGAGAAAACCTAGTTCGTGCGCGCGCCAAAGGAGCGCAACCGCATGCGGGCACCACTCTCCGTCAGTAAGAGGACTTTCCGAAGATTGACTCGCTTGCGTTGAAGCCTGAGTCTGGGCGAGTTCGCAGCTGCAGCGAGCTTCGATTCTGCGGGCAGATATTACGCGAAGAGAAAGAGAAATTGCCTCGTCTGAAGTATCCTGTTTGACGGCGCCCTGAATTGTATGAGAAGCGCGGCTGCATTCAACGACGGCGCCCGAGGTCGCAAGTTCAAGCCCTTGTTCTACTGCGCTGGTCGAGGCGAGGCTTCTTAGGTATTCGAGGATACGCGAGCGTTCTGAGGGATGGATGAAGGACATCGATAGTATATATCACACTTGAGAGGGGGCATCTACTCCTGGAGCTTGCAAGAAGATTAGGCGCTTTTGCGCTTTTTTGAGCCTTCATTTGAGGCGGCGATGACCTTCACCATCTGCCAGAACATTGCCGTGAACTGGGCGCGTGTGGGTAGTTCTACCAGGGCAAAACGGCGAATTACCAAGTCAAAGAATTCCTCGCGGGAGGTCGCGACAAGGAGCTCAGCCCCGGAGAAGTAAGCGCTGCGGTCGAGAAGGGCTCTGCGTCTTTCGAAGTAGTTCGCGCTTAAGCGTTGATGCATAATGCGTTCAAGAAGCGCTTTTTTTGAGGGATTCCCACGAACCCTTTGCTGAAGTCGGCGGTACTCTCTGAATTCTTCCTCTGATTTGAAATCGCCGCATTTGCCACGCGAAGGAAAAAAGCGGATCTGGTGATATTCAATCATCACGCCATTGATACAGAAATCTACCGAGCGACCTTCTCCAATAGGAACTTGAAAGGTCTTCCCAAGAACAACATCAAATCCTGGAATAAAGTATTCAAGTAACATTGAGAGCGCCGCTTCAGAGAGGGAGCAGTAACCAATTCCGCGGTAGAAAATTTGGGGGTGGGCGTGTGGCCGATTGTTAGGCTGCCAGACGCAGGCATGTTGGTGATGCTGCGTTTCAAGCGGCTGGGCCGCATGAGTGAGGGCGTGGTTTGATCCGTGCATCTCTGCCGAACTTCCTTCGCGGTGGAGGCTCTTACGACGATGGGCAATTTTACTCAGCCGCCGATGATGAGCAGCTTGGCGAGAGTGACCCCTGGAAAGTGCCTTTTCTGCGTGGGAGGAGGCGATGCGTGATTTATGCTCTTGCTCCCGATTGCTTGTGCAGTGACGCGCTGA
>JBIKWF010000123.1:0-12278 GCA_044356455.1 Bdellovibrionota bacterium | reverse complement strand
CGACCGAAGGGAGCGATTTGGAGCCCCCTCGGAGTTCGACACTCCGTCGTGGCGAACGGAGAGGGGGCGAGGTTGAAAATCGGCCCGGATGGCCGATTTTTAACGGAAGTCTCACGGACCCGAAGGGATCCCGTGAGACATCACGGCTAGAGAGGGACAGTACTTGAGTAGCAGTTTGACTCATCCTAAACTGCTTTTTTTGCTGAAGGATAGGCTGTGCACCCATCATCCACATTCTCCGTGAGACGCGAGCCCAAGAGCTGGGCCGATCTCCTCTCAGTCCCTCCAAACTCAGTCTTTTCCTCTCTGGGTCAGCCGGTATCGAATTTGCGAGCGATCACGTACGAGGGACTTTTGAGCAACTCTCCCTCGGGGCACGCCGTGCTGAGTGACTTATTCAACTTTAACAGCAACGTTCTCGTACGAGCCTCGGCGCGACGTCGAGGAGTAGCGGAGCACTCCCTTGTAGAGCTTCAAGCCGCAGTCGCAGAAACATGGGATCGCGGTGAGCTTAGTAGTTTACTGGCGGGCGCAATTGTCGACCTCTACCCGGATGCAACCTGCCTTGTGTTTACGAACACGCCTCACGGAAGAGGGTTTCAACTCTCAGGGATGAGCTCGCGAGTTGGATTAGATGCAGAGCTCCTTTCCCCCCTCATCGAGGACCTTGGGGACTTCATTCTCGACAGTATTCAAAGGAGAGAAACGCCCACCCGCATTCTGGATACCACTGAGTATCTTTCTGAAATAGGTGAGGACGGTTTACTACCTGAAGATGTACTGATGTTTATAGTTCCAACGTCAGCCGTGCGGAGGGATGCGCGCCATATCCCCTATCTGCGCGCAAGCGTTGTGGTGCTTACCACCGACGAAAACCAAGTGGGAGGCCCCCCCTGCAATGTTTTACATCAATTTACTAGTATTCTTGTATGGCAACTAGATCGCATTCACGCGATCGAGAGAATGAGAGAATAACAGCTCAGCGAAACGACAGCGGCTTTCGCGTGACCCGACCTCTCTTTAGCCGCAAGTACGTCCCCCCAAGAGTCGTTCGCTAAATGCTACGCCATCCGGCGAAGTCACCATGAAGACCGCCAAGCATAAAGCATAACCAACCACGCCACCTCAATTCACGATGTCGATAACCTCCGCATCATCTGCGCTGAAGTCGGGGTCATCAACAGAGAATTCCTCCTCTGGCGCCACAAGTGGGTTGTGCAGAAACTGATCAAGCTCAATTAAGGCGCCTGCTTCTCGGCGCTCTCCTCTAAGCTGAAACTCAATATACCCGGCATTCTCTCCATTAAACGGAGCATAAGGAAGGAAGTAGATAAGATACGTCCTGCGGGTTCGGACAAGAGGGCCGACGGTTGGATTGATACTTACTGTATTAGGACCGACGGTGAAGCGCGTTGACTCTGGAACATATGCCAAGCTCTTGCTCGGAAAACGCAGAACGACAAGTACACCATCTGGATGAATTCTTTGGACATCAACCCTGATGCGAGTTCGTTCACCGACCCCAATCGAATCGGGATCAACAGAAAGGAACACCTCTGCACCGCGCAGCGGATCGTAGTCCTCCCCTCCTCCACCGCCACCTCCCGGAGGTGCGCAGGACAAGAGGCACAAGGCAGCAGCGCCAAGCAGAGCGAAATGACGAATGAATCTCAGCATGTAGTTGTAGATGCGCAAGAAACAAGCGAGATGCGTCGAACTGCGAGCGCAGGATCATCGATAATTCCACAGTCATTTCAGGCAGTTGCGCCGCCAAGCGAAGTCTTAAAATTGCAGGCGGTTTGGTCGAAAAGCCCCTCACTCCGGAGCCCTGCCTTTTATTTGAATAGCGCCTCTATTTCTGGTCTGTTCTTAAAGGGCTCGGTGGGGGCGAACTGCCCTTTGGTGGAGAAATCAGAATGGACACAAATCAGCCCGCAGATTCGCACTCTCAGGCTTCACCCTCTCCGCAGTCGCGCGCTAAGAAAGAGTGCCCTTTTGGAAATTCTGCATTTTTTCAGACAATAGCCGAGTCTGAAGAGCGCCTTGTTTTGCCTCCAGTAGTGGCTGCCGTTGCCAAGGACCGGCTCCCCTATAAGCTCGAGCCCAAACAAGAATTAATGGGCATCCTTTCGAGAGTCATCTCACGGCAGTGGGAGGAGGCTTCTCGCATACGCCGCGAAAATCCAGAGTGCCTTGGTCTCATGCTGCGAGACTTTTTCGGTGCTGGCGGATATGCTCCTCTCAATCAATCCTCGATTAAGCAGAATCTTAAACCTGGGCGGAATCAGAGTGCCATGAGCTACGCGCTACAACTCTCAAGCTTTATGGACAACGCAATGTCCGAAGCGTACGAGCGCTCCCTTTGCTCTTTGGATCTACCCGACCTTACACCGCGGATGGAATCTCGACTTTCTAAACTTCTTGCCGCGGGGGAGCAGATGAGTCAGGGAAGGACCCTTAAAGAGATTATTCGCGGAGGCCAGGCTACTTCAATCACGGCAACCTGGAGTTTTTTAGGGGCGCTGCCCCACCTGTTCGAGAGGTTAGGCGAAGATGCCCCGAGTGAAGAACAACTAAGGAAAGCGACCCACGCGGTCTTTCGCTTTATGACCTCACTCGCCGCGCACCATTTTCATGCCTTCGTGGGGCTATTTCAAATCTGCCGCACCGATTGCCAATCTGGAACCTCACTAATGAAGGGCGGCATCGACTCTTCGCACGTCCTTCTTGCCGTGAATAACCAGGGGGACTATGCATTATGCCCCTCTACCAAGTTGGCCAGGCGAGTAATTGAACATGTAGAGCAGCGGGCATCACACAAGGATGGCCAGCTTCCCACCACCGGCTGCCCGGCGCTCTTTGCTGCCGCAGGAGAGGGCACCGTGGTCCCAGAGCTACTTGCCTGGGTGCTGGAAGTGGCGGAAAAGTACTATTTTCCGTATGTTCTCTCTACGCGCCGGCGTTGCTGAGTGCACGGAGGCTTTAGAAGCTTTTACAGACCAGTCTTTTATTAAGTCATATGACGACAACTCTTGCCCCCTACTACGATACCCGCCAAGATTTTTTTCGCTCGCAGTTTGAAAAGGCGTCTTCCTACAAAGATTTTATTGGCAACGCATCGAGCAATCACCGTGAGCGTTGGAATAATTTCGAGAACTTAGTGAAAGTTCCTGAGAACTGCGCCGCTCTCCTTCGCTCCATGAAGCGCAAAATAAATGTGCTCGTGCTAGCCGGAGCTTGGTGCGGGGACTGTGCGCGGCAAGGCCCGATGCTCAAAGCTATCTCAGAGCTCGCCCCGGACATTGATTTACGGTTTTCAGATAACAAGTCTAACTCAGAGCTACAAAACGAGCTTCGCATCAATGGCGCGGAAAAGGTGCCCGTAGTGGTTGTACTCTCCGAGGATTTTTTCGAGATCGCACGCTTTGGAGACCGCCACCTAAGCGTGTACCGACGCAAGGCTAAGCAGGAGCTAGGAGCTGCTTGTGACCCGGGGCTGCTTCCACCCACTTCAGATGAGCTTCAAACCGAAGTTGAGGAGTGGGTCAACTATTTTGAGCGGGCCTATTACTTGCTTCGTCTCGCCCCCATGTTAAGAAAAAGATACCAGGATTGACGGGCACGAATAATTTTTCATCGTTCAACTTTCGGAGATTACAAGTATGTATAATCCCAACATGGTTCAACCTATGCGCGAAGAACTCACCGCACTTGGAATCGAAGAGCTTCTCACTCCAGAACACGTGGATACTTTCATGGGGAGAATCTCAACGGGAACCGCTATGGTGGTTGTCAATTCCGTCTGCGGCTGCGCCGCGGGCGGAGCGAGACCAGGCGTCGCTCTTGCGCTTAAACATGCGAAGCGTCCGAGCACGCTTGCTACCGTATTCGCAGGGCAGGACAAAGCTGCAACTGAGCGTGCGCGCTCTTACTTTACTGGACAACCTCCATCCTCTCCTGCGGTGGCAATTTTTAAGGACGGCAAGCTGGTTCACATGCTTCATCGCAACCAAATTGAAGGAAAAAGGCCTCAGGAGATTGCGGCGCAGCTAACCCATGCGTTCGATACGGTGCTTTAGAGTACCTCTGAAAAGGCCTAGAAATTGATTTTCCTCTAAGTCGCTATAAAAATAGCAATTGAGCTGTGCTAGAAAAGGAAAATGTCTTCTCTAATTCTCAAAGACTTTCCTGACCATTTTGAATCTGAGCGACTTCTCATCCGCGCCCCGCGCTTTGGCGACGGGGCCCAAGTTAACCAAGCGATCCTTGAGTCTTTCACCGAACTTAATCGCTGGATGCCATGGGCAACCACGCGTCCAACAGTGGAAGAAACTGAGGAAAACAATCGTCAGGCCACTCTCGATTTTCTTGCTCGAAAGGACCTGCGACTTCTTTGCTTTTTAAAGGACTCCCATCGCTTTGTTCTCTCAAGCGGGCTGCACCGCATCAACTGGGAGATCCCCTCCTTTGAGATTGGTTACTGGTGCCGCACATCCGAAACCGGCAAGGGTTTGGTGACCGAAGCCACAGGAGCTATTATGAATTTTGCTTTTTCTGTTCTGGGAGCCCAGCGCATCGAAGTCCGAGTTGACGAAGTTAATGAGCGGAGCTGCAAAGTAGCAGAGCGGTTAGGGTTACAGCTTGAAGGAACCTTTCGTGCCGATGCACGCGACACCTCCGGGGCTCTGCGGAACACAAGAGTCTACGCTCGAATCAGATCGGAGTTCGAGGCCAGTCGTAACACGGGGACACACCTCTAGGAGGCTATCTTTATCGACTGAAGATACGCACTGATATCCTTAGCATCCTTGCTCGACATCGTGACGGCCCCCATTTCAGGCAGATGAGCGGCAAAGGCGGCTGTAATATCCGCTGGCTTAAGAGTGTATCCCTGCGCACGTAGATTCGACGACATCAGCGAGGCAGGAGCAATCCCCATAGGTCCGTGACAGGCGAAACATGTTTTCGCCATTCCTGTGAGAAGCTTCTTACCCGCAGCTGCAGATTTAGTGCTCACGCAGCTCACCTTCGCGCCGGTTGTTAGCGATACCGGCGTCTTTCCTGGCTTAAACCCGACCTTACATACGAGCTTTGCAGCTTGCGGCGTCATACTATCTTGCTCTAGAGGCAACCCACCTTCGGACCGTAACGTCGAAAGGGATGGTGAAGAGAAATTGACGAGCAAAGAAGCAGTAGCCGTCCAGGCGAATCGGATAAGAATAGATGAAGAAATCACAGGCCCTCCCTCCTAGAGAATAGGTAGCGACAAACGAGAGAATTCGTTCTCCCCAGAGCTAAGGGACTGCAACAAATAGGCCAGGGCAGAGAGGGGCGCCCTTACTAGAGGGAACCGCACTAAGTTATTGATTTGCGAGTGCCAGAAGAAGTTAAATTTTCCGGTCACCATTACCTGGGATTCCATAGAGCAAGAAGACTCTTGCACTAGGAGAAATGCTTAGCCCTTCGTCTTGGGCTCCAAAATGAATATGAGGCGTCCCCCTTTAGGGAGGCTAAACGAATGAGGATAGTCTGCCCCCACGCTGCCCCGAGAATCAGATTTCAGCTCCACGGAACCTTGAGCTCTACTCCCGTCGCTCCTACCTTGCGCGAGCACTTCGTCATCATTTGAGTCAAGGATCGCAAACCACACGGTCCGGCCCTCAAGAGAGCCCTGGCCTTTGAACGCAAACGAATATGAACCATTTTCGGCTGATGTTACTAAGCAGCTAAGCGCACCTCCATGAGCAGGAAGCTCTACAGAGAGATTCCTCTGCGCTGCACGTGAAGGAGAGAGCGAAGCCACACCGCACGTTTCTGCTGCAATAATACCTTCCCATCTTGGCCTGCAAGCGCCTCGGGGCATATAAAATGTGGCGTCCTGCTGTTCGAAGATAGCTCCGTGTAGAATAACTTTTGAATCTGTCGTGTCGGCATCGTCGCACGCAAGTAGTATAACCGGCAGTCCCGCAAAGCCCACTGGCCGAGAGCCTCTTTTTCGACCGGGCTCCGCGGCGTCCACAAGACCTTGTATCCGGCAAAATTCTTCTAAGGTTCCTGGAACTTCAAGCGGAGGCACTGGGCGAAGCTGCAGCGTAAAGCTATAGCGCTTTCCATTCTCGTTTCTACCTTCCCCAAGTACCGTTCCGAATTCCCCAACAGCCCTTAATTGTGCTCCAGCAAAACTGCCAGCTTCAATTGATGCAGCAAAGGCAAGTAGCTGAGCATCCTCTCCACTAAGGGAAGGGATATCGGTCGCTACAACTGACAGAGACTCAGAAGACGGCGCGGGCATGAAAGTACTCACAAAAAAGTGGAACAGAAGGAGTTCTCCACTGTTATGAGATATTTCTCGCCGCGGTCTCCCTCCTAGGATCTAAAAAATACCAGTGGTTTCAGCTGCTTATTGGTTCGGTGGCGCGCCGGTAGATAAACCAGGTGAAACCAGAGAGCTGCGCCGACCTGTGAGTTTTTGTAAGCACAAAACGCCCAGCTTCTTTGAAATCAATTTCCTGAGGGGGCTCAAACCCGCGTTCCTGAGAACTCAAGACATACCACTCAGATTTCGCAACTTCTGTAGTAGCGCGAACCCCGTGCGACTCCCCATATAGTTCCACCATAACCTCTCCTCTAAAGGGCTGGTCAAAGGCAGCCGTGGTTACGCCACCGGAATTCTCCCGCGTCATCTCATGGAATGCTGCCGAATAAGAACCGCGCCCAAAGGCAAGAAGCTCATAGAGCTTGAATGAATTACCTCCTACATAGGCAACAAGAAGTAGCGCCACAAAAACTCGCGCACCCTTCGAGTATTCCCAAAGATAAGAGAAATAAGAAGCAAGTAAAAAATAGCTAAGGACAATCGGTACAAGCAAATATCTTTCATAGAGCACACGTGGCTCAAAGACTACGAGCACCAAGATAGGTGCAGCGACAATTCCAATGAGCAGCGCACTTGCTAATTTCTTTTCCGACCTCGAGAGAACTGCGAGAGCTTTCACCGAAAGCACGCAGAAGAGCGCTACTACAAGAAGAGAAAGTAAGCCTTCTCGCGGGGCGAAGGCTGAGAGTCCCGGCGCTCCTCCCGCAAGCGCGAGCGCAGAGAGTATAACTTCAGTATATGAACGAAGGGCGCCGCTACCTTCAGGAAGGGTCTGAATAAAGCCCCAATAGTAAAGCCCCAAGAAAAGGAAAGAAGGGAGGAGAAGCAAAATTCTTGTGGCAGCTTTCGGTCGCGTTCGACCTTGCCCTCCCACCAAAAGCACTCCAACAAAAACAAACCAATACACTCCAATCACATGCGCTAAACTACTAAGCAGGAGACATATATTGACTTTCAGAACCGAAAACCAAGTTATTGAGTTTTCCAAACGAAGCGAACAGCGCCAGGCAAGGAGCCCGAAAAAGACCATGGGGGCGTAGCCGCGCGCCTCACTATCATAAAGGCAAAGGAGATACGAAAAAGTCCATAGGACTGCGAGCACCAGTTGCTCTATGACTCCCCTCTTAAGTGGCCACGTGTAAATGAGAATCAAAGATCCAATACCAGAGACAAGAGAAAGAATTCGATACGGCCAGGCGCTGCTCACACCTCGCGTGAGATACATCCAGAGTGAATTGAGCGGATGATTATTGTCATGCGCCCATCCAAACACTAAGAGCGGATTGTTTGGCTCCCACTTTTTTACGGCGAGAAGAGACATCGCTTCATCAAGCCAAAGATCCCCGCGTGCTGCGAGCAGTCTTAGAACGATACCAAAGGCCAGCAGGCAGAAGAGGAAAAATCGGGAGTTTTTCATAACGGCGTTCGATGAAGCTCTTTAAAATCTAACACTTCAAGGCAACGCCTTGTAATTATTAGCTATTTTAGTGTTGTAATTTTTCCTCTTGTGCATATACACTAAGCAGCCGGGCGCTTTCTTCCTTGGAAGATAAGCAATAGGCGTGAGTTGCGGTGATTGTGGGTCCGAGAAGAGTTTGCTCTCTCACCATGAAGCCGACAACAGAAAAATGGATCGAAAAAAGTAGACCGCTTGGTTGCAAGTTCTACTTCTCGTCAGTTTTGTTTTTGTTCATTGTAATTCTGTCCGGCCACGTCGCGCATTTCTTTTTGGTGTTTTTGGCCTCGCAAGGGACGTTCCTTTTTAACCTCAATAGATTCGAAACTCGCCCTAAAGTACCTCTTTAGGGAACAGAGTTTGTGTCTCCGTTGGTCGAGGTGAATTGGCGTCGAAGTAGTTAGGTTAGTGGCTTTATGCGTTCCCGTAAGTCTCGCCCCCGAGTCTCTCTTGGTGGCCGAGAACTACGATACAAAATAGCCGATAGTTTGAATCGCGACTAAGAGGAAGTATGCTCCATTTCATCAAAGACGATCTTACCCTCTACTCACGCGATGCCAGCGCGTCGCCTTCAGCCGAGGAACAAGCAAGAATAACTCAGAGACAAGACACTGCGGCTCAATCACACCTCGGCTCAGCTCCGAACGCCGCATATCATTTAAAATTTCAACCAGACTCGAAAACAATTCTAATCGCTTCCCCGGTAGGGAACATTCGCTTGCAGCTTCCTGAGGCAATCGACAATTCTCACGAGGGAGCTTCAATTCTTGCGTCGGTTTCAGCCCGGTTTCTACCTTACGAGAGTGGTGTTGAGCATCTCGAGATGCAATTTCGTGGGCGCACCCCTCTTGAGAAGTTATGCAAAGGAGTTGAAATCGAGGTTATCTGGGAGGATGCCATCGCCCAGGGCCGAGAGCTCCGGCGCCAAAAGATTGCTCTCGGAAGTGCGCATTTTGATGCGAGTCATCCCGAATATCACTGTAAGTTTGGATCGATTGACATCACCCTGGTACTTCTCGGTGAGCATGCCGGAATCGGCGAACACAGCACCGCGAAAGGGTCACGGGGCTGGGGGGCTCGGAGCAATCCCGGCAGCGCTGCGGCATAGTAGCCCATTAAATTCGTAAAAACCTACGCACTCTTGCCTCCTCTGTAGTGAAATTTTCCTTTAAAAATTGCACCACAGAGATCACGGAGGTACACAGAGGCGTATTAAGAATGGAAGTTTTTCAAAGGTTCCCTAAAAGTGCTCAACCTCAAGGTCATCCGAAACCTGGGAAGTGAGCCGGCTCTCATTAACGGAACTCGGATCCTTCCACAAGCTAATCGCAAGGAGTAGCACCACCACTCCCCAGTACGCCGGAACCAGATAGGCTCTTATTTTCTCCGGCAGTGAGCAGGCCAAGCCGAATAGCGCCACGAGAAGCGATCCGAGCCCCAGCGTAAGTCGCCAGCCTGGCACCACCTCTTCGATAAAGCCTGGGTTAGTAAACATGAGCAGTGCAACGACACCGGCGAGAGCGCCAGAGACAGGTTTCAGCAGTGTTTTAAGCGCAGCCATCTGCTGAGAAATTCTGACCGACAGCGGCACGGAAGGATAATATCCCATAGCCCACGGACGTCGTCCTAAAAGTCGGAATCCGAAAAAGAGAAGTAAAGCCGCCCCACCGACCCAGAGCATGCTCCCTCGCACGGGATCTGCGGAAATCTCTGGGAGTCTAAAGTCTCTTTGCATGAGAAGTATCCCAATTGCTGCGAGCGGAAGAATCCCTCCCATCGAGAACAGATAGCCGCGCGAAAGAAAGAGCGCGAGGAGCAGCAAGAGAACTGGCAGCAGAATACCATCACGCGCAAGCAAGGCCTGCGGATCTAAGCCAAGGGATTGCATGGATGGCGCGTGACCAGACATTGCCTGCGAGACCCCCGGATCTTTTCCAAGCATCAGAAGCACCAGAGCCGCCACCGGAAGAAGCCCTCGGCCTGTTCTTAACAGAGACCTCACGAAGGAAAGGCCTAAGAGAGCAGCGACAGGAAATACTAGATTATTGTTCAAGAGCCCGCTCAAGGAGCTCGAGCCAAGCAGTGACTGGATTAGATCTGACCCCATACAAACCTCGCCTGAGAAAACCTGCGTGAGAGGATTTCCGCCGGAGCCTAAAATCTCCGCTCTCTCTTAGGGTTATGAGGGGGCAACTGTCTTTGTATGCGTAAGGTAGGGTGTCGGAATGTTTAAGGGGGAGAATTAACACGAAGGACGCAAACCGTAGCAATATCAGCTGCTTGCAGATGCCATTCCGATTCCCTATGCGTAAGGAGTCTGGGTTTTGCTAATTTAAGAATTCTACCTAGGGAACCCCTGAAAAACATCGCTATTTTATTTTTTCCTCTCTGTGATCTCTGTGTCCTCTGTGGTTTTTCAACAATTTAAATCAACCACAGAGGGCACAGAGCTCACAGAGCGGACTTTTTCAGAGATTCCGCGGCCTATCTGGTGCGTCAACGATCTCCCTGCAAAACGGACCCCAGCTGCCCGAGAACCGAGCCTTCTTCCTTTCCACCAACAGAGGCTGCAAGCATCCTTCCGGCAAGACGAGAGAATGGCAGAGACTGCATCCACACATTCCCTGGACCTCTCAGGGTGGCGAAGAAAACGCCCTCGCCTCCGAAAAGAAGCGTCTTAATATTCCCTGCCTGCTCAATGTCCATGCTCACGCTTGGCTGAAAAGCGACGATACATCCCGTATCCACGTGGAGCACTTCACCTGCTTGCAGTTTCCGCTCGACCAAGGTTCCACCGGCATGAATAAAGGCGAGGCCATCTCCATCGAGCTTTTGCATGATAAAGCCCTCGCCGCCAAAGAGGCCGGTAAGAATCTTTCGCTGAAAATAGATTCCAATCGAAACGCCGCGTGCGGCGCACAGGAAGCTGTCTTTTTGGCAAATGAGAGAGCCCCCCATCGTGCGCAAATGAACGGGAATAATATTTCCTGGATATGGGGAAGCAAAAGCAGCCTTGGCCTTCTGTGAACCCTGGTTATGAAACTGCGTCATGAAAAGGCTCTCGCCTGTGAGCACGCGCTTACCGGCTCCAAGAAGCTTATCAACAAACCCACCACCTCGAGCCCCAGAGTCAAACGTTGCTTCCATGACTACGGCAGGATCTTTGTACATCATGGCTCCCGCCTCTGCGATGCAGCTCTCGCCTGGGTCAAGCTCGACCTCAACGAACTGCATTTCACTACCCATGATTCGGTAATCGATCTCGTCACTACGAGAGCCCATCGGGGGAGGCGAAGAAAGCGGGGCCAAAGTAGAAGAAAGCTCACCTACTTGGGTAATAGGAACCCACTCAGGAAACCCTTCACGCCAAGCGTAGCCTTGCTTGTTCTGCGACGTGTGCGCTCGCGCCTCTGCAACAGAGAACGGACCAATTTGCTTACCGTCGTAGCTTAAAAACCACTGACTCATACCACCTTCTCCACGGGGAGCATCTCTCAGAGACGCACGTTTTATTGCTGGCGACCAGAGACGCCAAGTTGAGAATCGATTTCTCTGCGCGTATTTTCATCAATTTCAAGCGCCAGGGAAAGGCGCGAAAGAAAGTCTAACTCCTCGTCTGAGTCAACTTGCACGGCCAGAGCAGCGGCAGCATACACTTGTTTGCCTTCTTCGAAGCTACTCACCGCCCCGGCAAGCTCCTGAATAGAGCGCGGAGAGGAGAGCTCGGACTCAAGAAAGGCCTTTTCGTCTTGAGAAAGGGAGTGTCCCCCAAGCTGCTCAAGAATTGAGCGGCGCTCTTCCTCATCAAGAGCTCCGTCTGAGTAGGCAGAAGCAACCATGGCACGTAGAAGCAACAAGGCATGCGGATCCATGGCGGTACGAGTATTGGTGGATCCAGGAATTGGAGGTGGCCCTCTCATCTCGGTTGAACTCCGAGAAGGAGGCGGAGGTGGTGGTGGAGCTGGGGCACGGGCCGGGCGGGTTTCACCAGGTTGAGGCACAGAACCAGAAGAAGAAATCGCCCCACTTTCTGCTCTTGATCTGGTGTAATGCTCGTAGGCTGCAACTGCAACTCCGAGAATACCAACCAGGAGCTTTCCTTCATTAATGCCTGAACGACCGTAGCTACGAGAAGAGCGGCCCGAAGAAGATCGGGTTGCTGAGCGGAGCCCTCCCCCAAGCGCCTGAGTAGCCATTCCGATAACAAGTTTTTGAAGATCAATCATAGAGCCTCGCCTGGAGGAAAACTTACCTCAGTTCCACCAAAGCGCAAGGATAGAGGCTAGTGTTGTGCGTTTCAGACTCTCTCCAGAACGGTAAAGCAATTTTAACGCGAAGCCGCCTACTCCCCTAGGAGTCTGTCCCGTAGGACGGGCCAGACTCCATAGGTACAGCGCTCCCCGAAGGTCGCGCGGGTGAAGTAATAGATTTTATAGTCTTACGCGC
>JBIKWF010000122.1:0-12302 GCA_044356455.1 Bdellovibrionota bacterium | reverse complement strand
GCGGCACGCCGGGGACGGCGCGCCCTACCAAGATGTCCTAGGTAGGGCGCCCTGTCCTCAGGGCGCCGAATAAAATATTGCGGGGCGTCCACCATGCCAATCGCAGCTGCGCAAGCAGCTAGGTAGGGCCCGCCGTTCCGCCTCTGCCAGTAGGCGACGGCGCGACGCGCGCCCCGGCGTGCCGAATCAATTGCCGCGCGGCGTCGCTGAGTAGGGCCCCGCATCGCGCCACTATCTACCCGCCAATAATGGCATCAATCGGAAATCCGGGTTGTGCAAGTGCCGGCTTGCCATTGGTCCCTATACTCGTGACGGAAGCTCCCTGGCCCTCAAGGCGCGTTAGCGCTGCGCTGATAGACTCTCCGCGGTGCAGGGCATGGACGAGCTTTGCAGCCAGCAGAGATTTCTCTTTTTGCGGCGGCACTCGAGTCTCAAGTTGTCTACGAATTGCCTGCCTTTCATTCCAAGCCTTGAGGATATGCTGCGCAATCCCATCGACAGTAAATTGGTCAAAGCTCATCGCACGCTCCTCAAGTCCTAGGGTCTTGAGGTAGTGATTCACTTTTGGTTGATGCGGCAAGGCGATTACCGGTGTCATGCCGGAAGATGCCAGTATTACTGCGTGAAGCCTCATGCCGAAGAGGAGCCCCAATCTACCCAGCACTCCCTTAATGTCATAATGCGAAAGCTCCCGGTTGGATATGAGGGCTTGGCGGCTAGGTGACTTAGTTGCGTTCATGAGTTCGCGGGTCACTCCCACGTCATGATACTGCGTGCAGACATAAAGCGCGGGCACCTTGAGTTCCCCAAGTACCTTTGAAAGCGCTTCGCTATAAATTTTAATGAAGCGCTCTTTCCCCATGGGAGTTCGGTCGGGCGATACCCAGGTGTCGAGATAGGCGCTGATGTTGATTCCTAGGATTTCCTGATCCGTGGGCATCTCTGCGCTAAGTAAGATTTCATCGACGCGCGTTGCCGAGGAGGGCGCTACCGTCATGGCCGCATCTGCGGTGACCACCAGATTGGGGTTTTTAACTCCGATGCCGCGGAGAATCTTGAGGGAGTCTTCGTCTCGGACGGTAATAAAATCCATGAGTTCGCAAATATCGCGGAGCATGGCTTGGCCGCGGGGCGTCGTGACCGGACCCGCACCAACATTAAAGCAGCCCAATTTTTTCCCGCGCTTCTTTGCAAGGGGCAGAAGCAGCGAAAGGGTGGACAAGTAATTGAAGAGAGGGTTGAAAAGCTGCTTATCAAAGAGGATGGCGTCGAAGATCATTGAGAGATCCGTCCGCATGAGCGACGCGAGCGTCGGAACTCCAAGCATCTTGATCGAAGCAGCCCAAGGAAGCATTGAAATGGGTCGAACTCGGTTCTGGTAGTTGTGCCAGATGAACTCGGGCTTAATAGTTGGAATTTCGTAAAGCAGTCTCGTTCCGAACTCGTTGTCGAGCGAGTCCATAATCCCAGAAATAAGGGCGGCGTCGCCTGCGTTGCGACCAGATGAGGACCCGAGGAGCGATATGCTCGAAATCATGAACGGTTCTCCTAACAATAGCTGACAAGAAATCTCGCAGTGCCAACAGATAACCTGCGGGACGGGATACTACGAAAGCTTGCGGCAGCAATCAAATAAGCCACCTTGCGCCCGCTGCGGTGGATTAGAGTAGGGCAAAAGCAGGGGGACGGGGATTTTTAAGGAGTTTTTTTAGCTTTATCCAGCGCCGAGCGGCCTGCCCTAGTGAATTTCTCGCGCCCATGAGAACCCCCTCAGAGCGAAGCAGTTGCGCAAGTGCTCCTCCCGGTCTGTGTTCGTCAACGCCTGAGGGAAATAGAACGCCATAGGCTCCAATCTCGTGCTCCTCTCCTGCAAGGGGGAGGGGGTCAGAACCAGCTAACACCGGAATTCCCTTGGCCCAAGCTCGTCCTGCGCTAAGTGCGGGCAAGACGCGCGGCCGCATGCTGATGTCCCCAAGCGTAATCTCTCTTGGAAATTGCGCGCAAAGCGCGCGCACTAACCGCCCCCGTCCAAAGAGCCATTTCCCTGGGGACCAAGGAAGGCAAGGGACTCCGCCCGCGCTCACGATAGCTTCCACCAAATCTGCTGCGGGAAGTGCAGGTTCGGTTTCGAGATTGAGGCAAAGCGAAAGCACTTCAAGTCTCTCGCGGGAAACAAACTGCCGGCCCGCGACAAGTAGCAGAGGCCTGCGTGGCTCAGTAAGAGAGGAGACAATAAGCGCCGACCCCTCAGGCGAGGCCTTTATAGAAAGATTCGTAAGAGTAGGAAGTGGTCCGGCAAGTGTGGAGCGAAATTCTTCCTGCCCTTCCCGTTCCGTGAGAAGGAGGGCAACCTGATCGGGTGCAGGCGCTCCCCCAAGGGCGCACGCCTGCAGAGCATTCTCCCAGGCGGCAGCATACACAGACTCTAGCGCCATGCTCGAATACCAATGCACGTGACAATCAACAAAGACGCTCATAACTCCCAGTGGGGCCTCGCAAGGTTGATTAGTGCCCAGGCTCCTAACACTTGGAAGCTACAGGAAAAAACTGTTTGTGGGGAGGTGTTTTACAAAAAGCCAATGGCGTAGGTTGCGGTGCAACCGTATAGTCTGCTTCTTGGACCTGCGGGGCCCTGGTGACCTCGAAAGGAGCCAGGGTTTCAGTAGCGCCAGAGTTTCAGCAGCGCGAGGGTCTGAGTAGCGTCAGTTTCGTAGTTGCCGGGTGTTAAAAAATACCCGGCGAGATAAGGCTAGTAGGGGTTTCGCAAGTACGGGTTTCGACAGTGGCAAAAGGTGCTTTAAAACTCGTTGAAAAGCCATCGTTTTTTGTAGACGAGGGCTCTTACTGGTCGACGGAGTCCTCAAAGCCCTGTCATTCCATCCACTATGCGCTTAGCTACCCCCAGCAAACATCACCCGAGGTAGCTGCTTTTGCTATTTCCCGCTTTAGTAAGCGCGGGGATGTGGTTCTGGATCCCTTTCTTGGGTCGGGCACTACGGCGCTTGAGGCGCTCGTAGCGGGGCGCATCGCCTTCGGCAGTGATGTGAATCCGTTTTTTGTCAAAGTTGCCCGCGCAAAGCTGCAACCAGCGGACATCACCGAAGTTACCCTTCGACTTCAGCTCATTAACGTGAAGCGCCCGGTTGCGGTAGAAAGCTTTCGTAAAGGGTTCTCTAGCTTTTTCGACATCGACACCTTTCGCGAGATTGTGTGCCTTAAGGAATACCTGAGAGAGCGTGAGGATCGCGTCTCGCGTTTTATTGAGCTTGTGGCTCTGAGCCTGCTGCATGGTCACAGCGCGGGATATTTTTCTGTATACTCTATGCCGCATCTCTCGCTCTCACCTGACGAGCAAGAGCGTATCAATCGTAAGCGTTCTCAAAGTCCCGAATACCGGGCCGTGATTCCTCGGCTTCTGCGCCGAGCGGCGATGGTACTTCGTGATGGCGTGCCTTCTGTGATGGTGCAGCAAGAACGTCAGAGCCGCATTGCGGTGCGTGATGCAAGAGATCTCTCCTATGCCCCAAGTGCAAGCGTAAATCTCGTATGCACGACTCCGCCGCTTCCTGGTGCGAGAAAGACCTGCGTGGACCAGTGGCTCAGGCTTTGGTTCTCCGGGATCGAGCCTCAAATTGCCTCTGGCGGCGAAGCCACACACACGGACCTCGCGGAGTGGCGTGTGTTTATGAATGAAACGCTGCTTGAGCTTGCTCGTGTAACACGAGCAGGAGGGCGCTGCGTGCTTGATTTGAGAGAGATTCAAACTCGTCCAGGAGCCCCCACCATTCGAATTGACGAGGAACTCTTGCCCATAGTTGAGAAAGAGTTGTCGAGATTTTGGGACCCAGAATGCCTGCTTGTACACCAGCCGAAGGCTCCTCGGGTTCAGAACCAGCTTAAAGCGCGCGGGGCGGAGGGCCAGTCCCATCGTTTGCTTGTCCTCCGTAGGCGCTAAGCGCGGCCTCGAAATCCTCGATTATGCCCAATAATCCTCTTAAAATTCGGGCTTTTGCCTGCTCGAGATTGTGCCGATAGTAAGTTTAGGACTGTCGTAATCGAGCGACGGGATAGGGCGGGAGCATTCATGGCGGTTGAAAATCTCGGGATTCCCCGAGTTATCATTTCCGGCACTGGCGCCGGGGTGGGGAAAAGCCTCATTACCATGGGTCTTGCCTACGAACTTCGCCGCAGGCGCCATAGCGTCTCTTGCGCGGTACTTGGCCCTCAGATTGCCCAAACTACTATCCTTAAGAGAATTGCCGGCAGGTCGGCACGCTGCCTCGATGAGGGGCTTCTTAGTAGCTCTCAGCTTCTCGTGTCCCTATTCCAGTCCGGCGTAGGCGCAGATTTTGTGCTGATAGAAGGGCGTAATGGCCTCTTCGATGGAACGCCCGTCGGAACCTTTCGCGGCTCTGACGCAGAAATGGCTGCCCTTACCAAAAGCCCCGTGGTGCTCGTAGTGGATGCGCGCGGTTTTGGCGCCAGTGTGGCCGCTCTCATCAAGGGCTTTTCTGTGCTCTCCGGAGGTTCTCGAACAAACGGGGGCTTCGATATTGGGGGGACGATTCTTAACCGTGCGGATCTTGGAACGGGCAAGCAGGCGAAGGATCTCGCCTACTACAATAAGGCGCTTGATTCGTTTGGCATGTCTCCACTTTTAGGTCTGATGCCTGAGTTCGTGCACGATGCGGTGTTCCCTAGTGGGATAATACACCAAGGAAAAAACGAAACCCTTCTGCCCAGGCAGTTTCTTGTGGAACTTCAGCGCCTGGTGCAGCAGCATGTCGATATAGATAGGCTCATAGAGCAGGCGGAGCTCGCACCCGCAGTCTCAATTGCAGACTTCTCCTACGAGCCGATGCCGCGCAGGTGCCGCATCGCCGTAAGTGACGACAGCTGCTTTCACTTGTGCTTCCAGGACAATCTTGAATGGCTGCGTTATTTTGGCGCAGAGCTGGTAACCTTTTCTCCGCTCGCGGATAGCGAGCTTCCCAAAAAGATAGGCGCGGTTTATCTCACTGGCGCGAGCCTTCCCGCCTACGCTGAGGAGCTTGGCCGCAACACCTCGATGATGCATTCGCTCGCCGCTTTTGCAGATAGTGGGGGAGTTGTTTACGCCGAAGGCTCTGGCGCGGCGTATCTTTGCCGCGACTATCGCCCGGAGGACGCTCCGCGCTCAGTCCCTGGGGTGGGCATTGTCGATGCTTCCGCCGTCTTTGACTCGGCGGGATTCTCCTATGATGAGTCAGTGACGATAGAGGAGACTGTGCTTGGGAGACCTGGACTAGTGGTGAGAGGAATTAACACTGGCGAGTGGCGCACGTCTCGCGATGAGCGAGTCATGCTCGCGATGAGAGTGTCGAGAAATTCAAAGCCGGCGGTAATGGACGCCTTCTCCCCTGGGCCTCAAATTATTGCCACGTTCTCGCTCTTACACTTTGGCTCGAATCCTCAGGTAGCAAGAAACCTTGCAGATGCTGCCGAGGTCGTGCTCCCTACGGGGACTTTGTAACGTAAGAATATCTTAGGACCACCACTAAGAACACAGAGACCACTAAGGATCCTGAGGTCCGGCCTAAGCGGCTCGGTTGGGGCTCGCACGAACGCCTTCTCGGCGATAGTTCTTATGTTCCGGGCTCGCGGAGGCCTCGCCGAGAGTGGCTTTCCCTCCATTTGCACGCTCAAGGTAGCGGGAGAGCATGCTTTCCTCTCTGAGCTCAGAAGAGATTATGAAAGGGGATTCGACTGAGCCGTGAGAGGATGAATCGTGCAACGCAAAGACGCTATGCAATCCACCACGATAGAAAGGCAAAAATCCAGCAAAGCGATAGCCGAGTTCTTCCATCAGGCTGCCTAACGTGCGGCAGCTTTGATGTGAGGCCTCGATGCTCACGAGATGAGGCCGGGCACGCTCTGTTCGCAAATGCGCCAAGAGTTTTTGGTTTGAAGTGAGCGCCTCCGGGTACACCGAAGTGATACGGGCAGCGAGGCGCCGACTCATTCGCGACTCAAATACTGGACGCTCCTTTGATGCAGGGGGAGCGGACTCGCTGGAGACGCTCCTCAGTGCCGGAATTTTTGATGAGGCTCCGAACTTGGCAGAGATCCAAAGCGCGAGTTCGGAGTGATGTTCAGGCGCGACGAGCTGCTGAAAAGGATTTGAAGTCACTCCCTCACGCGCGTAGCGCAAGAGGCACACCACATCTCCAGAGTAAGTTCCGGCTGTGCTATCAGCAGTCCCACTGTCAACTTTGGTAGGGCTGTTTCGCTGGCGATGGAGAGGCATCACAGCCGTTTCAGTAAGACCCAAGGCTTTCCAGGCAATGTCGAGCATGCCCGGCACCGCCGCTGGCAGGTACGCGATAACCCAGTCCCACCCCTTACGGGCGGACTGAGTTGCCAAAAATGCATCAAATTCTGTTCGGACAGCGTGACAGAATTCTGAAAAGCTGCCGAATGCTTCTCCCTCGGCGGGCGAAAACATAGGAAACAAGAGTTCGACGACATTTGGCTGAAACTCATCTGTCCGAAGCCCTACGTGACCCACAATGGTGCGGCCACGCCGAAACGTAGCGGTAATGAAGCGCTGACCCGCGTGATTTCGCCAAAAATCTTTACTGTCAACTTGAGAGAAAGGGTACGAGCCATTTACAATTGCGCTCGAGTAGAGCTCACAAAGCTGGCGCACTTCCGAGTCGTCGTCAGGATTCAGGGCCCGAATAGTAAGGGCGGCGCTCTGACGGTCTTCGGCTCTCGGACCTTGCAAAGTATTGGGATTTTCTTCGGTTTTCATAGCCTTGTTATGGTAGCGGAGCCGGTTCTGCTACTCAATCCGAGAACGTGTTGTTCTAGAATGACCGTTCCCTACGATCCGGTAGTTTCAGGGGGTTACCTAGTTTGCGTTTGCAGCGCTCGCCCTGTGCTTCTCTCTCTCTCTGAGGTAGTTTCGGAGAATGCTGGCCTCCTTGACTTGCAGCATGGTGAGGTTCTCACTCTCTTAGGGGTTATTAGTGGTAGCAGAGATTCACGGAAATACGCGCGGCCTCGCTCCTTCTGAGCTTCGGGCAATAAAGAAATTACTCCAGCGCCGCGTGGGCCCGGAGGAAATCGTCTCGCTCGATCTGGCGCGGGAAGTTTTTGCGCTCGCCGAAAAGCTGCGTCGTCGTATCGGCGTTTTGCTTTCCAGAGAAGGAGATGTAAAGGAAGTCTGCGTTGGGACCAAAGACATACTCTATTTGCCTGACCTTGGTCGTTACCGTCTTGGGGAAGGGCGACTGCGTCGTTTAAGACTAGTCTTTAGTGATATTTCCTCTCACGACGAACCCTTTATCCCCAGTGATATCTACACTGACCTTGAGAAGCTGCGCCTTGATATGGTGGTAGCGATTCGCGGCGCCGGAAAGAGCACCAGCGCTGCCTATGCCTACATTATTCCCTCTAAGCAGTCAGATCAGCGCTCGGTGCATACCGAGCAAGTACCAGACGTAAGCCGTCTCGACCGTGACTTCACCGAGCTCATGTTCGACGTAGAGAGCGAGCTTGCTCAGGGAGAGACTGTACGAAAGAAGACCGGCGGCCTCGGCGCGGTGTTGGTCGGCGTGCATCCCAAGGGAGACCGCACGACGGAGAGCTCCATGGACGAGCTTGCAGAACTTGCCCGAACTGCGGGGGTTAAGATTCTGGACCGCGTGCTTCAGCGCCGGGACCCAGATCCAAGAACCTTGCTGGGCAAGGGAAAGATTGAAGAAGTAGTGCTGAGATGCTTACGTCTTGGGGCTGACCTTGTTATTTTTGATAACGAACTTCGCCCCTCCCAGTGGCGTGCTATTACCAATGCCACAGAGCTTAAGGTCATCGACCGCAGCATGCTTATTCTCGATATCTTTGCAGGCCGAGCCCAGAGCAGTGAGGGTCGACTTCAGGTGGAGCTCGCGCAGCTTAAATACAATATGCCCCGACTTGTTGAGAAGGACGCTGGCCTTTCTCGCCTTACGGGTGGAATCGGTGGTAGGGGACCGGGTGAAACGGTTCTTGAAATAGGAAGACGCCGAATTCGAGACAGGATCTTCGATCTCGAAAAGCGCATTGATGCCATCAGTGGTCAACGTAGGCTAAGGCGCAAGCGCCGCGAAGAGCGCGAGATTCCGCTTGTTTCGATTCTTGGCTATACCAACGTAGGAAAATCGACTCTCTTTAATGCGCTAAGCGGTAGCCGAGTACTTGCCGAAAATAAACTTTTCGCGACTCTTGACCCCGCCCAGAGGCAAGTGGTTGTCCCTTCGAATATTCTCGGTGACTCGGATCCTTCTGGAGGGCGAGGGGTGCAGCTTGTGCTCAGTGATACGGTAGGATTTATTCGGCGCCTTCCCGAGGCTCTAAAAAATGCTTTTCGCGCCACCCTTGAAGAACTTGACGGCGCAACCCTGCTTATTCACGTAATTGACGCCTCCGATCCAGAAGTGCACGAACGCAAAGAAGCCGTGCAGAAAATTCTGGGAGAGATGGAGCTCGCAGGAATTCCGCAGATAGTCGTGGCAAATAAGATTGATGCGACGGACAGCGACACTTCCGCTGCCCTCGAGAGGGAGTATGGAGCAGTCTTGGTCTCAGCCAAAACAGGCGCCGGGCTCGATGCCCTGCTGCAAAGAATTGTGCGTGAGATTGAGAGTCAGAAACGCGACTCTCGGGGCTCGGACTCAAAGAGCGCTCAAACTGGAGATGGACTAGAGGGGATCGAGTTCGAGTACTAGGGAACCTCTCAAAGACTCACCTCTGAGTCCTCTGTGGTGAAATTTTCATGTAGAAATTCAACGCAGAGGACACGGAGGTACGCAGAGGTGAATTAAGAATGAAGGTTTTTAGAGGCTCCCTAGAGTGTTCATTTTGGAACGAGATCCTCTATCTGGCGCATGTTTTTGGGGAAACCTTCGCTAAGAACTTCGCAGCCACGGCGTGTCACGAGCACGTCATCCTCGATTCGAATCCCGAGGCCCTTTTCTATTCTGCCGATGGGTTTTGGGAAATAGAGTCCGGGCTCTATGGTAAAGACCATGCCCTCCTCGAGAATCGCTTCGTTATTTCCACGCAGGTTTCCCACATCATGCACATCGAGGCCTAGGGTATGCCCAATGCCGTGGGGAAAATAAGGTTTGAAGGCACCCTTCTCAACGAGGCGCGAAACTTTCCCGCGCAGGACGCGGGTCTCAACGAGTGCTTCCGTGAGTGGTTTTGCAGCGGCGAGATAGAGGTCTCGGATGAGGGCCCCGTGTTTTACTTTCTTAAGAGCTGCCTTTTGTGCCTCAAGTACGCCTTGGTAAAGAATCGCCTGTACAGGGGAAAAAGTCCCACTGACAGGAACAACGCGCGTAATGTCGGCAGAGTAATGATTGCGCGCCGCTCCGCAGTCAACTAAGAGCAAATCTCCCTCGCGTAGCTCGGCAGACCCGGGCTCGTGATGCAGCGTGGCGGCAGAGACGCCCGTTGATACATTGGTGTTAAACCCAGGTTCGCATCCGCGGGTTCTGAAAAAGAAATCAATCGCAGCAGCAACAAACCGTTCGGTGAGCCCGGGCGCGAGCATTGGAATCGCGTCGAAAAGCGCTTCGTTCGTGGCCTCTGCTGCCTGCCTAATGAGCTTAATCTCTGCGGGGTCCTTATAGAGCCGGAGGGGGACAAGTAGTTCGTCCGCGTGGTGAAATTGGCTCGGGAGGCTTCCTCGGCTGTGCGAGGGCTGCTCCATGAGTCTATGCGTAATATTCCAGGCTTTACTGCCGGAATCGTTTTGAAAATAGAGCCGCTCGGTTGCCTTAAGTCGGCTTACTACTTCGCGCTCGGGAGTGAGGCTTACAAGGGAATCAGCGCCCAGTTCTTCAGCGAGTCGCTTCAAGTTTGGGAGGGGACCTTCCCAAAGCACTTTTGTTTTGTTGACCGGAGGAAAAATCAATAAGGGCCGTTCGAGCTTCGATGATAGCAGGAGCAGGAATTCATCATGGGAAGAGCCCGTGAGATAAAGGAGGTCGCTTGTTTGACGAAACGGAAAGTTTTGATCGCCACTCATCTGCCGATGGGCGGAGCTTCCTAAGAGCAGGGCAGAGCTACACTCTTGTTGGTTGAGAGCGCGAACGAGCTTCTTTAGCCTTCTGGCGAATATTGCTACCATAGCTGCTGTATACCGATAAGGACCTAACCTGTCATGACCGATTCTTTATCTCCCCTTAATCCTGGCGTTCGGTCTGAGGCTGCGGCCTTTGTTTTTTCGGCGGTGGTTGAAGCACGTCATATTGAGGCCGAGTACCGCCATGTTCACCATGCAGACGTGCTTAAGTTCCTTGAGCGCGCGCGTCTTGAGTACATGAAAAGTATTGGCTTTCCGAATCAGACATTTCTTGCGCAGGATTTGTTTTTGGTGCTCACGCGAGTTGAAGTCTCTTATCTAAGAGAGCTTCTCGAGGGTCCGATAGAAGTTACTGTTGAGAACACGCGCATCCTTGAGGATGGGCGCACTCTGGTGCTCGATCAGCGTCTTATGCGGGTGACGAGCCTTAGGCGTAAGCTTGCAGCGGAAGCCACGATTTCATCCGTTTTTATGTCCGGGGCGACTAAACGCGCAGTTTCTCCGCCAGCTGAGTTTTTAAGGGCTCTAGGGATAGCCTCAAGGCCTTAATTTGGTTCAAGCTTTGCTTCTTACGGCAGGGAGGTTGACGTACGTGCCACTATCGGTAAGATGGCGGACTCCTTGGAGGAACTATGAAACAGGGCATTCACCCACAGTATCATCAAGCTACCGTCATTTGTAACGGCTGCGGCACTACTTTTACGACCGGTTCAACTGAGCCAGAGCTTAGGGTGATTGTATGCTCTGCTTGCCACCCGTTTTACACGGGAAAGCAAAAGCTTGTTGATACCGAGGGGCGCGTAGACCGCTTTAAGCGTAAGTACGCCAAGGCAGCTGCCGCTACTCCAGCCGCTTCGTAAGCGGGACCTTCCTATAGCGATGTTTCTCTGTAGTCCTGTCTGCAGGCTTCCTCAGGCGATACCACACTTTGCTTCGCATGATTCCTCGCGCCTTGATGGTAACAATTAAGCGCTGAGGGTCTCTGTGTTATTGAAGCCTTGCGTGCATTGTGCTTTGTGGGCTGAGATCGATTGTCCGAGTGATGGGGGTTTCTGATGACGCAGCGTCCTATTATCCGCTTACCTTTTTGCACCATGGCAGTGCTCGCCCGCGCGGCGGTGAGCAGTCTAGTAGTAATCTGCGTACTGGCAGCCTTTCTACTTGGAGGCTGTGCACGCTCGCGAGAGGAGGTCGGTCTTAATCCGGGCGACCTCCCCCCTGAAATTGCCCTCCCTACGTTGGAGGACTCGGCGAAGATTCTTTCTGTCCGGAGCCTTAAGGGGAAAGTAGTCCTAATTAATTTTTGGGCTTCATGGTGCGCGCCCTGCGTTGCGGAGATGCCTGAGCTGCAGAAGCTACAAGACACCCTTGGAGCGGACAAATTTACGGTACTCGCTGTGGGAGTCGAAGATAGCCCTGAGAATTTAGCGAAGGTCAAAAAGCGCTTTAGTCTAACCTTTCCAATCGTGCTCGACCGCGTGGGGGAAATAAAGCGGACTTACAAGCTTGTGGGATTCCCAGAAAGCTTCCTGTTGGACACCGAAGGGAAGCTTGTCATGGTCATGGACCCTGATTCAAACGAGCCAGTAGTGAGAACCATAGGCCCGCGCGAGTGGGCTAAAGATCCAATGCTGAGCCAAATCAGAATGCTCACCAAAGGGTAAATTACCACTCTCTAGTGAGCCTCTAAAGATGTCCGCGAGGTAGGCGCCGCGGGCGTATTTCCCAAGAAGGTCCAAGAGCCTCCCTTTCCAATTAATGGCTATGGGCTTCGGTGCGACCGCAGGCTCAATTTGCTCTCTTCCGAAACTCAAACTTTGGTATGGTTTCTTAGGAACTCTTCTGCCGATTTGTTGATTAGGGTTACAAGGGTTAGGTCGCGGAGACACGGAGACCGCGGAGTGTTCGCCGGCAAATTTGTAACTTTCTAGGTTTCAGCAGGATTTTGTTTGCGAATGTTCAGGATAACGAGCAATTATGCTAAGCCACGGAGCTGAGCAATATCTCGATTCTATCTCCCCTCCGCGGTCTCCGTGTCTCCGCGCTAATCCCTTCTTAACCCCATCTACAGAGTTTCCTCGAATATTCTAGTAGGAAGAGAATGGCGATGAGCGGCAGTGCAAACGCAGGGAGCATCCGCAGGCTCAATTTGCTCTCTTCCGAAACTCAAACTTTGGTATGGTTTCTT
>JBIKWF010000205.1:0-3543 GCA_044356455.1 Bdellovibrionota bacterium | reverse complement strand
TGATGTATTGGAAAGAAGCCTAAAAATTAGGCGCGTAAGACTATAAAATCTATTACTTCACCCGCGCGACCTTCGGGGAGCGCTGTACCTATGGAGTCTGGCCCGTCCTACGGGACAGACTCCTAGCTCTGCAAGAAGTTCTCGCGCTGCGTTCTCGTCTACTGTTTTCGCCGAGAACTCTTCTATGCTCTGGGCGAACAGCCGCTTTCGAATGTCAACGGCATGAAGCTGGCTTCTACGTGTGCCTCTTAGATACTCGATAACATCTTTCCTCTGGTTTGGAAGCAGCTCGAGTAACAAACGAATTTCTTCATCCTTCACCGCAATTTGGTTAATTGCCCTCTCAAAAACGTGATCGGGCAAAGACCTTGCGTGGCCTGCCATTTCACTCAGGCACGGCGCGTTCGTTTGTTGCGAAGCAAGATTGCGCTCGAGGAAGTTATCCCCGACGCATTTCCCGACCTTTCCTCCAAGCTCACTGGCTTTCCAAAGAGGCACAATGAGAGGAATTTTCGAAGCGTCTTGAGCGCTGCAGAAATCGGTGAGCTGTGCGACTTGGTCATTGCAACTTTCAAGGGTGACTTCAAAGCAACGCGGCAAGAGTTTTTCCTCGGTGCCGCACAGCCCTGAGACGAGTAGTGGGCGAAACCACAGCATGAAAATAGGTCTTGGAACCTGCGCCTCTGCTTTGTTCGCCAATCCCAGAGCGATTGCAAGCACACACGAACATAGGAGAGATGGCCGAGTTGAAAAGGCTCTAGAGAAAGAGATGTTCTTCTTTGTGGATCTCATTGGTGCTTACGTCCGGAGAGTTTGAAGAAGACGCTGTGGTAGTATTCTAAGCTGTTTGAGCAAGACCATACTTGGGACCGAGGAGTGCCGCAAATAACAAGGTGAAGGATGCTGCCGCCTTGCCAAAAGCCTCGATTATAATTGTTCTCATGGCGCTCCCAATTGAAATTACGCATTCAACTTAAAACTCCTAGCGACTGCCAAATGTTTATGGGGTCATCTGAGTTTGTTAGGCAAGCTAAAAAAGGCCGTCAGTCTTGAAGAGATAGGCTGACTAGTTGTGGGCGTTCCAGGTTCGTTGGGTGCCCAACCAACGCTTTGCTTTTCTAAGGATCCTGGCCCTGTTCCCTTGGCTACTAAAGTGATAAGGTTCGCCAGGTTAAACTTCACCTCAGGGAGATAAATTTCATGCGCAAGAGAGCTGCTCCGTTACTCACCTCGGTGGCGCTAGTCGTTTCGTCGCTTGCAGCTGCAAGCCTTTCACAGGCTCAGGGCCCTGCACGTACGCAGGGTAAACCCATGTCGAATCACGATTGGTGGCCTCAGCAGCTGAACCTACAGCCTCTTCGTCAGCACGCGGCCGAGTCGAATCCGCTGGGAAAGGATTTTAATTACGCTGCAGAATTCAAGACGCTCGATCTTAGTGCAGTGAAAAAGGACATTGCCGCCGTGCTCACCACGTCACAGGACTGGTGGCCAGCTGACTATGGCAATTATGGACCATTTTTCATTCGCATGGCTTGGCACAGCGCGGGTACGTACCGTGTGGCAGACGGTCGTGGCGGCGCAGGTGGCGGTCAGCAGCGTTTTGAGCCGCTTAATAGCTGGCCCGACAACGCCAACCTCGACAAGGCGCGGCGCCTGCTTTGGCCGGTTAAGCAGAAGTATGGAGCTAAAATCTCATGGGCCGATTTGATGGTCTTAACCGGTAACGTAGCGCTCGAGTCGATGGGCTTCGCTACCTTCGGATTTGCCGGTGGTCGTGAGGACGACTGGGAACCAGACCTTGTATATTGGGGACCCGAGTCGAAGTGGCTTGAGGATAAACGCTATAGTGGCAGCCGCACGCTCAAGAATCCGCTCGCCGCGGTCCAAATGGGACTCATCTACGTAAATCCGGAAGGGCCTAACGGCAAACCGGATCCGCTCCTTGCAGCCAAGGATATTCGCGAAACCTTCGGACGCATGGCGATGAATGACGAGGAGACCGTGGCGCTCATCGCGGGCGGCCACACCTTCGGCAAAGCACATGGCGCGTACGCCCCATCTAAGTGCGTCGGTGCTGAGCCTGCTGCCGCAGGGGTTGAAGAGCAAGGTTTTGGCTGGACGAACAAGTGCGGCACAGGAAATGGGAAAGACACGGTTACGAGCGGTCTAGAAGGGGCATGGTCGGCAACACCGGTCGCCTTTAGCACCCAATACTTAGATAACCTGTTTGCCTTTGACTGGGTGAAGACTAAGAGCCCGGCAGGTGCGACGCAGTGGATTCCCGCTAAAGGTCAGGCGGCAAATCTTGTGCCGGATGCTCATGATAAGTCGAAGCGCCATGCGCCGATTATGTTCACGACGGACCTCGCGCTAAAATTCGACCCAATTTACCGCGAGATTTCGGAGCGCTTCAGGAAAGATCCGAAGCAATTTCAACTCGCATTCGCCAAGGCGTGGTTCAAGCTGACCCATCGCGACATGGGTCCTCGAAGCCGCTATCTTGGCGCTGAAGTACCGAGCGAGACGCTCTCATGGCAAGATCCAGTGCCTGCGGTCGATCATAAGCTCATCGATTCGGATGACATTGAAGATCTGAAGGAAGAAGTTCTCGAATCAGGATTAACCATCCCTGAACTCGTGAGGACGGCCTGGGCCTCGGCAGCCTCCTACCGCGGCACTGATATGCGCGGCGGAGCAAACGGATCTCGCCTACGTCTTGAGCCGCAGAAGGACTGGGACGCCAATAATCCGAAGGAACTGGCAAAAGTCCTTACGCGTCTTGAAGAGATTCAGAAAGACTTTAACAGCGATCAGTCCGGCGGTAAGAAAGTTTCCTTTGCCGACCTGATCGTTTTGGGAGGAGTGGCGGCAATTGAAAAAGCCGCAAAAGACGCAGGGCAGGAGGTCGAGGTTCCCTTCACACCGGGACGTACCGATGCATCTCAGGAACAGACTGACGTAGCCTCGTTTGCAGTGCTCGAACCAACGGCGGACGGATTCCGTAACTATTTTAGCAACAAAAATAGTCTGTCACCGGCAGAAATGCTGATTGAGCGGGCGAATCTTTTGACGCTGACCGTTCCTGAAATGACGGTCCTTGTCGGCGGCATGCGAGCGCTTAACGCCAACGCGGAGCAGTCCCCGCATGGCGTGCTCACGAATCGGCCCGGCACGCTGAGCAATGATTTCTTTGTGAATCTGCTCGACATGTCTACGCGCTGGTCAAAATCAACCAAGGACGCAGGTCTTTATGAGGGGCTTGATCGCAAGACAGGGGGCCTCAAATGGACGGCAACACCGGTCGACCTCGTGTTTGGATCAAATTCTGAGCTGCGCGCGGTTGCTGAGTTTTATGCGGGTGCGGGTAAAGACACTCGCGAGAAGTTCGTAACTGACTTTGTTGCGGCCTGGGTTAAGGTTATGAACCTTGACCGCTTTGACGCGTGATGATCGCTTGTCCGCGGGGCCAGCCGATGACCGTTGGTGCTGCACGCAAGGGGCAGGCAACCATCGTACGGCGTATCGCATCTGCGGCCAAGCGTC
>JBIKWF010000121.1:0-12340 GCA_044356455.1 Bdellovibrionota bacterium | reverse complement strand
TAGAAACATAAATCTTCATTTTGGACACAATCCGTAGGTGGGCTGTCCCGCTGCCACCACAACATGTAGTGGTAGAAATTTTCTACGGGACAGACTCCTAGGGAAGCTTTGAAAAAATCTGCTCTGTGCCCTCTGTGGTTGTTTTAAATTGCTGAAAAACCACAGAGGGCACAGAGAACACGGAGGGAAAGAAATAAAATATCTAGGTTTTTCAGAGGCTCCCTAAGTAGTCCCGTTTTCCGCAGTTGCGTGAGGGTCTGCTTGCGATTGGCCAAGCAGCTCAGGCCCCGCTATTTGCACTATCTCCGAGCGGTCATAGTACTCCTGCACCGCAGCCAGTAGAGCGAGGTCTTCACTAGCGCCGCGCGCCGACGCCTGCTCTTTGCATTTGGTAAGCCGCTCGAAAAGATTCGTAAGAGTCGGGTGGAAGGCCTCGTCTTCTTTGGCTCCGTCGAGGGATTTGGCCATTTGGAGTTTGCCCCCGTAGCGGTAGAGCGCGTAATTTTTAAGGCTTTTTGCCATTTTCGCATCCTGCTCAGAGGCTGCGCTTTCAGGTGGCACGGGAATTCTTCCTCCTTGCCAGCGGTATTCCGCGAGAAGCGCACGCAAGTAGACTACTTTGGCGTCTCTGTCTTTAAGCTCTGAAAGGGGCTTCGTGTCCCCTCCCCAGAGGGCTGTTTCGAGCGCGCCAATGCGAGGCATATCGAGGCGGTAGATGTCTTGCTCGATATCGCATGTGCTGGTGGGGAAAAAATTGGTGAGCGTGATGCCTTTACATTCCTCTCTCGCCTTGGCTGCAAGCTCCCCGAGGGCGAAAGTTTCACCTGTTTCTAGCGAAATTGATTCTTGCTCAGATGCCGCTCCCCCAAAATAAAGAGCTCCGCCTGCCTGGTTAAACCACTGGATACTGCGCCTCCCTTCGCCTTTTGCGAAGCGCTCAAGGTTCACCAAAAGGCAGTAGCGATAGTTTGCCTCTAGAAGTGCAAACGGGGTGCGTTCGAAGAGCTGACTCTTCGAAAGATCGTAATTGGGAGAATGAGCCCAGAATATTCTTCCGGGGCTTGGGCTCTTGAGCCAAGCGCCTGCTTCAAAAGACTCATACGAAAGCACATCGAGACCAAAGCGCTCACGGAGTGCTTTGGCGAGATCTATCGTGAGAATCACATCATCGCGTGAGTGATGCGACTGGGCTCCCTCAAGAAGTTTTAGCGCGTGAGTGACCGTCTCCAGGGATAGGGAAAGTCGAGCGGGAAGTCCTTCATCTTGGCTGCTCTGGTGCTGAGCCCCTACACGAGGGAAGTCTGGATGGCTTACCGAGAGCTTTCTCACCGCCAAGAGCACATCTCGATAGAGCAGATTCCCGTTGAAATAAGGATTTATGCCGCTCCGAATCCAGCTGGTGCGTAGAAACGGGAGGTCGAATTTGCTGGAATTATACCCTATAAAAATAAGTTTCTGCTTTCCGTATTGCGCGTTGCCCTTATTGGTTGCTTGCGCCGCCTTAATTTGGGCACCAATAAACTCTGCAATTCGAGCCATGGCCTCTCGTTCGGTGGTGCTCGTGGTCTTTTGTAGGGTGGCAACGTTAACACGGTTCTTAAGGATAGCTTCTGGGCTTGGAAGCTGTAGGCGGGAAAGGCGCACATCTCCCGAACACTCCGCCACCATGGAGAGTGATTGGTCTACCGCAATGAATGAATAGTTGAGGATTTGGCCGATGGGGCTTTTGTCGGAGGTTTCTAGGTCATAGAAGATTGCGATAGGTGGCGCCATGTGGGGATCTCAAATGATTAGTCGTGGCAAACTCAGGCACCGTTTCTATTGACGTAGCATTTGTTCGGCGCCTTAGGGACAAGGCGCCCTACCATGTATCGCCCTCACGTTGAATGGCAATACCATTGCTTGGTAGGGCGCCCTGTACCAGGGCGCCGAAAACAAGACGTTCCGCACTACCCACCCAACGCCTCCAGCTCCGCCGAGAGATGCTGCAAGGTCTTTTGGGCAGTGGCGAGTTTATCCCTTTCTCCTTGAACCACATCGGGCCGTGCACGAGCCGCAAAATCCGAATTGAGCCGCGACTCAAGACGTTCAATAGTTGCTTTCAGATTCTCGGCCTCTTTCTTAAGTTTCTGTGCAAATCCCTCTCGGTCGGGATGGTCGAACGTCAGCACGCCAAGCGAGAAAGCTTTTTTCACCGAGCGCTCAGCCGGAATCTCCTGAGGCTTAACGAGGCGAATTCGCCCAAGTTCTTGTACGAGCAATTCTCCCTCGGCAGAGAGGGAGCCGCCTGTCAGTGCCACAGGGATGCCTGAGCCCAAGCCGCCAAGTACCGCCTTGCTGGAGCGAATCGCTTTTACAATTTCAACTACTTCTGCAATCGGTGCTCCAGGGGCAGCTGCGCCTTTTGCGTCACTAAACACATAGTCGGCGTGCCACTCGCTACCGCAGACGGTTGTGCCAGCTACCAGGCCAGGAAGCTTTTGGCAGAGCTCCTCGGTAATGTAGGGAATAAAGGGATGCAGCATCTCAACAATGCTCCCGAAGCTATACTGGGCGGCCCACTGGAGCTCGCCTCTTTGCGGAGAGTTTTCGTCTTTGGAGAGCACTTTTGCGATTTCAAGGTACCAATCACAAAAGGTGTCCCACGTCGCGCTGTAAAGCTCCGTAAGTGCTTGACCAAGCTGGTACGTGTTCATCAAGTGGCGGACCTGCTTTCGAAGCTTGTTAGTCTCATCCACTATCCAGCGAGCGGCATCACTGGTGAGTTTAGGAGGTGTGGGGAGCTGGCCTGAGACTCCGCCAAGAACGCGCATTTCGAGCAGCTTACCCGCATTCCAGAGCTTATTGACGAACTTCGAGTATCCGCCAATTTTCCCTTCGCCCATGTTTACGTCGTTTCCTGGAGTGGTGCCAAAGAGCAGCGCGAGGCGCAGTGCGTCGGCGCCATACTTTGCAATCATGACACCAGGTTCAACGCCGTTGCCCTTTGATTTCGACATCTTCTGGCCCTGTTCATCGCGGATGAGGCCAGTAAAGTAGATGCTCTGCCAAGGAACTTCGCTCATGCGGTAGGCGGTAAGCAGCAGCATGCGGCAGGCCCAGAAGAAAAGGATATCGCGGCCCATCTGCATGCACTGGGATGGGAACGCTCCGCGAGGCGATGCCCCCGTAGCCAGGTCCACTTCCCCGCATCCCGCAAGCGTTGAGAATGCCCATTGCCCAGAGGAGAACCAGGTGTCGAAAGTATCGGTCTCCTGGCGCCAGCCTTCACCCTTGGGTGCTTCCGATCCGACAAAGAGTTCCTCTTTGCCATCTGCGCCTGTCTTGTACCAAACTGGAAGTCTGTGCCCCCACCAGAGCTGGCGCGAGATGTTCCAGTCCCTAAGGCTCTTAAGCCAGTGCTCAAATTCCTTCCTAAAGTGCGGTGGATGGATCTGAATCTTGCCGGCTTCCACGAGAGCAAGCGCCTTTTCCTTGAGGCTTTTCCCGGGAGCGTCAACGGCGATGAACCACTGCTCTGAGATAAGGGGCTCGATGATGTCTTTGCTGCGTTCGGCGATAGGCACTTTGTGCTTGATTTTCTCAATCCGCAGCACTCGGCCTTCTGCTTCAAGGTCAGCGACAACTTGCGCCCGGCATTTCTTTGCTTCCAGGCCAACGAAGCGTCCTGCTTCATCGGTCATTTTGCCGTCAGGTCCAATGACCTGCACCACAGGTAGCTTGTGCGTAGCACCAATATCAAAGTCCACAAAGTCGTGGGCCGGGGTAACTTTGATCACGCCTGTTCCAAATCCCATCTCTGCTCGTTCGTCAGCGACAATGGGAATTTTTCTTCCGATGAGCGGCACCTGCACCTGAGTCCCCACCACGTGTGCGTAGCGAGGATCCTTGGGGTGAACGGCAAGCGCCGTGTCACCGAGCATTGTCTCAGGCCGAGTAGTCGCCGTGATCATGTCTTCGGTGACTTCAAAGTAAGAGACACATTTCGAAATGGCCCCGCCGCCTGCGGCAAGAAACGCATCAAGTGCAGTTTTGAGCTGCCCTAATTCATCGGGGACTGAGAGCTCTTCGCAAAGCTTCTTAAGAGTGGTGGTTTGCGCGGACACGTGGAGCGCCTCAACGCATACCAGCCTTTTGTCTTCTTCTCCCTCCTTGGCGGCAGGTATGGTTAGAATGTCCCCTGCTCCATATTCCTTGCTTGAAAGGACTAGGGAAACGCCGTTCGGGCCTTGGTGAATCTGCGCCTCTGAGCTAAGCGCTGCTGGTTTTGTACGAGGCGAGCCAGGTTTCGAGACAAAGGGGTAGCGAATGTAAGTGAGCGTGCCCTCAACTTCTTTGCGCTCAACCTCTACATCTGAGATTGCGGTGCCTGAGAGCACGGACCAGTTAACAATTCGCTTGCCTTTGTAAATCAGGCCATCATTCCAAAGTTTGGTGAATGTTTCATAAATAACTTTGGTAAGGCGCGGATCGAGGGTGAAAAATTCGCGCTTCCAGTCTGCCGAAACGCCGAGCTGTTTTTCTTGCGCTCGCATGTAGTTCGAGCGGTCCATGCAAAAGGCGTAGCACGCATCATAGAGTTCCTCGCGCGTCATCTTGGTGAGGTCTTTTCCCTCGGCGCGGAGTTTGTTCTCGAAAACAACTTGGGTCTGAATGCCTGCGTGATCCTTACCCGGAAGAAGAAGCACACGTCTGCCCTGGGCCCTGTAGTATCGGCCAAGGGTGTCCATTATTGAGTAGCCATAGGAGTGGCCGAGATGTAACTCGCCGTTGGCGTTCGGCGGCGGCATGCAAAGCACAAACGCCTGCTCATTGAGAGGGAGCTTTGGCGAGGGCTTGGCGTAGTCGAAAGAAAACGAACCGCCCTTCTCCCAAAGAGCATAAAGCTCAGGCTCTCGCTTTCCGAACTCAAAATGCTCGGAGAACGTAGTTGGTGGAAGCGGGGTTGATTCTTGTGGGTGGCTGTCAGATGCAGGTTTGCTGGACACGGGTATGCTCCTCGAATACTGGGATAAGAGAATACCTTGATTTGAGCCTAATGAAACCTCTGAAAACCTTCAGTCTGAATACACTTCTGTACACTTTAGCGTCCCCCCTTGGTTGAATTTTCAAGAAGAAATTCATCGCCGAGGTCGCCAAAGACTCAAAAATCGCGGCAGAACGGGTAGAGGGGCAGAACGGGTAGAGGGATTGTCTGGTGCCTCCCGAGCAATTGAGCCCTAGGAGCATTTAGGCCAAGGAGCACTTAGGCCAATGAGTATTTGGACCAAGGAGCTAATTTGTAGAGTGAGAAGCAACGTCTCTTCTAGAAAAAAGAAGGTTACGTGCCTTACCAAAAAGAATGCCCAGAAGAGGACTTGAACCTCCACGGACTTGCGTCCACCAGCCCCTCAAGCTGGCGTGTCTACCATTCCACCATCTGGGCAGATGATGCGAGGGGTATTTCTACCCGCACCGCAGTTTAGAATCAAGCATGCGAGGCATTTTCCTCTATGCTTTTTCTTTGGATAATCGTCCAGCATTGTTCAGGGTTTAGCTAACTCGCCCTACTTTGTGGGCACGCTTCCTGACGCTGCGCTTGGGGCCTTAGAGCCAGTAGTGGAACCTTGGGCCGCAACTGGTTCCGATGCAGGAGCGGCATCTTTAGCAAGCGGAACTGCCGCTGCGGCGGGGGCCGCTTCTGAGGGGGCTGCTGCTGAAGGAGCTTCAGTCGTTGCTGTTTCTGAAGTTGTTTCAGCGGCTGGCTTTGAGGCTTCCGAACCCCCAAGTGCCGCCCCATCAAGCACTGACCCTGACAGAGCGTCGCCTACAGCAACCCGCGAAGCCGCGAATTTATCGTAATTTTTAATGAGGAAAATGGAGGTCACCATGAAGAGGATGCAGACGCCTGTGGTGAGCTTTACAATGAAGGGAGCAGCTCCTGCAGCACCAAACAAAGAATTTGCGCCCCCGGAGCCAAATGCGGGACCCATATCAGCGCCCTTCCCCTGCTGAAGAAGAACGAGGCCAACTAAGAGCAAACAAAGAAAGAAATGGACTGAAACAATAAAGTAGAACATGGGCCTATTACCTTAATGGAACTGTTGCCTTAGAGGAGCTAGGGAACCTCTGAGGAACTTTGTTTTTCCCCTTCGTGTCCCCGGCGTCCTTCGCGTTATTGTGCAATACATTACGCGCCGGGTTTATTTAACGCGAAGGACGCAAAGGACGCGAAGAGCACGAAGGAGGACTTTTAAAGAGACTCCCTAATTCACCACCTGTAGTGCTGGCTGCGCTGCAAGCTTGCTATCAAGAATATTGATTAATTTCAATGCGATCTCTTGGAAGGCCCGGCCGGCTTGGCTGTCGTCCCTGGAGGCACTAGGAACGCCCTTATCCCCTCCCTCGCGAATTTCCGGCTGGATTGGGAGGGTGGCGAGGAGCGGTACCCCTAGGTTCTGTGCCAGCAAAGCTCCGCCCCCAGAGCCAAAAATGTCATGCCGTGTGCCGTCGGGTGCAATAAATCCCGACATGTTCTCAATGATACCAAGCACATCAATGTTGACCTTGGAGAGCATGTTGACGGCTTTCCTTACGTCGGCAAGAGCGACTTCCTGCGGGGTAGTCACCACCACTGCTCCCCGGCACTTTACGAGCTGAGAGAGGGAGAGCTGCGCGTCTCCCGTTCCTGGAGGCATATCAATGATGCAGTAGTCCACGTCACCCCAGTTCACATCTTGGAACATCTGGGTGAGAGCCTTATTGAACATCGGGCCACGCCAAATAATGGCGTCGTCGGGATTCCTTAGAAAAAAGCCGAGGGAAATGTACTTCACCCCAAACTTAAGCGGAGGAATAATTTTCTCCTCATGGTCCGTCTGGATAGCGCCGCCCCCAAACAGGGTCGGCACGCTCGGGCCATAAAAATCGCTGTCAATCAGTGCAACGGAAGCGCCGGTGCGTGCGAGAGCAACCGCGAGATTCGCCGCTACGGTGGATTTTCCCACTCCGCCTTTCCCAGAGATGATGGGGACAATATGCTTCATCATAGTCTCTCAGCGCTCACTGAATTAAATTTCATAATAATGAAAAGACAACCACAAAGACCACTAAGGGGTGGGAAAATTTGACCCTCTTTCGGTTCTTAAGATTTTACCTAAGGAATCTCTGAAAAACCTCGATATTCTATTTTTTTTTCTCTGTGATCTCTGTGTCCTCTGTGGTTTTTCAACAATTTAAATCAACCACAGAGGGCACAGAGCTCACAGAGTGGACTTTTTCAGAGCTTCCCTAATTTACCGAGGTAATCAGCCCTCATGCAAGTTGTTCGCTCAAAACGCTACTCTCCCGCAGCATAGAGGTACCTTCAACCACAGGCCGTTCAATTTCTTCCACACATTCATTCCCCTCAGGAAGCTGGTAGCTCTCGCCATGGTGCGCCCTCTGGGCTTCCCGTAAAAGCAGGCGCCTATCGATTCTAGAATCGACGATCTCCCAGGGCAGCGGTTCATCAAAAGAAAAGCGCCGCGTCGCGTAGAAATCAATTTCTGGTACCCCAGGCGCCAGGCGCTCTGAGCCGTTCGAGAGGAGCCACTTCCAATCCTTACCCGCGTTTTCAGCCGCAAACAAAAGCTGCGCCACGCGCCGGTCCCCTCGAGATAAGAGAGCCTGAAAGTAGCTTTCCTTGGGTGGTTCGAAATGCAGCTCAATATTGGGTATGCGCTTAATCGCGGCACGAATGAGATCTATCTTTCTGCTTAGAACCTTTTGGTCAAGCATCGGTTCCCACTGAAAGGGCGTGTTCGCCTTGGGGATGAAAGGATTTACCGAAAGTACCACCCAGGCAGCCTTCCCGCTTTCCTTCGAGGCATTCACCACTGCTTCACGAATTTGAGAAGCCAGGTTTACAATCGCTTCGATATCTTCATCCGTCTCAGTGGGGAGCCCTACGATAAAATAGAGCTTAAAGCCTTTGATTCCGGCCTCGGCGAGTTCCGTGGCTGCCTCGACGACTTGGGCATTGGTTACCCGTTTCCCCGCTGCGCGCCTTAACCTTTCGCTTCCTGCTTCGGGGGCAAGAGCCACAGTCTTGTATTCGCTTTCTGAAAGGCTTGCGGCGAGTTCCTTGGTAATCTTCTGAGACATGAGTGAGCTAAGCGATGCGCGCGCTCCTGTCTTGGCGACGCTGCTCGCAAGTTTGGCAATTGCTTTATGCGAGGATACTGAGGCCCCAACAAATCCTACGGCATTGCTTTTCTCGAGGCCGAGCTTAATGGAGCCAGAGATCGATTCTTCGCTGCGCTTACGCACCGGGCGGTAGATGTAGCCAGCAACGCAGAAGCGGCATCCCATCTCACAACCTCGGCCTGTCTCCGTGAGAAACATGGATCGGAATTCTGTCTCTGGCGTGAGAATGCTTGTGTAGGTAGGAAATTTAGAAAGATCCTTAACAAATCTTCTTTGCGCCTTTGGCGCGCTCGTTTGCGTCTCGTTGCCTGCATCGTCAACAAGCGGGAGGACTTGATGTTCAAAGCGCGCAATCCGGCCATCTGATTCGTAATGCGGGGTGTAAAAGCGAGGCACGTAGACGCCTTCAATTTGAGTAAGGCGCGCAAGCGTCTGCTGGCGGTTTAGCCCAAGTTCTCTTGACCGCCTAATTGAGCCAGTAAATTCAGGAATCCACTCCTCTGCTTCGCCCAGCATGGCGAGGTCAAGAACGTCAGCCACGGGTTCGGGATTAAGCGTCACGGAAGTCCCGCCCGCAATAATAAGGGGCGTGGAGAATTTAGAGCCGTCCGCCTTCGCTGCGCGTTCCTCTGGGGAGAGTGAAAGGAGTCCTTGATTTCTAAGAATGCGGAAAAGGTGTGGATAGTCAGTCTCAAAGGAAAGGCTGAAGGCGAGGATATCGCAATCACCTATCAGTCGAGACGATTCAAAAGTGCGCCAGGAGCTTGAGAACGTTTGCTGGTCGTAAGGTCTATCGGGGAGAAAGGCACGTTCAATGACGACTCCCGGCTGCTCTGCAAATAAACGGTAGACCGCTTGAAACCCAAGGTTCGACATCGCCACCCAGTAACTATTCGGGTACACCAAGTGTATGCGAAGGTCTCCTCCATGGCGTGATGGGGAAACGAGATGAGTTTCCAGCTCGCGCAGGCGCCTCTGATCGGCTTCTGGTTCTGTTTGGCGGCGAGTTCCCATCCGGAGCGAAGTCTCAAAAAAAAAAACAAAAGTCAGCGTTATTCTGAACAAACCTCACCAACGCCACGCCTGGCGCGGCTGGACGAAGAGGTTGACAGAACAAAAAAGATGTAACGAGAGGTAGTTACGTGGGAAAGCGTACCATTAAAGCGCGGATTAGGCACGCGGAGCGCCCACCGCCGTGTTCCCAGGTGCCAGGCACTTATAAAATCGAGCAGCTCCGCCTTACCCAGAAGCTTCGGCGCTACCACATGACAGGATGCGATAGTGAAAAGCCATTAGTTTCAGCGGCTTATCGCTGGAGGTTGCTGCGTTCCCCCGCCTGCTCCCTCTTCGAGGGATGCGTCCCTATCTTCCTGTAGCGCCTTCTTTGCGGTGAGATTTTTCCAGCTTACCAGGTTTAGCTGGCAGTCAACGGTTCTCTCGGTAGCTCTGAGTACACGCTCGTAGCTGCCCTTGGACGAAAGGCGAGTGGCAAAGCTATCTGATTTTTCGCGCTTTCCATTCTTGTTCATCTGAATGACTTCTACCGAAACGCTGTAGGCGTCCTCTGAGTTGTTGTAGAGCTTCGCCACCCATTCACGGTCGGACTTTCTTGAAACCGAGCCTGCAATTGGAGCTGCGCCCTGAGAATCCCCTCCTCCAGCCCAAGGGCCATCAACAATTTTAGTGTTGTAGTTCTTGGTTGCGGCTCGCGAGAGCACGCCCTTTTGTGGGAACGGGGTCGGCGTGGGAGGTGCGGGTGTCGGAGGCACTTCCCTAATTTTACTCGCAGCTGTTGCCACAGGAACTGGCGTTGAAACTTGAGCAAACGAGGCGCTTGCTTGGAACATAAGAAACAGCGAGCCCGCAAGGGCTATGCGAGCGGCGCTTTTACAGACGGTGCTGCTAAAGAAGTGAGTATATCTAGCCATGGGGAAAGCTCCTTGCTAACTCAGGCTAAATCCTAAGACTTTTAATATCAGCGGGCAAATGGCAATTTAGGATATGTATGAATGAAATCCGCATAGTGCTTTCTACCTTTCCCTCTCAAGAAATAGCGGCCCAGATTGCTAAGACGCTCGTTGAAGTGCGCCTTGCTGCCTGCGTTAACATTGTTCCAGGCCTAAGCTCTGTCTATTCCTGGGAAGGGGCTCTCAATACCGACCCCGAAGTTTTATTGTTGATTAAGACAGCGGCTGAGAAAGTATCAGCCCTTGAGGCGCGCCTTAAGGAGCTGCACCCGTATAAGCTCCCTGAGTTTGTGGTGCTGGAAGCCTGCCAAGTTTCCGCCGCTTATGCCGAGTGGGTTAGGCAGTCTGTGAAGCCATAAGTAAGCTTCGAAAAAGTTTGCTCTGTGAACTCTGCGCCCGCTGTGGTTGATTTAAGTTGTTAAAGAACAGAGGACAGAGAAGATATGAGCACTCTCCTAAAATCTTGGGCTTTGGCGAGACGCGCGCCTTGCATTCTGGCTGTTTTTTTACTGCTGCTCGCCTCCTGCTCTGAATCACCGCCCAAGAGCTCGTTCCTGTGCAAGCAGGCGCAGGGAAGCTGCCGTGCTTTTGTTGATTCGGTTGTGCAAAATTCTTGTGAGAAAGATTCTGACTGCGAGGCTGCTTATATTGAATGTGGGGAGGCTGCTTGCCAGATTCCCCTTGTCATTGGGAAAGCACCCCTACTCGCAGAGAGCAAAGTGGCTTCGTATCAGGCCCTCGTGCGTGATGTGCACTCGTCTTGTGGAGAAGATGACGCTGCGAGTGCTCCTGCTAGCCCATGCCCTTCTGAGCTCCCAACAGTTGCCTGTGTGGCGGGACGTTGCCAGAGGGGGAAGTAAGATACTCTTAGCTTCTCGGGTAAATTTGGGAGCCTCTGAGAAACTCACCTCTGTGTAACTCTGCGTCCTCTGTGGTGAATTTCTTTATGAAAATTTCACCACAGAGGACGCAGAGGTTTATTAGGAATGGAGGTTTTTCAGGTTCCTTAGAAAGCAGGACCAGCTACCTTTGTTCCGCTGAGGACCTTCCATCTACTACGATACCTAACCCACTCGGAAGTTCATCCCTGTCGCAAAGCTCAGAAACCTTTCCTGTCTTAGTATCCTTTAGCACTCGGCACGTGCTTTCGGGGCGCGGTGGTTTTTGAGACGCAAGCTCGCCGCCCGTTGACCAAATCTTCATGCGCTTGCCGCTGTTAGGCACTGACTCCCCTGGAAGCACAGGCGGAAGCCGCTTGTCGAAGCTCGCGTCGGATCCTGGTGCCAGGTTAGCCTCTGGGTTAGGAGCGGATGCTCGAGCCGCCGATTCGGTCTGGGTGTCTGGACCTTCGTCTGCCCAAGCGAATGAGCAGCCCTTACCAGAGCACCCCGCTTCAGTGCCGGTTAGTGCAAGCACGAGGCCGAGCGCCGCTACCGGCGCCGCCAAAAATAGCTGAAGGCTTGACCGCACGTAGGAGGGGAAACGCATAGGTAAATCCTTTCTCTGGTAAGTCCGAAGCGCCTAGTAGTAAGTATAGCGCATGATACCTGATTTCCCCATAGTTGTGTTGCTCTCGGGGCGCGGTTCTAATTTTTCCGCACTCCTTCACCACCTGACGCATTTCCGCATTGCGGGGGTAGTAAGCGACAAGCCAGAGGCGCCTGGGCTTACGGTTGCTCGTGAAGCCGGAATTGAGGTGCGCGCGGTTGGCCGGCAAGAATTTCCTAGTAAACTTGCGCAGAAGGAGGCGATCTACCGAGCTGTTGAAAGCTTTTCACCAAAGCTGATTGTGCTCGCTGGCTTTATGCAGATAGTAGAAGCGAGTTTTGCTCAGAAACACTTCGGCAAGATTCTTAACATCCACCCTTCCCTTCTTCCTAAGCATCCAGGGCTCCATACGCATGACCGTGCACTTGAAAGCGGAGACACGGAACACGGCTGCACGGTTCATTTCGTTGATTCGGGAGTGGATACCGGGCCTATTGTAGCGCAGGCGTCGACGAAGATAATTCCCGGAGAGACCGCCGAGGCGCTTGCGGCGCGGGTCTTAGAGCTCGAGCATAGAATTTATCCTTGGGTAATTTCGAATATTGCAAAGGGACTTGTTGCAATTAATGGGCGAGAAGTTTCAATACAGGACTCAGCGAGGCGCGAGGCCGCGCAGCTTGGGTTCCTATTGCCGCGGTAGGGCGCGCCGTCCCGGCGTG
>JBIKWF010000024.1:0-46164 GCA_044356455.1 Bdellovibrionota bacterium | reverse complement strand
CTAATCCCTTCTTAACCCCATCTACAGAGTTTCCTCGAATATTCTAGTAGGAAGAGAATGGCGATGAGCGGCAGTGCAAACGCAGGGAGCATCCGCAGGCTCAATTTGCTCTCTTCCGAACCTCAAACTTTGGCATGGTTTCTTAGGAACTCTTCTGCCGATTTGTTGATTGGGGTTACAAGGGGTAGGAGTCTGTCCCGTAGAAAGTTCCGACCACTACATGTTGTGGTGGCAACGGGACAGCCCACCCACGGATTGTGTCCAAAATGAAGATTTATGTTTCTACGGGACACACTCCTTGGTCGCGGAGACACGGAGACCGCGGAGTGTTCGCCGGCAAATTTGTAACTTTCTAGGTGTTGACAGGATTTTGTTTGCGAATGTTCAGGATAACTAGCAGTTATGCTAAGCCACGGAGCTGAGCAATATCTCGATTCTATCTCCCCCCTCCGCGGTCTCCGTGTCTCCGCGGCCTAACCCTTGAAACCCTAATCGACAAATCGGCAGAAAAGTTGCTTAGAAACCAAACCAAAGTTAGAAATACGGAAGAGAACAAATTGAGCCAGCGGATGCTCCCTGCGGTCGCACCGGTGCTCATAGCCGTTATATCTGCAGTGCGCCTATGCATATTAGACATCAACGAAAGGACACCGGCTCTCTTCACGGGGAATCCATCGGTGCGATTCGTACCCATGAAATAGACATAGGTGACCCAGGATCAGGCCCGCCATTGGAACCCCAGGATTATTTACGCCTTCAGCTGCAAAAGCTGGGCTTGTTCGACGTGCAATATCTTTACTCCTCAGTTCGTCCACATCTCGAGAAACTTGTCAGAGCTACTGGTACCTACCGAGGTGGACCTGATGCGGAGGAGAGCGATGTAATTCATGCATGCCATGTTCAGGCGGATTCACAGACTGGAAAACCAATAATTTCTGATGTTGGTGACTTTAGAGACCTAGTTTATTATCTCCGTATACACGCGGAAAGTACTGCTCGCGGTGTTTTTGTCGTGTATCGCCGTGATTGTTTTCAACATGCAAACAAAGGCGCTGAGTCGTTTAGGTTTATAGAGCCCGCGAAGAAGCTAAGTGCCGTGGTGGCGATCGTTGGTGTCACGAATTTTTAGAAAAGTGCAGAAATAACAAAGCCCTTGAGCCGCGAGTGAAATTGAAGAGTTGTACTACCCCCCTTGGGAGAACCCCTTAAGGCTTAGCTGCTGTATCCCTAGGCTACGTTGGAATCTGGCTCGACCATAACCAATGCTATGGATCCTAAAGCTGAATTTCATCCGCGTGATGTGCAGGAACTCGCTTCTCGCCGTTTTTTTCCCGAGATGAAACGAGATCCTTTAGCAGGGGGTAAGACGGCGATTCTATTGTATGCACATGCCGACGAGTTTGACCGCCTGAACCAGATTCGTAAGTTTCTAGAGAAACAGTTCGTTGCGCCGCATGCCCAATCGTTTGAAATTAACCTACGTGAGTTTGCGCCCCGTCGGGACGGGCCAGGAGTTCCGTTTGGTGCGTTAGTTGACCGTCCTCTGACCTTCACGATTGAAAATGCCGCGTCGTCGACGTGGAGCTGCGAAATTGCGGTAGGTGACGCGACAACTACCTGCAAGCTACACGGTCGCGGCGCTGAACTTATTGGGTTCGAAGTAGCGGGACAGGCAAAATTCGCAGACTCCTTTGAGCAGTCGGACCGCAATTTCGTGTTTCATCACGTATTCGCGCTAAACAAAGCGCTGGAAGCATATATTCAATTGAGTAAATTCTGAGGCTATTCGCGGAATATAACAACTGAGTTGTGCAGATTCTGGGCGGCGTGCGATAGAGGTAATTTCTTTGAATGAGATGCACCTTCTTGAGTTTAGTACCGAATGATTGAACGCGAGCCGAGGCGAGTACGCCCGGATCATTTTTGTCGATAGCCATCATTTGCTTTAGAAGCCTATGCGGCGTTTTTTGTGACTTATGGGAAGCATGAGTTGCTTGATTGCCTCAAACAGCGCTGCAATTTCGTCATCATGCTTGCCGAGTCGATACTCAAGCTGTTCCAATTTCCCCGATAGCTCTAGGTGTGTCGACAGAGCTTCACGCATTGAAACAAAGGCTCGCATCACTTGAACATTGATGGTCGCAGCTTCCCTGCTACGTAGTACGCTCGAAAGCATCGCTACGCCCTGTTCAGTAAACGCAAATGGCAAGGATCGCCGCCTGCCACCCCAAGAACTTGAAGTGCCAATTTGGCACTTCAAGTTTGCAACTTCTTGATAACTCAATTGAAAATAGAAGTCTTCGGGAAATCTTTCAGGATTCCGGAGCACCGCACGATTGACTTGGTTTGTCCCTACCCCGTAAAGACGCGCGAGATCGGAGTCAAGCATGACGCGTCTACCTCGAACAAGGAAAATCATCCCAGCAATTTCGGCAGTTAATTCAGCTTTCACACGCACCATTTTTAAAAATTCAAGGCATATATTCTATAACTTAATCGCTAATTTTACGGGAAAGTTGCTTAGGCCGGCTAACAAACAATTCCTGCCGAGAACGGACGAGCGATTTTTGGGTGGCACCTGAATGAGATCCCTCAGTTTTGCAGTTGTCAGCTCTCGAATGCTATTGAAAACCACACTGAACTGAGCGCCCTGTCGGCGTTCGAGACTTTCGATTTTCTTTGAAGGCTCCTCATGCGACAGCATGTATTCCCGTAGCTTCGCAAAAACTCTCATTAGAGAAAATGAAATATTTTCTCTCCCACAGGAAACTTTTGGCTCAAATTTCCGATGAGGGTAGCGCGAAGAAGCTCAACACAGGGAAAAGGGGCGCTCATGACCTCATCAATTCAACCACTTGCCGTGTCTCAATCCTTTTCAGGGTCACAGGGAATACAGGCCCCTGGCCCAAAGCCTACCACGCCACATTCAGGTTCTGCTCAGGGCTTTAGGGAGCTGTTCGAGAAGATTGCCGCATCTCCAAGCTCCAAAGACCCCTTCTCGAACAATCTCCACAAAGAACTAGGCGCCCTTCAGCAGAAAGCTCTTGGGGGCGGCGCCTTTGATGCACGAGAGCTGCTGCTTTATCAAATTAAAGCCGGTCAATTTAACATGCGAGTAGAGCTCGTATCGAAGGTCGCAGAGAGCTTGCTTGGAACTCTTCGTAAACTGCAAAGCCAACCATAACGAGAGCGGCAAATGGAAATTTCAGATTTCGAGAGGGTTGAGATTCGGCGCGATGTCGAGCGTATACAGCTCCGGGGGCTAGAGACAAGAGCCAGCGCGATCGGACGAGAAGTCCAGGAATCGCGTGCAAAAACTGAACGCGTAGAAACCAGCTTTAAGAGCGTGTGCGAGAAGTTCCTCGCACACTCACGTGAACTAAAGGACCCCAAGCTACAGTCGCTTGCCCTTCGGGAAGGATTAAAGCGTGTGCAGCAGGAGAAGAAAGAACTCACTCAAGCGCAGGGTAAGCTTGCGGTTCTCACTGAGACGCAAGGCAAGGCGCTCGCCGAGCTCGCCACCGGGAAGGTGCGCTTTGACAAGCTTGGGGAAGCTCTCGCTACCTTGGTGAGACGAAAGGCCCAGGCTGGGGAAGTTTCTCAGGAACAGGCAGTGAATGAGCTTATGGGTGCGGTTCGTCTCGCTCGAAGCGGTAAAGAGAAAGTTGAAGGAACGGTCAAGCTTTCCGCGGTTTCTACCCGGGAGGACCTTGAAAAGGATACACGTTCGAGTGCTGAAGCGGTGGCAGCTACCAAGGAGAAGCAGGGGCTTGAGCAGGCGGATTCGGCGACGCAACCAGAGTCTGTGAAGCAGCGTGAAATTGATCCAAGTAATGTAGCAACTGGCCTAGTTCACTTGAGTCGTCAAGGCGAAGGTGGGACGCAAGACTCCTCGGGCCAGTCTTCAAGGCAGCAGCCTCAACCAGAGAACACCCTTCAAGAGCAGCTGCGTAGCGCAGGGTACGGAAGCTCGGTTAAGGCAGGCGACTTTGCGGAGCGTCTCTCCGGGCTTGAGAGTTGGAGCGACTCGCGTGGGGCAGGGGTCTCTTTTTCCTTCTCTTCCTCTGAGGGTCGCAAATTGAACGTTCAGCTTACGCACCTCCCCGACAAGGGCACGGTGGTTTCGCTTGCGCCTGAGTCTCTCGCAGAGCAGCACCTTATGGGGCGTGCGCTCAGGGAAGTAAAGAACTCAATTGAGCGTCAAGGAATGAAAGTTGCGGGAGCGCACGTGGGGGCAGTCCAGAAAGGAGATCGTCGTGGCTAACGTTTTGTATTTCTCGCGCCTCCTATTTGGAATCTTGCTGTGCCCTACGCTTGGGCTCGCACAAGATGCGTCGAAGGCTTTCAGTGATGCGGCTCTCAGTGATTCTGATTATCTGGGGGCCTTCGGAAAAAGTCTTTTTGTGCTTGGTGTCTTCTGGCTGCTTTCGCGCGTAGTTCTTCGCAGGCAAAGAGACTCTCGGCGTCCCTCGGCTAGGCTCAAGTTGATAGAATCACTTTCTCTTGAGAAGGGGCAGCGCCTTGTGCTCGTAACCATGGACCAGAGAGAACTTCTGATTGCCTGCTCGCCCTCAGGCATTTGCTCTTTGGGGGAGTTTTCGAGCACGCACGTTCGAAGTCAGTCATCGATACGAGCGCCGCAAAACCTTGAAGAAACGCAGAGGGCGCAGTCTGAAAGCGGCGGGGAGCCAAGGATGGTCTTATGTTAAGCCAAACAATGCATCCCGTATGGCTTGTACTTGTTGCGGCGGCCTTTGCGGCTATCCCAATAGTTCTTGGTCTCTTTACTGCCTACGTGAAGATTAGTGTGGTTCTTGGACTTCTTAGGAGTGCGCTTGGTACCCAGCAAGTACCGAGCGGGCTTGTGATTATGGCGCTTTCTCTTTCTCTCACGCTTTACACCATGGGCCCAGTGCTTGATGAGAGTGTAAAAGCTCTTGATGAGAAGAAGCTCCAAAGCTTGATGGAGACGCCAACCTTGGCTGGTTTCTCTGCGCTTACCCCGGCGCTTGCTCCTTTTCGTACGTTTCTCTTGGCGCATAGTGGTAGTCGTGAGCTTAGAGTTCTTACTGATCTTGCGGCGCGCCAAACACACGCGCGTTCTGAGCAGCCTAAAGAAGAAGCGCCTTCCGCTTTGGAATTTAAGGAAGCTCCCGCGCCTGAGAGTATTCCGCTTAGCGCTCTTCTTCCTGCGTTTGTGCTTACGGAGCTAAAAGAAGCATTCGCCATGGGTTTTGTGTTGCTGCTGCCGTTTCTTGTGATCGACTTGATTGTTGCGAATGTGCTGGTGGGAATGGGGATGATGATGGTGAGTCCTGTCATGGTTTCTCTGCCCTTGAAGCTAGTTCTTTTTGTCGTGGCTGACGGCTGGCTGCTTCTGGCGAAGGGGCTCCTGCAGTCTTATCTCTGAGCGTGGTATGTTTGATCTCTATCTTACCAAAGCGTTTGTTGTGGTTGCTCTGGTGAGCGGCATTCCGCTCGCTGCAAGCTGCGTTGCTGGCTTTGTTGTTTCTCTCCTTCAAACGCTGACGCAGATTCAGGAGCAGAGCATTGGGTTCGCCGTGCGATTTCTCTCAGTCTGCGGAGTTTTTGCCCTTTGTGGTGGCTGGTTCTGGGGGGAGCTCGTGGGCTTTTTGCAGCAGATGTTGGCGAGCATCTCGTACCTTGGGAAAATGCCATGACACTTTTAGGAGTCTGTCCCGTAGAAAAATTCTACCACTACATGTTGTGGTGGCAACGGGACAGCCCCCCTACGGATTGTGTCCAAAATGAGGATTTATGTTTCTACGGGACACACTCCTAGGCGAGATTACTCCATTGCTCCCTGGGCTCGCTATGGCAGCGAGCCGAGCCCTTGGGCTCGTGGCGATGGTTCCGTTTACTTCATTGCCGCAAATCGCAGTGCTTAGAGTTTCGTTCGCGGTTGGACTCGCACTTGCTTTTGGCGGAGTTCTCCCTCAGGCATCAAGTGTGGAGGCCGCAGCCATGGGAGACTCGGTTTCAGTCCCTTTGGTCCCCTTTCAAGATCTTAGCTTGGGCGGGATTCTTGGAGAATTTCTTTTGGGACTTTTTTTGGGCCTTCCCGCAGCACTTGTAGTGAACGCAGCTTCAATGTGGGCGGAGATTGTCGACGGGGTGCGCGGCCAGACCACGGCCACGTTTTTTGATCCGCTTACTGAGCGGCAGGAAACGGGCCTTGTGACGTTAGTTCGTTCGCTTGTCCTTGCCTCCATTCTTGTGCTGGGACTGGGGGAAGCGTTGGTGCAGGCGTACGCGCGAAGTTTTGACGTACTTCCGGTCGGAGGTCTTTCTCTTTCGAAACTCCAAGAGGGTGCGATGCAGACGTTCAGAGCCGTGCTGGGAAGTCTCGATGTCGTAACTAACGCGGCCTTCCCTCTCGCGGTAATCGGTGCCGTAATTGAGGTGGCTCTTGCGTTGGTAGCAAAGTTTCTTCCGCAAGGTGGCTTCTCTCATGAAAGCTTTTTGCTAAAGAGTGCAGTCCTTTTTGCGGCGGCGCTCATGTGGTGGCGTCTCGGTTTGGAGCAAAGCCTCTTCCATGCAGCACAGCCGCATGCCTTAGGAGCCTTCTAAGGGGTCTCTATGGCAGAAGATAAGGGATTTCACCCCACCCCGAAGCGAGTTTTAGAGGCACGCCGAAAAGGGCAGGTACTCAAAAGTCAGCTACTATCGCAAGTGGCTGTACTTATGGCAGTTTCTGGGGCTCTTCTCGGCCTTATTCGGTATAGTTGGGTAAGGAATGCTAACTTGATAAACTATTGTTTTATCGAGGGGGCTTCCCATCTAGAGTACTGTTCTCGGTCCTTTCTTGCAGAGCTTGTGCTTCTTGTAGGCGGGAGTTTAGGTGCCGGGGCGGTAATCGCAATTCTAGTGGAAGCGCTTCAAGTTGGAGTTACGTTCGAACCTGAGGGCGTTGGTTTTAATCCCGAGCGATGCAATCCAGTTTCAGGATTTGGTCGTATTTGGTCGGGACTTGCAAGAGGCTGGCGCACGGTGGTGCAGCTCGCGTTGCTTGTTTGGGTTTTGGGATTGACTGTTTCTCGAGTGGTAGCAGAGGGCATTACCCAGCTCAGTATGGGCGGGCTCGCGGTAGCGGGTCAGGTTCGTGCAGAGTGGTTCGCCTCAGCGCTTATCTCAGTGCTTGCCGCAAGCGCCGCAGTGCTGATGGTTTTGGGCGTATTCGAGTACCTGCTCAATCGCCGCGCGTTTTATCGGGAGTTGTCCATGTCGGCCGATGAGGTCCGCCGGGAACACCGAGAAGACGAGGGAGATCCTCACGTGAAGGGAGCTAGACGCTCGCTTCATGAGGCCCTTGTGATGCAGGACCTTGCGCGCCGAGTGCGAAGCGCGCGCGTGGTGATTGTAGAGCGGAACGATTTATCGAAGACGAATTCAACGTGACGGAAACAAACGCGACATGGACTGAGGTGCGGAGAAAACTCTCTGCTGCATCCACCCAAGAAGAGGCCAGTAGTGTCCTCGCCGCGTTTCTCTCTCAGCAGCTTGAGCTTGAGCAGATAAGAATCTTATCCCCAGAGACAGCCCCTGATGAAGTTTCTATTGACGCGGGAGGTGTTTCTATTGCCGGGCATGAGATACGCATGCCACTTGTCGCGAGCGATATCGAGCGCCAGCAGCTCGCTCCTTTAGTCAGAGAACGTCTCTTGGAATGGGGGGTGCGTTCTTATGTGCTGGTGCCTGTGTTCCTCGAGGGAAGTTTTGTTGCAGTCATTCAGGGCGCCTCGTTCTCAAGGTTTGTGCGGCTTCGTCCAGAAGTCCTTGGGGTTCTCGAGATTGCCGCGGAGCTCTTGGCGCTGCATTGGCGCCGCTTAAACGGACAGATGCCGGTGGCGAGTTCCGCACCGCTCGTTTCCGAAACCCAGCCGTCTCGCGAGCATGTGCCGGACGATTTTTATACAGATTTCACCGCTCGCGAGTCTGAAGACGGTGAGCATCTCGACGATGACCCCGCAGACTATGTATCTCAAGATGTTTCAGCTGAAGTTCCCGAAGCTGAAGATTCTGAGCCAGCGGACCATGAGCCTCAGGAACAACCTTTATACGCGAGCACCTCCCAGGAAGAGCTGTGGCAAAAGTCTACCGCAATAGGAGGGGCACACACACACGATGTGCGCGAACGAGCGACGCCGATTGAGGGAACATCCCTTGACCAAAGGAATGCGCTCTATCGGCGCATCATGGAGTTTGGTGAAATTCTTATCGTACGAGCCGAGCAAGACCTTTCTTTCTCTAGTATCGAGGGAGATACCCTCCACCTCATCGGACTTTCTCAAGAAGAGATAGTCTCCCGCCCTCGTTCTTGGCAACGGCTCGTGCGTCCTCAGCACTTGCACGAGTTATTTGAGAGGGCTCGCATGAGCCCACCCTCCGAGTTTTCGCTTCAAATAGAAGTTGCTCATGCCAAGACGGCGGAGCCACGCTGGCTTTTGGTGCGTGGTTTTCCTGCCACCGCGGTACTCGGAGATACTGTTGGTTCTTCGGGCTGGGAAGGCTTTATTCTTGATATTACGGCCCAGCGGCTGGCTGAAGAGCAGTCAAAGGCTCAAGGAAAGAGAATCGAGGCTCTCTATGAAGTCGCTCGTTCTCTTGAGCTCAATCTTGATCCGAGTGTGGTTGCACTTAAGGGGCTGCGTGCGCTGCTCAAGGCGACCAGTAGCGAGTGTGGGTTCGGCGGACTTGTTGATGCCTCCTCAGGGCAGCTCGAAGTGGTTGCCGCAGAGGGCTTGTCGAGTCGCTATATAGAAGAGATTGGAAAGATCATTGGGAAGAAGACACTGGCACATGACGCCGTTGAGCGTAGGGAGGGCGTGCTTCTCCAGGATATTCAGCAAGAACCCCGTGCCGCGGTTGAACTTGCCAAGCACGAAGGACTTCATGCGACCATTATCATGCCTCTAGTATTCGAAGAGCATGTGCTTGGCGTCATGGTTCTCTTTAGAAGAGATGAGAGCCGCTACTCAAATGAAGATTACGATTTAGTTTCTGCAGCTTGTTCGCAGATTGCGCTTGCGGCCCGGCAAGCTGAGCTCTTTGCCGCGGAGAAGCGCCAATCAAGTTCTCTCTCTGCGCTGTATCGCTTGAGCCATGAGCTCTCGAAGCAGATGACGCTTAAAGAGGTCGCGGAGCATGCGTTCCCGGCCATTCAAGAAGAAATTGCCTGTAAGCGTATGTGGCTTGGCGTGATGAACAACCGCGGTTCGCACCTTACGGGCACAGGGGGCGTCGGGCCAGGAATCAGAAAGCACCTAATCGATCTCCAGATAGAACTTAATGTGCGAGGGGATTTTCTTGATCAAGCCATCGCCAAGCGCACGCCGGTGGTGGTTGATCCTCGAACCGAAGTGGAGTGTGGCGATCTTGGAAAGGTGCTCGCTCGCCTGAACTGCGGCACTATTGTGGTGGTGCCACTTGTTTCCTTAGGGCAAGTAGTTGGGGTGCTTGTAGTTGAACCCGCTGTCCCCTCTGGATTTTTTGTTCAGCGCAAGCTTCCGCTTCTTAACAGCATGGCGACAGAAATCGCCACGGTCATTTTGGCCCGCAAATTTGAAGCGCGCATGGCGGATGCGGACAAGATGCGCATGGCAGGTCTTCTTGCGTCAGGCGTGGCGCATAATTTTAACAATTTGTTGCAGGCAGTGATGGGGCAGGCTTCTCTGATTGAGATGCAGGCCTCCGGGGATGCGCGTATTGTGTCGGCGGCGAAGATGATTGCTGAGGCTTCTACGCGCGGAGCAGCGCTAGTGAAGCAGCTCTTCAGTTTCTCCATGCAGGGCGGTTATTCCCCCGAGACCCTTACCCTCAAACAGTTTCTGCTTGAGTCGCGTGAGCTCTATCGTTCTATTCTTGGTTCTCCCATCGCACTTGAATACGACCTTGCTGAGGACTGCCCCCAGGTTGTGGCAGATTCTTCTCAGATGCAGCAGGTAGTGACAAATCTTCTCATGAACTCCAAGGAGGCTCTTGAGGGGAAATCTGATGGCAAGGTGAAAGTGGTGGCAAAGCGAGTACGGGTGCGCTCTGGAGAGGTGGATCCTGAGCTGGCTCCTGGGGTGTATTTGAGAGTCGAGGTTGAAGATAACGGGGCCGGCATGACGCCAGAAAGCCTGGCCAGGTGCTTCGAACCTTTCTTTACGACGAAAAACGCCGATACGCGAACAGGCCTTGGTTTTGGAGGCTCGGGGCTAGGACTTTCTTCTGCCTATTCCATCATGAAACAGCACGATGGCGTAATTACCGCGAGGAGTCAGCTTGGGCGGGGAACTACCTTTTCGCTTTATTTGCCGGCAGTGGTTCAAAAAACAGCAGAGCTGTCGCAGGGAGATCCTGAATCTCGTGTTCGGGTGATTTCGAATGTGGTTCTGTTTGAGATCGATCACGCCATCGCATTTTCTCTGCGGGCTTCAGTTGAAGCCCCTGGCACCATCGTTTCGGTTCCCGTATCTCGCGACCGCGTGGTGCAGCTCGTTGGTCAGATGCAGCCTGAACCCGCAGTGCTTGTCATGGATCTTGATAGAGTAGGGGTGCACGCAGAAGAGCTCGTGGCGGAGGTGCTTAAGAAACACTCAGGTGCGCGCGTTTTAGCCTACGTGGCTAATATGAGTACCTGGGAAGAGCGTCTCAAAAATAGCCTTTCCGAGCCTACGCCGCGGGTGCGCTTGTTTGAAAAGCCGCTTCGGATTTGGTCGATGACGGAGCATATTCGGCAGGCGTTGGAAAAGGTTGCAACTTCTGGCGGTGCTCTCAGGTTGGCTGCTCATATTGATAGCTCTGAAGCGGAAAAGAGTAGGGCTTCTAAGTCCGCTGCAAGTGTACTTCCATTCCCGCTCTCTTCTCTGGAAAAGGCCGTTGAGAAGGAGAAGCTATGAGCTCTCGGCGCCCGCGTTATCGTCGTGCTGTTGGTCTTGAGTACGACACCAAATCAATGGAAGCGCCTGCCGTGAGCCTTAAGGCTGAGCAGCTTCGCGCTGACGAAGTCGTAAAACTTGCCAAGCGCTATGGAGTTCCCGTTATTGAAAATCCAGGTCTGGCGAAATCTTTGAGCGCCCTTGAGATTGATGAGCAGATTCCCGGCCCACTTTTTGAAGCGGTAGCCTTCGTTCTTCTCGAGCTTGATAAAAAGCTTTCACGCCGAGCTTAATAATTCCTGTACTTGTTCCGACATTCTATCTGTGCGGAGAATAGGGTGTAACAGCCAAGTATTATTGGCTTTTGCGGGGATACAAGAACCCCGCCTAAAGCCCCTCCGGCGAGACGTGGTTTTAAAATTGCATGCCTGTATTGCTCTTTAAGTAGTACGGGGAGTTTAACACGAGATGGCACGACCGCTTCAGCTCATTCATCTGGCCCAAGAGGGCAGAATAGACCTGGGTCACGTTGACTCTGAGGAAGTAGTGCTGGGCAGAGATCCGCCTGAGGGCGGCGTGTTGCTTAATAGCCATGCCGTTTCGCGCCACCACGGAGTACTCCGCGGTATTGGTCAGCAGTGGTTTTTCCTTGATCAAGATAGCACCAACGGATCGTGGCTCAACGGGCGCAAAATTACCCCCCAGGAATGGAAACTTGTAAAACCGGGCGATTATTTGCAGCTTGGCGATATCGCCTTGGAGCTTGCATTCGCAGATAGCCATGACACGCGCGTAGGCGCCCCCACGGGCATTCGGTCTTTGATCGTATTTTCGCGCGGCCGCTTTCTTCAAGAGTATCCCGTCCCCGAGTTCGGTCGTGCGCTCGTGATTGGCGGAGCGAAGGCCGATTTACGGCTTGATGTTGATATTCACGATCTTCCGTCTTTAGTGATTGAGCGTCGGGGCGAAAGTGTGGCCGCTTTCACGATCTCTGGAGAAGTGGCCGTTGCGCTTAACGGCGAGCCTTTGACCCGCACTTCGGTCCTCGCTGACCGAGATGAGCTTAGTGTGGATCATTACCGCGTCATTTTTAACGACATGATTGTGGGCGCGAATCGCCGCGCCCTTGAAGTTCGTCCTGTCCCATCTGCGTCTCAATCTGCTTCCCACGTGGCGTCAAGCTCGAAGGGCAAGCCCACGATGGAGTATCACGCTGAGCTTGTGGAAGGCACGGAAGTAGACCTCCCTCAGGAAGAGGCCGCGCCTCCTGCGGCGAGAGACGCAACGAGATCCTTTCCCTGGGCAGCCGAGGCCGGTACAGACGAAGGCGCAACGGTTTCTGCAATGCCGCGAGCTCCTGAACGGCTGCCATTTGGTAAAATTGGTGTAGCACAAACCGTGACCTTGGATTCGTCCGCGATAAATTCACGCATCTCTGGATACGATATTCATCCAGGGAGTCGAAACATGATTGGTGTGCCAGAAGAAGACGCCATGTCTTCTCTCGAGGACAAAATCTGGCTTGGTATTGGGCTCATCATGGTGATGGCGCTCATTATCATGGTAGTCTGGTGGATTCTCAATAAACAGTAATCCTTTTCACGGGGCTGCCGCCTCCACGATGAGCGCACCGCGGTCAGACCTACGGAACCTCTGAAGAGCCGTTATTCTTAGTACACCTCGGTGTACCTCTGCGTCCTCTGTGGTGAAAAATTTATCAAGGGAATCACCACAGAGGGCACGGAGGTACAAAGAAGTGTGCTTTTCAGAGGTTTCCCCAAAATTTTTCTTAGTGGTCTCTGTGTTCTTAGTGGTTGTCCCCAAGTCACGCGCACATCTAACAGAGAGGCAGCCGTAGCCGCACCTTAAAACTCGTCGCCGTAGTCTTGAACTCAATGCGCACATGGTAGCGGTCCGCAAGGACCTGGGCTGCGTCGAGCCCGACGAGTAGCTTGCCGTTTTTATCTGCTGTGGGGCTCACTCCTAAATTGGTAGCCTCTCCAATTAAATCTCTAGAAATTAAGGCACGGCTTGGGCCTTGTTCTGCGGTGCAAAGCAGAACCACTGCTTGAGAAGGAGGGCTGGTGTCGAGTTGGGCGGAGAGCGTGACTTCTCCGTCTATTCCGGAGGTACGAGTGGCGTGCAGTAGGATATGTCCAAAGAGTTGAAGTGCATCACTCGGGCGAAGCGCGACCGCAAGGTCAGAACTCTCAATGTCCGCGCCCATTTTAGTAATAATAGTGAGGCCGGGAGGGACAATGCTATCTAAGATTTCAATCAGTGCGGTCAGGATCGGAGAGAGCCGGCAACGAGCATCTTCCTTCTGGGAGAGAGAAATAAAGCGCTGCACCGGCGCTACGGGGAAGCCCCCATGCTGTTGCTCCAAAAATTTAAGCATTCCGGCAGAGGCGAGCAGCGAGAGTGCATGAGAGCGCTGAGCGAAGAGTAAGGACTGCTTCACGTCTTCAAGCTCAGCAAAGCTTTGTAAGTGGGCAGAGGCGCCAAGCACGCCTCCACGCTCTCCCACCAGGGGAGTAAGGGTGCAGCGCACCGGAATGCGCTGCTTGCTGGCGCTTACGACGTCAGTTTCTGTGACTGTGGTGCCAAGAGTCTTGGGGTCTAAGCCGGTTCGCGGCTTGCAGTCTCTCAGGAAAGTCTCAAGGGCAGGTTCGAGGTGCAGAAAAAATTGATGAGCCTTCTCGGGGTCAATCGCGGCGTCCTGCTCTATCCCAACAAGCCTCTTGGCTGCGGAATTTAGGAACTTGGCCCCAGCCGCCGTGTCAAAAATAACCAGTGGTTCGGGTAGAGAATTGAGCGCACTTAGCACTCCTGACGAGAGCGCAAAGGTATCGCGTTCCTCCGCCAAGCGCTCCTTCACTATTTGATATACGCGCGTTAAGGCAACAGCTTGCATCAGTACTTGTTCGGCTTCGAAGGGAACAACAAAAACGCAGTCTGCGCCTGCTCCATAAAAAGAGTCTATGACGAGCCGATCTTTGGTCGGAGAAATTCCCAGGGCAGGGATGAGAGAAAGGACGGGGTGGGCCTTCGATTGCACGCAAGCACTAATGCCGGTTAGTCCCGCACGGATGCGCAGCGGATAGAGGATTCCTTGCAAAGGAGCGCCTCCGTCATTCACGAGCGCTGCTGCTTCTTCGAGGTTCTGGACGAGCTCAAGGCTCGCGGCATGTCTCCCGAAGGAACTTGCAATGGCCTGGAATTCGGGTTCTTCGCTTTTAAGGAGCGCAAGGCGGGGTGTTGAGGGGCTCATAGAGGTGCTGCTAGACGTTGAGAATAGCCTTATAGCATGCGGGAGCGCGGCACAATAAGTTCAAATTAAGAAGGTTATCCGGTGAGGTCAGGGGGGCGTTTGGGGAATATTACCCAGGTGCTCGTCATTCGAGGCACTGTCTGGTAAGGTTTATGCTCTTTAGAAGGCCAAGCACGATAGTGGGCGTTGCAGTGTCTTCTTTTATTGGGCCCTTTTTTGCTGGGCCCTCTTTTACTGTGACCCTTTTTTACCGTGCGCTCTTTTTCGACGGGTTCTGACTTATGCATTGTTTAGTAACTGGAGCAGCTGGATTTGTAGGTTCGTCACTTTGCGATCGGCTGCTTGCCGATGGGCATACCGTGGTTGGGCTTGACTGTTTCGTGGACTACTATCCCCGTGCAATGAAGGAGCGAAATCTTGCCGGCGCTCGTTCCCATAAGAATTTTCGCTTTGTCGAAGGCAATTTATTAGGGGCGAGTGGTCTTTCCGCCGCGGCAACCCTTGATCCGCTGCTCGAAGGAGTCGACTGGGTCTTTCATCAAGCGGCCCAGGCGGGAGTGCGCGCGAGTTGGGGCACGACGTTTCAAAGTTATACCGACAACAACATTCTCGGAACGCAGCAGCTTCTTGAGGCAGTTCGCCGGCAATCTTCGCATGCGAAGGGGGCCTCCATTAAGAAAGTGGTGTATGCGTCGAGCTCCTCTGTGTATGGAGATGCAGAGTCATTTCCTACTTCCGAGACCGTTACGCCTCGCCCCGTAAGCCCCTACGGAGTAAGCAAGCTTGCGGCTGAGCATCTCATGGTGCTCTATGCCAAGGAGTTCAAGGTTCCTACCGTTTCACTCCGGTATTTTACCGTTTTTGGTCCTCGTCAGCGTCCCGACATGGCCTTTCATCGCTTTATTCGGGCAGGTCTGACTAAGGAGGCGCTTTCGCTTTTTGGTGATGGTGAGCAATCACGCGACTTCACCTTCATCTCTGATATTGTCGAAGCGAATATTCTAGCTGCTGAGCGTGGTCCCTCAGGCTCTGTTTTTAACGTGGGTGGAGGCGTGCAAGCCACCGTCAATGAGGTGCTTGCCATTATTGAATCCTTGGTTGGTCCTCTCACCATTAATCGCCTCGAACGTCAGGCAGGTGATGCGCGCCACACGAGCGCTGATACTACCAAGGCCCGCGAGATTCTGGGCTTTAATCCTCAAGTAAAGCTTAAAGAGGGAATTGCTCAGGAGGCTGAGTGGCTGCGTATGGTGCTCGCGAAGTGAGAGCCGCGCGAGCTGTGAAGATTCTTCTCATTCAAACGAGCTTTCTTGGAGACACAATCCTCTCGACTCCTGTGATTGCGGGCATCAAGAAGCTTTATCCTCAATCTGAACTTTGGATGCTCACTACCCCTTTGGGACGCGGGCTCGTGGAGCGGGATCCGTTACTGGCGGGAGTTCTCACCTTTGATAAGCGCCGAAATGACCGCGGGATTGGCGGGCTTTTGAGAAAAGCAAAAGAGCTGCGCGCGATGAGGTTCGATATCGTCTATGCGCTGCATCGCTCTTGGCGCACGGCTCTTCTGATTACGCTTGCGGGGATTCCAAGGCGGGTTGGTTTTGAGGAGGCCAAGCTCGGTTTTCTTCTGCACGAGCGTGTTGCAAGAACAGGCGTCGGTCATGAGGTGATGCGCAATCTGGTACTGCTTAGTAAAGAGGCAGCTCACGAAACCTTTGATATGCGACTTCGGCTTTTTGCGTCGGCTCGGGAAGAGCTTCGTCCAGAGCTCTTCTCTGCGCTTCCGGCAGAGGGGGCCTATGTGTGCGTGGTCCCGGGGAGCGTGTGGTACACAAAACGGTGGCATGTAGAGAGGTACCGGGAGCTTATTGAGGCTCTTTGCCTGGAAGGGCAGCGTGTGGTCGTGCTTGGGGATCGCTCTGAGCAAGAAACGGCCCACGCCGCGTGCGCGGGAACTCAGGCGCTCAACTTGGCAGGTCACACGAGCATTCCTGAGATGATGGCGATTATTCGTGGTGCCAAGGCGCTCATCTGTAATGACAGCATGGCGCTCCATCTTGGGTCTGCTTTTGCAATTCCCACCGTAGCAGTTTTCTGTGCGACCTCACCTGAATTCGGGTTTGGGCCTTGGCAGAACCCTCGGTCTGAGGTCGTCGAGCGCAAGGGGCTCCCCTGTAAGCCCTGCAGTCGCCATGGCACAAAAACTTGCCCTGTGCGCACTGAGGCTTGCATGCGAGAGGTTCAAAGCGCGGAGGTTGCAAGCGCCTTCAGGCGAGTAATTTCAGCCAGTTGATTCAAGGCGCGGCCTTTGCGAGTATCTCTATCAATGCAGCATTTTCGCGTTTCTGGATATGATTTTGGGGCCACTCGCTCGCTTTCTCCCGAGCAGCTAAGCGCGCTTGCGCGGCTAACGCAGCAACCTTCCCTTAAAGGTGAGGGGCCACTCGGCGGGCGCGGGGGGATCTCGGCTGGTGAAATCCCTGGTCTTGGACGCGTCGTAGTGAAGCGCTATTTGCGAGGTGGCCTGATGCGTCGCCTTGTGGCCCGCTTTTATTTCCGATTTGGAAAACCAAGGCCTCGGCGCGAGTTCGAGCTTTTGGATAAGGTGCGTTCTCTTGGTGTTCTCGCGCCTGAACCAATCGCCTATGCGACGCGCGGGTTTCTCCTTTACGAGGGCTGGCTCTTTATGCGCGAGATCCCGGAGCACTCCAGGCTCTCAGATTCTCACGTCCTAGAAATGCATGGCGCTGACATTCTCGTGCATGAAGTTGCTCGTCAAATGCGAGTCTTGATTGAAAACGGACTTCTGCACGTGGATCTTCATCCTGGTAATATTCTTGTGGACAGGGAGGGCGCGGTGCACGTGGTGGACTTTGACAATGCCCATCCTTATCGGGGTACGCAGCGCGAGCTTCGTGACCAATACCTACGCCGCTGGCGCAGGGCGGTGATAAAACATGAACTCCCAGAAACTCTATCAGAACTTATGGCCATGGAGCTGCGGCAAGTCGCAGCGACGGGCCGGTGAGTCGTTCTGGCGCATTTCCAGGAACCCTTGAAGAAGGCGTTCCCCTTAGGGTCCTTATTACCCTCATGGGGTCATTAGGCGACGTGACGAGAGGGCTTGCGATTGCTGCCGCGTTAAAGCGCCATAATCCTCAGTTTCGTATTACTTGGTTGGTAGAGCCAAAGTGCGAGGGGCTTGTGCGTCTTTCGCGCTATCTGGACCGCATTGTGGTTTTTGAACGAGGGAAGGGTTTGGCCGCTCTCCTTAAGGTGCGCCGCGAACTTAGAGCGGAGCCTTATGATGTGGCTCTTGATATGCAGCGACATTTCAAGAGCGGTTTTCTTACCTTTTTGTCGGGGGCCCGAAGACGTATCGGTTTTGCTCGCCGCAATGCAAAAGAAGGGAACTGGCTTTTTAGTACTGAGCGAATTCTGCCCTACGAAGAGGCTGTCACCAATAAATTTGAAGCCTACGAGCGTTTTCTTGATGTCCTAGAAATTCCAAGATTGTCGTCTCCGGGCACCTCGGGTCAAGCCGCGCTTGAGTACCCTGATGCCGGGATTACCGGCCTGCCACAAAGTCCGCTTGTGGGAAGCGTGTGCCGTGCGCTTTCGCGGTATGTGGTTTTAGTGCTTGGCAGCTCTTGGGAATCTAAAAACTGGGTGGGTGAGGGATATCAAGGCGTAGCTGCCGGTTTGCTAAAACAGGGAGTAGGGGTAGTGCTGCTTGGCGATCTTTCTCAAGCGAGCTTGGCTGAAAAACTTGCCCAGGCTTTTGCGGTCCCCTCGAGCGGCAGCGCGCTCTCGAGCTCGCTCCCTCGCGTGATGAATGTTCTGGGAAAAACTTCTCTTGGAGATCTCGTAAGTCTTCTTGAATATGCGGAAGCTGCGGTAGGCCCAGACTCGGGGCCTGGTCATCTCGCCGCCGCAGTGGGGACTCCGTACTTTGGCATCTTTGGCGCCACCTCTCCTGAGCGCACTGCGCCGGTAGGGAACTTCGAGAGAGTGATCAGGTCTGATGTTGGCTGTTCCCCCTGTTATCTTCGGCGCTGCCCGGGACTCGGGCGGCTCTGTATGCGACTCGTCTCTCCGGAGCAGGTTTTGGAGCGTTTGAGGCCGATTCTCGCCTCCTGACAAAGCCTCCTTTTGGGGACTTTCGTCCGGGGAGCAGAGCCTTGCCTTAACCGCTCAATTTAATTAGGTTCTAATGATACTTTTGTCGCTTTAAGGGGCATTTTTCGTGAAAACAGAACCTGCCGAACTTCTCGAAACGTTAAAGAAGATTCGGGATGTCCCGATGGTGGTGATTGGAGATGTGATTCTCGATCGCTACATATGGGGGCGGGTTGATAGAATTTCGCCTGAGGCTCCTGTGCCCGTGGTTGAGGTTCGCCGAGTGGAGGACCGCCTTGGGGGCGCGGCGAATGTGGCACACAATCTTCGCGCTATTGGCGCAAAGGTGAGCCTGTGCGGTTTCATCGGGGACGATGACGAAGGAAAACAAGTTCTCGCACTTCTTGAGAAAGAGGGGATAGAGAAAGAAGGGGTGATGATTGATCGAGGCCGCCCTACCTCTCTTAAGACTCGCGTGATCGCAAGTCGTCAGCAGATTGTACGCATTGATCGAGAGAAGAAAGAGGGACTCGGCGCTGCGATGCGCGAAGGGTTTGCCGCTTTTGTGCAGACACATCTTGCCAATGCCCGAGGTATTGTAGTTTCAGACTACGGAAAGGGAGCAATTTCTGAGCCGCTGATAAGGCGCCTTGCAGAGGCGCGTGCGCAAGGCTTGCTCAAGATTACTGACCGTCCTCTCGTGCTTGATCCTCACCCCGCAAATTATTCAATCTACCGTGATATCCCGATTGTGAAGCCTAACCGTAAGGAGGCGGAGGCCGCGGTCGGATTCAGTATTGTGACGAAAGAGAATGCCGCTCTCGCAGGCGAAGTGCTGCTCAAGCTCTGGAACTGCGACATGGCGATGATTACGCTCGGAGAAGATGGGCTCATGATCATGGAGCGCGGAGCAAAGGAGCCTGCCTTCCTTGATACTATGGCGCGGGAAGTCTTTGATGTGAGCGGCGCAGGAGATACCGTGACCTCACTTTTCACCGCGGCTCTTGCCGTCGGCGCAAGTCCCTCGGTCGCCGGTGACTTTGCAAATCTTGGAGCTGGAATTGTGGTGTCCGAGGTTGGAACCGTTGCGGCAACCGTAGATAAGCTTACGGCTGAAATTAGCCGCATGGGGTAGTGGGTTCGTAATGACAAAGAGCATCCCAAATTCAGAAGAGAAGCGTGCGGCAGGGGGAATCACCACGGCGCTTCGCAGCATGACGGGCTTTGGCCATGCGCGTGTCGCGCGAGCAGGGGTGGCAATTGAGGTTGAAGTAAAGACCGTTAACCACCGCTTCCTCGATTTAAATTACAAACTTCCGAGAGTGCTTTCTTCTTTTGAAGGTGAAGTTCGAACGCTTGTGCAGTCTTTTCTGCAGCGCGGACGAGTGGATGTCTTTGTGTCTCGCTCCTTTGATGCGGCGCCCTCGGAGACCCCTTCCACCTCTCAAAAACAGAACGCTCCTCGCGTCGTTCTCAATTCCGAGCTGCTCACGAGTTTGTATCGACTTCAAGTCGAAGCATTCCAGAATCTCGGCCTCTTTCAAGGACTTTCACAAATCCAAGAAACTGAACTGCGCGCGCGGCTTGTCAGTGACCTGTTCCGGCGTCAAGACATCCTTGATGTTCCAGAGGAGCTTACCAGTATTGAGGGCGAACGTGATCTGCTCACCCAGACGCTTCGTGCTGCATTGCAACAAGTACAAGCCATGCAGGAGAAGGAAGGCGCTCATCTGCGTTCGGATCTTGAAATGCGACTTGCAAATCTTGAGCGGCTGAGAGCGTCCATTGAAAGTCGCGCGGGAGAGGTGCACGCCGTGCTACGCGCCAAGATGATTGAGCGCATTAAGAAACTTAGCCCTGAAATTGTTCTCGACGAGGCGCGTGTAGCAACGGAGGTCGCGGTTGCAGCTGATCGCTCAGATATTACCGAAGAGATTGTGCGCCTAGGCAGCCACCTTGGACAATTTCGAGCTGCCCTTAAGGACGAGCCCTCCGGGAAGAGATTTGATTTTCTTCTTCAGGAAATTCACCGCGAGTTTAATACCATTGGCTCCAAGGCTCAGGATAATGGGCTTCAGCGCACCATGCTTGAAGCCAAGATGGAGATAGAGAAGATTCGCGAGCAGGTACAAAATATCGCCTAAGGTAGTAGAAGGTTGTATGGCAGGCTCTCAGAGTGCAAATACCGCGGAACGTTCAGGCATTCTGCTTTGCCTCGTTGGTCCTGCCGGCGGAGGGAAAACTTCAATTGCAAAGGCTCTGATTGCTGAGAGTTCGGGCCGTCTTCAAAAGTCCGTTTCCGTCACCTCCCGAAAGATGCGTGATGGGGAGACACCTGGGGGAAGCTATCATTTCGTTTCGAAACAAGAGTTCGAAAAACGTGTTGCAGAAGGGCTCTTTTTTGAATGGGAGCAGGTGCACGGAAATCTCTACGGGACACTCCGAGAGACCCTTGATCAAGCAGTGAGCCATGGGAATGACCTTGTGCTTGATATCGATATTCGGGGAGCCTTGAATCTTAGGCGCAGTTATCCGCGCGATGTCGTTATCGTATTTGTGCTTCCGCCTTCGCCCGAGGTGCTGCGTGAGAGGATTGTTGGACGCGGTGGACTTGCGGAAGGTGAGCTTGAAGCTCGCCTTGCTACTGCTCGCACGGAGTACGCGCGAATTCTTGAGCTCTACCAGGCCCAAGATGCTCACGAGTACCTGGTGGTCAACGAGACGCTTTCCGATGCGGTAGTGGCAACTCGGGGCGTGCTTGATGCCGAGAGAAAAAGATTCCAGCGTTTTACGCGGAAGCTAGTTGAGGGAGTGTGCGGGGCTTCCTGATATTTCTGATGAGGAAATGCGAGGCTTCGACAGCTCAGGAATCGCCCGTCGAATAATCGATAGCGCAGTAATGCCGGTAGGTTGAGAGAAATATATGAGAATGCAACACAGCGATAGGGTAAGTCCAAGTCTGCATAAGGTCTTCGTGCTCCTGTTCTGCGCTCTTTTCTCATTTGGTTGCGCCGGTTCGCGCCGTGGAGGGGACGAGGGCACCGTCAGTCCCGTCCAGCGTCTCACCCCGCCAGATATCAAGCGCGTCGAGATGATGATCTCGCGCGACCAGCTGCTTACGGCTCTCGAACAAGATGTGCTCACGGATAAACTTCGGGTGGTGCAGACCTTTTCAAGCCAAGAGGCGGGGAGCGTTCCTTTGTATCGACTTTTTGATGTGCACCCCAAGAGCGTGTACGGAGTTCTTGGTCTTCGAAATGCAGACATTCTCGTCGCGGCGAATGAGCGCTATCTCAGGAACTCAATTGTCTTTAAGCAGTTTGTGCGCATGCTCAGAAATGAACGCGAAGCGATGATAGAGGTGGTGCGAGGCGTGGAGCCAATTCTCTTTTCTTATCGTTTTGAGCAGAAATCCGCGGCTCCCAAGACACCAAGCGCTCCTGCGGCGGAGTAGGAGATACATAAATCTGGTAGGGCGCCGGATCCCTCCGGTGCCGAGAGATCTTTCGACCTTGCACGTGGCATGTGTTTGTCCACGTCACTGATGCGAAATAGCAACCGTGCATGAATATACCGCGGCATTTGATTCGGCACGCGAGGGACCGCGCGCCCTACCCATGGCTCGGCGTTATTTTTCGCCACCTATGCCTTGAGCGGATGAGGGGGCAGGCGCCGCCGCAGCCGGTTTCCTATGGGGGCCATCTACAAGACCGCCTCCTAGGTTCCCAATAATGGTCGGATGAATTTCAAGTATCGAGGCAAGAGAACGGTTCGAGAGGAAAGTATTTATCGTTCCCTGTAGTTCTTCCCAAATTGTTCTTAGTCCGCAGGCTTCCGCGTGTACACAAGACTGTTCGTGCACGGGATCGCTTTCGCAGATCAGCTCAAACGTATGGCCTTCAGCTGCGGTCAAAATGTGATGCAAACTAATTTCGCTTGCAGGTTTCGCGAGCAGGAACCCGCCCTTGGGTCCGCGAACGCTTTTAATTACGCCACCTTTTCGCAACCGGTGAAGAATCTGCTGAGCGTATTGGGTTGGTATTCCCTGATTCTCGGCAATTTCAGATGCTCCAACTGCTGTCCCAGGCGAGGCCATCCCATTTGATGGAGAAGCTGTGCCCGGGGCAGTTTTCGTTACTCCAGCCTGGCCCGCCTTCCGCTCGCTAATTGCAAGATACAAGCAGCAAAGGATTCCGTATTCGCCCCAACGAGTAATTCTCATGGCTGGGATAGTAAGCACTTGCAGAGGGAGTTAACAAGCTGAGAGCTCGGGAATCAAATAAAAGTTCGCCAGTGCTCCTTCTGAGCGGAGCGCAGAGAGGCAGGGCCAGGGCGACGCCTTTAAGTGTCTGAAGGTATGGATACTATTGCTAAATTGCCCGGCAGGCTAAGGAACCTCTGAAAAACCTTGAAATCGAGCTTCTTCTGTCCTGTTCTTCCTCCGCGTACTCTGCGTGCTCCGCGTTATTCAACGGTTTTCAAGTAACGCGGAGCCGTCTACGCCTTACGGCTGCGCCGGGGACGCTGAGTACGCGGAGGGGGAGTTTTTCAGAGGTTCCCTAATTGTCCGGCAGGCGAATTGCCCTGCAGGCCAAATGTTAAACGAGGTGCAAAATCAAGATTGCCGACCAGGGAATAATGGCGCCAAGAACATAGACCACCACAAGCGCCTTCATGGCAGAGGGTATCCACGCCACCCGTTTTGCAAGGGAAGCGAGAAAGACGATGATAGCAATCGCGAGAATTTTGGTGAGCACAAGCGCGGAGGTTTCGCCCATAGCGCTCATCAGCCAGCGCAGCAGAGGGTTGCCTTCGGCTTCTGGCCCAAAGTGGGAAATCCCAATCAAAGTGAGAGAAAGGTCGCCAATTTGAAGAATACTAAGGGTTAGCGCGAGCAAGATCACGCCCGGTTCAATGGCTGCTTTTCGAGGATTGAGCGATGTTTCGGGGCTTACTTCAGGACTGAGATTTCTCTTCCCACCAGGGAGTAGCGCCAGATTTGGGCGAGTGGCCACGTGGCTTAGGCCAGGCGCGGCGCACACTTCTTCTACTGCGATTTTTGTTGCAGGCAATGACATCCCGAAAACTCCCCGGGGAACGTACCATAGGGGAATCAGCGGACAAGGGGAGAATGCTTCTCTCTATTTTTAACTAGTTGAATTTCTTAGGCTGAAGTAGCCAAGCTGGTATTGGCTTTCGAGGCGGGTGCTCGCAATCCCCCTGCAGTCTGGCTTAAGACTACGCCCTAGAAGGAGGGGGAGCGAGAAAAATCAATGATATCGGCTATCTATGTCTGACTTGTTTTCAAGTTCTTTGACCAAGGCATAAATTTTCTCGCGTACATTGTCGGCGAGGACCGTGATCATGGTGCCAGTTTGAGAAATACCGCTATCGGCGTGCACTGTTTCGCGTGCAATCCATTCGGCCGCTGACTCTAAGTGCTCGAGGCGGCTCGCAATATCCATGAGTCTCTGAAGCGTATCCATTTTTCTAACTCCCCAAAAACCTGTAGGGTTGGACCCCAGTTACATACCTATCTTATCCAGATGATGTAGGGACGGGCGGCGATTCAAGGGAAGTGCGAGGCGCGTCTCCCTTGGACCGCTCCGACCACTATATGTGCCGCCAAATGTTTTTGTGCGGTGGGGAGCGGGCCTAAAGAGGGTACCTGAGCAGTGGAGCCCCGCTCTTTGACTCGGTGTTTGAAAGCAAAGTATATCCATCCAGCTTATGAGGAAGTTCGAGAACTTAGCTGTTACTTCGGGGGCTGCTCCCGAGTCGCTCAAGCCACGTGAAGGCGATCTTGCTGCTGGTTCATTGGGTGCTGGTTTAAGTGACGGTGCGCCCCCATTGCCGCGCCCGCGGTCGTCTTTGCGCGTCGGTACTCCTTTGGGCTCTTTGGGGCCGCGTGCAAAGGGCATAATTGAAGCGTTTTCTTTTCTCGGTCTCTTGGTTTACGCCTTCCTTTTTTGGCGCAGTGTAGATGAGTGGTGGTTTAATCCGGAGTGGACCACGGATGATGCGCTCCAGCAGGTATATCCTTTTTATAAGGCGCTCGATCCGGCCCTATTTAAGAGCGACCTAATAACTTTCATGATGGAGCAGTACCTTACTCCGCTTCATTACGGTTTGAATTGGCTTCTGACGCTGGCTACCAAAGACCCGATCATGAGTGGTCATTGGGGCATGCTTATACAGCTTGGCCTGACGGTGGGTTTTGTATTTGCGGCCGTAAGAGCGGCGGCAGGCTTCATTCCCGCGTGCTTTGCGGCCGTTTGGATGCTCCACACTCGCCATGTTGTTCAGCGCCTTACTTCAGGTCTGCCACGCGGCTGGGCTGCGCCGCTTTTTGCTGCCTTCTTTTATTTTGTTCTCAAAGGGAACCACCGCGGAGTGCTCGTCACCATTTTGATTGGGTGCTTTCTTCATCCGCCTGCAACTTTTGTGATCGCGGTAGCCTATGGCCTGCATCTGCTGTATCATTTTGCGAGAAGAGAAAGCAGAGAGGCATTCCGCCGTCCTCTCTTTACCTTCATTGGGCTAAGTCCGCTTTTTGCTCTCGTGGCATGGCTCGTCGTTCGCATGCCTCCTGAGATAGGCACGATGGCGAGCTATGAGGTGGCTGCCCAAATGCCGGAATTCTCAACCCCAGATGGTCGGTTTCCTTTCTACCCCCTGCAGTCCGTTTCTTGGGAGATGAACATATTCGCATTTCAAGCCTTTATCGCGCGTTTCTATAACCCAGGCCCATTTGTGAGGGCCTGGATGCCAGAAGTAGTTGTAACCTTGTGCCTTGCTCTTGCGATATTGGGATGGAGGAAAAAATCTGCTGTTTTCCCTAGTGCGATGGTGTGCTTCTTGATATCGGCAGCAGGTGTTTATTTTCTCTCCCGCGAACTTGCCTTTAAGCTCTATGTGCCCAACAGGCACTTGCAATTTCCTTTTGCGATGTTCTTTGTCGTTGGATTGACGATTGCGGTCTGGCGTGCGGGGGAGCTTTTAGCAGGCATGCGCCAATCTTTTGCTGGTGGAGACCTAGTAAGAAATAATCGCGCGTTGCCATGGCAGAGTCTTGCCTTATTAGTGTTACTTGGCGCGCTCATTGGTATTGGTTCTGGTTCTGGTCTGCAGGGTTCGGCCAATTTCAATTACGCAGTGCACAAGAAGGGAGGGGTTTTTGAGTGGGTTGCTGAGCATACCCCAGTTGATGCCTTGCTTGCCGGAGAGCCCACGCTCATAGATGGCATGATGCTCTTTGGAAAGCGTAGCGCTTACATCACGACAGAGACTGCGCATCCTTTTTACGACAAGTATTATGCGGCTGTTAAGCCTCGCATTGAGGTAACCTTAAGGGCGCATTACGCGCGTACCTTAGAGGAGCTTGTCCAGCTTCTTGAGCCAGCGGGAGTCGATTATTTTGTCTTCGATCGGCGAAAGTTTTATCCAGAAGCCTTGAAGTCTGCCAAATATTTTAAACCATTTGACTCGCTCGTGACTGAGCTTACGTCAAGGCCAGTTGATGAATTTGCGTTCCGCAAGCTTCCTCGCACCGTAGATTTGGAAAGATTTCCCGCTATGCCGTTTCGGGATGATTTTGCCGCGCTCGTTGATGTGAAGAAGCTTAAGGCGTGGCTTCTTACACAGAACCAACTTCAGCCTCAGGAGTTAGGAACTCCTAGGCTTGAGAATCAGGTTGCGAAGAACCACGTTACTGTAGAAGGTATGGGTACCTATGATGTTCTTTACTACTAACTCATCTACCAAGCGCACCTTGTGGCTCTCTGCGCTGTTCTCACTGCTTGCTGCATTCGTGGGGCTTGGACTCTCGTTCGAGGGTTTTTTGACACCTCGCAGTAGCTTTGGTCAGTTCAAGGGGATTGCGGGAGACGGCTGGATTCAGGATGGAGCTGAAGTTCGCCTCGAAAATCTTGCCCCCATCGGAAATCGTGCCCGCCTTACCCTTGATCCTTGGCGGCCGCCCGGAAATCCTCCCGCCGAGATTGCTGTTAAAGTCTGCGGAAAGCCTGTCTCCACCTTTCTCGTTACGCCTCAATCGACCGTTCAAGAGTTTTGGCTCAAGGGGACGTGTGAGCCCCGGCTCATTGAATTTCAGGTCGTGAATCCGTTTGTTCCTTCCAATCGCGACCAACGTAAGTTAGGAGCCAAACTCCAGTCGCTCCAGATTCGTTCTCCCCTCTATGTGCCCTTTGTTGATCTCGCGACGTGGGGCCAAGCTGCAGTTCTGATTTTTGCGCTGGCCCTTATGATGGGAGCCGTTTTTGGCAAGTCTCCTGCGCTTCGGCCCTTGCGTGCAGTCCCGTTTTGGCTCGTGCCGCTTTGCAGCATGCTCCTTCTATCGAGAGCGGATAATCTTGAACTGATCAAGCTTTTTGGACTTTGGCTGCTCTTTTTCTCCGTTTCAGCGGGCGCACTTATTGTTTCAGGTCTTTCAGGAAAGCACCTTGGCGACGTTCCCGGAAGCGGAGTTCTTGGCGTAGGCGCCGGCTCCACAGAGAAGGGGAGTCCGTCTCCTTTGTTCTTAACTCTCGCAGTTGCCGTTGTGGTCCTGTTTGCTGCGGCGCTTCGTCTCTATGGAATTAGCTTTGGGCTTCCTGCGAATTATCATCCGGATGAAGTTCCCAAGGTAAACGCCATCATGAGAATGGTGCAGAATGGGAACTTGGACCCGCAGTATTTCCTGCATCCTTCGCTGCTTTTATACCTCACCTATTTCCTCAACTCGGTATTCCATTGGCTAGGAATTCCGATTCAATCAATCTTTGATATTCCCGGGGATTTTCGGACAACGGCATTTCTTGCGGGAAGAATAGTAAGCGCCGCCGCAGGAACACTCTCCGTTCTTTTCGTCTATTATATTGGCAAGAGGCTCTTTTCCCCTGCTACGGGCATCATGGGTGCCATGTTGCTGGCAGTGTTTCCTCTGCACGTCACCTGCAGTCGCTACATGAAAGAAGATGCACTACTTACCTGCATGGTGCTCGCAACCGTGGTCGTTGTCATCAAAGCGGTGCAAGAAGACAAAAAGGGCTGGCTCATGGCGGCGGGCTTTCTTGCGGGCGTTTCGGCTTCAAGCAAGTACTCGGGGATGCTCGCAGCTCTCATTGTAGCTTCGGCCCCTTGGTTGCGCTCTCGTTCTTTCATTCCCGAGCGCTCCTATATCGCTCCAACGGCGCTTGCCCTTTGCTTTGCCCCCCTTGGTTTTCTTGCGTGCACCCCTTACGCCATTCTTAACAACGCAACTTTTGCCAAGGACTTTGGGTCTGAAAGTAACCACATGATGCGAGGGCATACGATACCAATTGATGCCTGGTCTCAGTTCTGGATGTACCATTTCTGGAGAAGTGTCATTCCCGGCATGTCCATGCCAGCGACTATCGCTGCGATGGCAGGAGTAGGAATGCTTCTCTGGCGTAGGCGTATAGAAGACCTTTTCATCGTTGGGCTTGTCCTGCTCTTCTACCTACCTGCAGAGTGGGTGAAGGCAAAGCCTGAGCCTCAGCCAGAGAGATATATTTATCCTTGTCTTCCATTTCTCGCGCTTGGCGCTGCTGAGTGTATTCGCCTCCTAAGAAATACTCCCGCACGAATAGTTGCGCCTCTCGCTTTTCTTGTGATTGTGGCATTCCCCGCTCAGAGAACGATTGGTCTTGCGCAGGAGGTTTCTGATGATACCCGAGACCAAATGGCGCGCTGGATGAAGGAAAATCTTCCTCCAGGCAGCAAGGTGTATCTTGATTGGAAGCCATATGCACCGCGATTCTTTGGTAATGAGTTCCAGATTACTCATATCCCTCGGGCGCACATTCTCGAGCAGCTTGGCGCGGATAGTCTGCGCAAGAGTGGCTACGATTACCTCGTGCTCTCAAGTCTCTTCTACGATCGCTATTACACCCAACCGCTTGCTGCCCCTATGTACGCCGAGCATATGAGACAAGTATTTGACCGCGTTCCCATCGTTACTCAAATCACGGCGCCTCGCGGCACTTACGGGTTTCATAATCCAAGACTTACGCTGTTCTCCCTCAAAGAAGAGGATTTTGTTAAGCTGGATGAGGAGCGAGCGCTGAAGCAACTTGGAAAAATCGACCGCACCTCGAATCAGATTCGAGCCCAGTATTCGTGGGAAACGAAATAAAAGGCGACCAGGTTTCTCCTGGCCTTAGTGGTGGGTGCGCGAATCGGCGTATTTAAAGGCTTTAAGGGGCCTCTCGGGTACCTAAAAACTCTTGTTATGCCGTGACCTGAGAGAGCCGATAGGCTCTGGTATGGCTTACTCTATTAGGATGCTTGCGGCTCTCCTTCTTGCGACGGCGTATCTTGCTCAGAATTCTGGGCGCGTAGGGGATGCTGAGGCAGATAGTACCTCCCATCAAGTTGCCCTGTCCCCTCCAGTGACTAGTGCGGCGCGGTCATCGATTCGCTATGACATTCGGCTTGAGGGCTCTGGGGCGGTCAAGCGTGCCAGATACAAATACATAAGTAAGCGCAACTCCGCCGCGTTTAAGAACCTGAAGCCAGGGACCTATACCTCGAGATATCGCGTTATTCAGACTGCTTCCAAGGGCAGCCCGCGGCGAACGACGCCCTTTAGTCCACGCCAAAAGGTGACTATTACCTAGGGCCTCTGAAAAAATCCTCCTTCGTGCTCTTCGCGACCTTCGCGTTAAACCCAAACATTGCGGCTGCGCGATAGATTGCGAGATAACGCGAAGGACGCAAAGGACGCGAAGGGGAAAAAGAAGTTTCCTAGAGGCTCCCTAACTCTGTGAGGGCGTTAATTTCCGGAGCTTTGAACCGCAAACTTTTGCGTCGTTATCGTGACCCGTTTTCTATTGAGGGTTACGTCAGGAGGCGTTTCAAGCTGCGTGCTCGAGCCAAGCTGAGGCACCGCGACGGTAAATCCCGTGCTGTAAAGATCTCCTGTTCCCGAAACGGTCGCCGTGGAAGTGAGGTTCGTGGCGAGAGATTCAAACACCACGGCGAAGGTTTGCCCGTTCAAAGTGGTAGCCGTAAGCGTCGGGTTAAAACTGGTGCCATTGCTTTGTACTCCACCCGGGCCCGTCGAGAGGCGTGCTATCTGGCCGTTCTCCATATCTTTCACGAAGATGTCCCCTTGGCCATTGGTGTCATCGGGCACGAGTGCATTTGAAACATCTCCAAAGGTGATGAGGCGGCCGTTAGCGGTGATCCCCAGGGAATTGAGCTGACCAAGGCCACTACTTGTTCCGTCAGCTGCCAGATTTACTTGCTGGGTCGTGTCAGTAACTGCGTCGTAACGAACGATAAATGGAAAGTTTGGGCGCGTGGTTTCAGACCCCACGATATTTGTCGCAAAAGAAAAATAAGCTGCGTATCTCCCGGTGTAGCTAATACGTGGATAGTAGCTATCGCTATCCCCGGGTAGCCCTGCGGTGGTTTTGCTCACGAGAATAGTTTCCCCCGTTTGTATGTCGTATCGGAACACCTGAGAGTTTTCGTTGAGGTTAATAATGGCAGGAGAGACGAGATTGCGGGCGCGAGAACAGAAAATAATGTAGCGCCCGTCTGAGCTTATTTGAGGGAAGAACGAGTGCCCATTAATTTCTTCTCCGGCGATGGCAGAGTTGGTGATGCGCGTGAGCGTGGTCAGGGTCGCTGGAGAATAACTCGTGGAGCTTGGTGGAGTGAGAGTTGCAAGAAAAATGTCTGAGAAGCCATTGATGTCTCCCGCCACTAAGTTTGTTGCGACAGAGCTAAAGGCAATCAGGATCTTGTTTTTGCCATCATCTTCGGTCACTGCGGCTACTGACGGCTCCGAGCTGTCGCCGTCGGGAAGGGTGAATCCTAGCGCCGGAGAGGCTATTTCAGTGATTCCTAGAGTCGGAAATCGAACGTAGATATTTCGCAGCGCGCTTGGATTCGGAATGCTGCCAAAGGAGCTCGCCCGTGATTCAAAGGCAATGGCATAAAAACCATTGGCGAGAGTAAGGCTCATGGAAGGCGCCGATGAGGAGGCATCGCCTTCGGCTCCCGAGGTGCTGACGCTCGCCCGCACAATTTGGTTTGTTTGCTTGGAACGAAAGAATACGTCGTTTCGACCGTTGGTATCATTCGCAACCAAATTGGAAGCAAAAGATTCGAAGACGAAGCCCTCTCCATTTGCTCCGGCCACGGGCAAGTAGCTCGGGCCGTCAGGGGCCCCTCCGGTTGTCGACAGGCTTACTTGAGTCGGAGTTTGAGTCAGGATCTGCGCGTGTGCAGTTTGGGCGGTTTGAGTAAGGCTGAGCACGAGGCCGGCAAGGAAAATAGAATGGAAGGTTTTCATTAGTATAATTTCCTTATCTTACTCGTGCGGTAATCAGCTCTGCTGAAGAATCTCTGGAAACGCCTCATCCTTTGAGCAGCTCCGCGTTCACTTCTTGATGAAACTTAGCGCTAAGTGCGCGGGGGGCACGAAGGGAGACTTCTTTCAGAGACTTGTCAGATATGAGATGCGTGAAGCCCGAGCCGCGATCTATCAAACCTTCGCCAAGTATCTTCGAGGTGAGACGCAGTTATAGGGAATTGGGGCAGTCTCTGGTGCCAAGGTTCGAGGGAACTCTAAGAGCCTGCGATAGCTAATCATTTCATGAGACCCAGCCTCACAAGAAGCCGGGCGGAAGATAAGGGAACCTCTGAAAAGCTAACCTCTGTGTACCTCTGCGGTGAAATTTTCATGAAGAAGTTCACCACAGAGGTCTCAGAGGTACACAGAGGTGTATTAAGGATGGAGGTTTTTCAGAGATTCCCTAGATAGCCTTCGGGACTAACGTAGCTGAGCCTGTATACGCTCTTTAAGGTTAGAGTTGCGCCGCCGAGAGCTTGTGCGTTTTACCGACATCGAGAGCGCGCGCTTTGAGCCCACGACTACCAGGAGTCTTTTCGCCCTCGTGACCGCGGTATAAATCAGCTGCCTATCAAGAAGCGTAAAGTGCGAATCATGTAAGGCGAGGACCACGCAGGGCATCTCTGAGCCTTGCGAGCGGTGGACCGTGAGCGCATATGCCAGTGAAAGCTGCGAGAGGTCGCTCATGCCATACTTGATCAAGCGGCCATCCCAAAGATCTACGGTTACCGTCTTTGACTGCTTATCAATTTCGTAGATCTCTCCCGTGTCACCATTGAAGACGCCGATGTCATCAAGATTGTAATTATTAACTCTCTGGCAAACGCGGTCGCCTAGCCTAAAGGTATGGCCATTAACGGTAACTTCTTGCTCTGAGTCTTTTGACCCTGGTGGGTTGAGTCTCTGTTGCAGTCGTTGATTGAGTCTTTCAGCTCCAAGTTCTCCGCGATTGGAGGGGGTGAGAACTGCGATTTCGGAGCCGCTCATGCCAAATTTCTTCGGAATTGTTTCCGAAACTAACTTTTCAATAGTGAGTCCTGCCTCTTCGGGGGAAACGCGGGGGAGAAAGTAGGCATCAGATTTCGTTACCCCATCCGGCTCAGGAATTTCTGGTAGGATTCCAGAGTTAATAAGATGCGCGACGCTTGTAATTGCAGACTCTTCCTTGCGGCGGAAGAGCCTTGAGAGACTCACGGTGCGCACCTCTTCCACGGCAATAAGGTCACCAAAAACGCGGCCCGGGCCCACCGAGGGCAGTTGGTCCTTGTCTCCTACAAGAATCAAGGTGGCGTCTTTGGGGATAGCCGAGAAAAGATCCTTCGCAAGCTGCACATCTATCATGGAAGCTTCGTCGATAATGACCACGTCCGTGGGAAGCGGGTCATTGATGCCATGCAGGAACGTGCGCTTCATAGGGTCATATCGCAAAAGGCGATGAATGGTGCTCGCGTTCATTTCGCAGACAGAGCCCATACGCTGCGCGGCGCGTCCGGTAGGGGCAGCGAGAAATAGTCTGCGCCCGGCGCGCTGATAGAGAACCGAAAGCGCGCGGATGAGAGTTGTTTTACCGCAGCCTGGGCCTCCGGTGATAATCATGAAGCGGTAAGTCGCGGCGGTCTCGACCGCCAGGCGCTGCTCAGGCGAAAAGGTAACGCCAAGGCTTAGCTGCGCCGAGGCGAGAGCGTCTTCAATATCGGCAGCGCTAAGATCGGGAATGTCGCGTGGAGTGGTCCTTTCCGCGACAAATTTGGCTACAAATTCTTCAGCATGTAACAAGTGCCTTAAGTAGAGGCCTTCAAAAGAGCGGTAGAGGTAGCCCTCTTGTATGAGCGCTTCAATTTCAGGGGAGAGCAGGCCGGCGTGCTCCTCTCCAATACCGAGCAAGAATGAGGCTTTCTGGAGAAGTTGGGACTCCGTCAGAAAACAGTGCCCATCGTCGGTGGCGCGTTCTAGGGCGTAGTAGAGCCCAGCCTTTAGGCGCTGGGGGGCGTCCGGTTTAATGCCAAGGTTTAAGGCTATCGTATCAGCCGTGGCAAACCCCACGCCCCGCATCTCGCGCGCCAGCAGGTAGGGATCCTTAGAGATAATCTCAATGGATCGATTGCCAAACTTTTCATAGATGCGGCCCGCAAGCCCCTGGGAAACATGGTGCTCAAGCAGAAAACGCATAATCTCTTGCACGCCTTTCTGGGCTGCAAGGGTGTCTTTGAGGAGGGCGGCTTTCTTTTTTCCGACGCCCGTTATTTTTGCGACGCGGTCAGGTTCTTGGCAGATGATGTCTAGGGCTTTGTCGCCAAGTTCTTCCACTAAGCGCTCAGCTGTCTTAGGGCCTATGCCCTTAATAATGCCGCTCCCCAAATAGTTTGCGATGCCTTCGATGCTGCTTGGGAGGGTTTCGGTAATGGAGCTTGCGGCGAGTTGAATGCCAAAGCGCGGGTGAGTCTTAAAAGTACCTCGTACGACGAGCTGAGCGCCCACGGAGGCCTTAAGGCAGGACCCCACCACGGTTACGTCATCTCCTCTGCCTGATACGGCAAGTTGAATGACGGCATAGCCGTTTTCTGGGTTGTGAAAGGTGACGCGCTTTATAGTTCCGCGCACAACCTGTTCTTCCCCTTGAGGTGCTTCCATGACTCCCTGTTCTTTTGAGCGAAAACTGTACCTGCTTTTTCGGATTCTTTCGATGGGAGTTTCTCGTTGGTAGTAGGGGGGACAACCACGAAGACCACGGAGACCACTAAGAAGAGGGGATTTTGTCGAATAACGGGGTGGGGCGGCTGAAATCTTCGTTCTTCAGAGCGTTGCAAAATACTCTGATTGTCAGTATTTTCGGGGCCTTGGAGAAGGACTAGCCATGATTGATCTATACGACTTACGAGAGCGGCCGGAAGTTTACAAAGACGCCTGCCTCAAGAAGCGAATTCAGTTTGATGTTGATGCCTTCTTGGCTCTCGATGCGAAGCTTAAAGCCCTCAAGGGTTCCGTTGAGCAACTTCGCGCCCAGCAAAACGCAGCGAGTAAAGAAATTCCAAAGCTTCAGGGCGACCTTAAGGCAAAGCGCCTTGAGGAAATGAAAGATATCGCCGCCCAGCTAAAAGACGGCTCTCAGCAGCTTGCAGAGCTTGAAGCTGAATGGACCCGGCAGCAGCTTTTTATTCCTCAGCCTGCCCTCGCCAAGGTTCCCGTGGGTAAGGATGATACCGAGAATGTTGAGAGTCGGCGCTGGGGTACGCTTCCAAACTTCAGCTTTAAGCTAAGAGACCATGTCGAACTTGGGAAACATCTCGACATTCTCGATATTGACCGAGGCGTGAAAATTAGCGGCACTCGCTTTTATTTCTTAAAGGGCGACGGTGCGCGTCTTCAGCACGCCGTGATGCAATGCGCGCTCGATCATATTCATCGCCGCGGCTACATCCTCATGGATCCTCCGCACCTCGTGCACTACGAAGCCATGATGGGGACGAGCTATTTTCCTGGTGGAGAAGAGTCAGCGTATAAACTTGACGAGAGAGATGCAGATACCTATTTGATTGGAACCTCTGAGGTTTCGGTCTGCTCGTATCATCAAGACGAGATACTTGAGGCTAGCAAACTTCCGCTGCGGTACGCCGGATATTCGCCTTGCTATCGCCGCGAAGCGGGATCGGCCGGTAAGGATACGGCTGGCATTTACCGCATTCACCAGTTCTATAAGGTAGAGCAAGTCGTCATCTGCAAGGCTGACGCCAAGGAAAGCGAGATGCTTCATGCTGAGCTGCTCAAGAATGCGGAGGATTTCATGCAGATGCTAGAGCTCCCGTACCGCATCGTTGAGGTGTGCACCGGAGATCTTGGGCGCGGACAGGTCTATAAGAATGACATTGAAGCCTGGATGCCATCTCGAAATAACTTCGGGGAAACCCATAGCTGCTCAACCTTCCATGAGTTTCAGGCGCGCCGGCTTAAGACGCGCTACAAGGACGAGAACGGGAAGAATGTTATCTGTCATACTCTCAACAACACCCTCGTTGCTTCTCCGCGTATCCTTATTCCGCTGCTCGAGATGAATCAGCAGGCTGATGGGAGTGTCGTGATTCCGAAAGTTTTAAGGCCCTATATGGGTGGGCAGGAAGTGATTGTTCCACGCGGATCCTAAAGAAGCTCTGAAAGAGTCACACTCCGTGAGCTCGGTGCCCTCTGTGGTTTTTCAACAATTTAAATCAACCACAGAGGGCACAGAGCTCACGGAGAGAAAAAATAAGATATCTAGGTTCTTCAGAGGCTCCCTAAGATCCAGTTCCCTTACTCGCGACGAATTGATAGCCAATTCCTCTTACGGAGCGTATCGGATCGCCTTCAACGGAGCGGAGTAACTGGCGTAAGCGCACGATGGCATTGTCGACGGTGCGTCCGGTCTGAGCTGATTCTCCTGCCCATAACTTTGCAAGTATTTCCTCGCGGCTGATAACTTTCGGGGCGTTTTCCACCAACATGCAAAGCAGCTGAAAATCCCGGGGCGCGGGAAATTCGCGTCTGCCGTCAGGGAACACTACCGATAATCCCTTCACATCAAGCGAGAAACCATTTGCATCGACCGTTTGCGGCACGCGGTGCGCATCGAGAACCTTGCGCACGCGAAGCAGGAGTTCCTTAAGGTGAAAGGGTTTGGGGACATAGTCCTCGGCGCCAATCTCAAAACCTTCGAGGCGGTATTCAGGGGAACTCAGCGCAGAAAGAAAAATAATGGGCACGCTACTAACAAATCGCAGGTCGCGTGCGAAGTCGAGGCCAGACCCGTCTGGAAGTCCAATGTCCAAGATGAGCAAATCAAAGGGTACCACGATTCCACGCGGGCGAGGCGGTTCAGCCATCCCGCGAGTGCCGCACGCAAGCTCCGCCTCCGCGCGCGTTTTTGCCCAGTGTACCTGATAATGCTCTAAGCTAAGACGCTCGGTGAGGGTTTGCCCCAAAGATTCGTCGTCCTCTAGAAGTAATAGTTTGCTCACGGCAGCTCCCTCGAATCAGGCGCCACGCGAAGCGAGCCTGGGAGCACTAACTCTACTTCGAAACCGGTTTCACGGGGAGAGATTGAGACTGTTCCGCCAAGAAGAGTCGTAAGTGTGCGAACAAGGTAAAGACCTATCCCACTGCCGCTTCCTGAATAAAATCTCGCAAAGAGCTTGCCAAGCATGCTGCGGTTTCCCTTAAAGGGCGCTCCGTTATTCTGCACCAGGACTGAAACATGGTCTTGGCTATGGGGCCGTGCAAGCACCTCAACGCGCGAAGCCTTGCCGTGGGTTACTGCATTTTGAAGCAAATTCTGCAGAATGCTTTCAAGCCCCCGCGCGTCGGCGAGGAGCGTTGCGTCCTGAGGGCAGTGGACTGTAAGGCTTGGCCACTGCGGGGCGATGGCCTGCAGGGCAGCGCGGAGTGAAAGTGGTTCTATTCGGAGAGAGCGCTTGCCAATTCCTTTGCTGGTGGCATCTGCGACAAAAAGACAGTTGTTCAGCTGGAGCGTGAGCCGGGCGGTGTCGGCTACCAGGCGCTGAAGAAGTGCCTGCGAGTGCTCAGGGCTACCGCGCGAGTCCTGAAGCGATTCGGCCTGCAGGCGCAAACTGGCGAGAGGGGTTTTTAGCTCGTGAGTAAAGGTGGCAAGAAAACGCTGGACCTGCTCGGACTGGCGCCTTTCTCGAACCATGAAATAAGCCAGGGCGCTGCCTCCTAACACAAGTGAGACAAAAAGTGCTCCGCCCTCCCAGAGCAGCATTTTCTGATGCCTCACGAGGATATCGATACCATCGTGCTTTAGCTCCATGAGGTTGTCGATCTGCTGCAAGCCAAAAATGACCCACCAACCGCTCAGTGAAACGGTGAACACAAACCAAATGACGGCAAGAATAAAGCGCAGTGGTTTTGAGGTAAGGGTCGAAAGTAGCCACTTGTAATCTCGTGACCCAGAGTAGGTTGCTTCGTGGTGCTCGAGGACAGACTCCGAAGCTGGGGTATGAGAAGTGCTTTTAATCACAGGAGACAAGCTTACCGAAGCTGGTAAGAGACTGCCACTCTTTCTCGCCAAGGTATGCTTACGCCGTTAAACTGTGCTGGCTTGAATTTCCAGCGGGCGAGAACCGTTTCGCGTGCTGATTGGTCACAGTCCTCCCGTCCTGAGCTTTTCGCAATCTGAGCCTCGGTTACGTCACCTGATTCGTCCACGAGCACATCGAGCAGTACCCGGCCTTCAAAGTTCGCTCTGCGCGCTAGGCTTGGATATATCGGCTTAGGACTCCTTAGCAGGGTCGGCCCGCTTCCGGGGGTTCCTGCTCCCACGGAAGTTCCCACAGATGGGGAACTCGAGCTCACAAGCCGGAGCGCGGCTCGGCCTTCCGCCTGCGAGGTGTTTTCTTGAGAGTCCGCGGCGGTTGCAGCAACCGAAGGGGCCACGGGATCTGGGCTCTTCTGGGCAAGCTCTTCGGGCTGCCTTAAAACTTTTGCAAGACTAATTGGCGCAGGCTTGCGGGTGGCAGTCTTACTCGGGGCTACGCTCTCCTTCGGAGTTTTGACCTCAATCTTTGGAGAGGGTGGGGCCGCTTCTACGGGGGTACTGCTCGCAGTGCTCTCGTTCAGACGCGAAAGTGTAATGCTGAAAACGGAGGCACCAGAGGACGTGGACTGCAGCTCAGGCCTAGTAAAAGTTCCCGCGCTTAGGCAACTTGCCATCACTGCAACGTGCAGCGCCACCGAAGCAGCAAGTCCCTGAGAAAACGCCATAGTTTAATTGTACGGCATTTGGGGGGTACTTCTGCAGTCCCACTCGCGTTTTAAGGCGGCCTTGGCTCCAAAATATGGGTCGCCCGGAGGCTTTAGTCACGCTTTTGTCATAAGTTGAGAGTTCCATCTATTCCCAAGAGGCTTCAATTGTCACGTGCCTGTCACACCCAGGACTTAATGCCTCAAGACTACGGATAAGTGCTCAGATTCGGCGCTATTGCTCCTTGACCAAGTGGGCATAGGTGCTGGTATGAGTTCGAGGCGCTTGTCGTCCGGCCGAAGGGATGAAGTCGGGACTCGCGAGCTGCTAATAATGCAACTATTGTGTAGGGAAACGTTGATGAAAATTTCATATCGAGCGCTTAGCGCGATTGCGGTAGTGGTTGGTTCGCTTTCCGGCTCCAGCGCCTATGCTGCTCCGGAGGCTGCTGAAACAAATTCGCCTGCGGCAGAGACTGCATCAATAGATGCAAAGAGTGGCGATGCAAAGAATGAGAAGAAAGCGATTGAAGTGGTGGTGACTGCGGCGCGTGGCGCAGAGCAAGATCCTCTTGTGGTACCTCAGGCAATTACATCCGTATCGTCAGAAAAGATCGAGAACCAGGAGTATGCCGACGTTGATGATATCCTGCGCCGTATTCCAGGCGTAGGGCTCGCTCCAGGTGAGGGGAATCCAAACTACTGGCAAGAAGGATTTACCATCCGCGGTCTTGGCGCGCAGCGCGTGCTGACCCTTTCTGATGGCATTCGCCAAGCCGGGCAGGGGATTGGGTACGGCGGCGGAAATCTAAGCCTTTACGACACTATTGGTATCGAGAAGATTGAAGTTCTGCGCGGACCCGCCTCCGTTCTTTACGGAACTGATTCTTTTGGCGGCGTGGTGAACGTTATTTCTCGTGAGCCCACGCGCCGGGATTCCTTTGGAATCGGCGGTGCGATGCGCTACGGCTACGATGGTCAATATGACAGAAACCGCGTCGGTGGTTATCTCGACTTTGGTGACCAAGGTTATGCCGCGGTTATTGGTGGTAGTTACACCCGCTCGCTTGAGCCGCGTCTCCCAGATGATGAAGACGCGCAAAGTGGTTCTTTTAGGCAGGTGGGACTCTTTGGTAAGGCAGATTTCTATCTTACCGAAGATACGAAGCTCCGTGTCATTGCCAACAATACACGCAATTCCGACGTTCTGATTACCCGAGATGAGATTACTCTTCCCATCGCGGTATTCGGAGCCCCAGGTTCTGCGGCCTTCGTGACAAACCCCTTGTACTTTAGTTTCCCCAAGTATCAACGCACCATGACGGGTGTTGAACTCACCGTGGATGATGTGGGTGGTTCATGGAAGGAGTTTAAGACGGGGATTTATTGGCAGCAGATCGATCGTGAGTTCTACCGAGAAACTGCTTACTACCCAAGCTTTAGTCCTGGATTTGCAGGACCACCCACGTTCGTAAATCCGAACGCTACGGTAGGTGCTTCAAGAACCAAGACCGATGATCAGGTTGATACCTTTGAGTCCCAGACACAGTCGCGTTTTGAGTTCGGAGACCACGCCATTACGGTTGGTTTGGACCTCGGTTATGATCTCAGCGATCTTCCTGAAACGGAAGAAACGCAAACGATTGGACAAGCCGGTATTGGACCTGTTTCAGGTCCTGTGAAGGTGACCCAAAGAAAGCGCGCCGATGCCAATCAGTTCCGAAGCGGCGTCTATGCGCAGGATAACTGGTCGCTTGACTCATGGGAGTTCGTTCCCGGTGCTCGATTTGATTTCTTCACGGTCAATGATGACGTGACGAACTCAGATGATACCGTGGCAGGGCTTAGTGGTTCTCTCGGTACGGTCTATAAGATCGATACAGAGAGTTCCCTCTATTCAACTCTTTCCACTGGGTTCCGTGCTCCCGACCTTGGAGAACGCTATCAAGATGGAATTGTAAATCTTGGCGTTCCTACACGCATCATTGGAGATCCGGATCTCGATCCCGAGCGTTCGTATACGGCAGAGGTTGGCGCAAAACATCAAGACGGGGACACCGCCTTAGAGCTTGCTACCTTCGTGACGCGTGTATACGACTACATCGGTACGACGCCTGTTGGCGTAGTGCAGGGCTTCCTGACGGATCAGTATGCGAACGTGGGGGACCTTAACCTCTACGGCGTTGAGTTTGGTTCTTCAACCAAGTTCTTTGACGCGCTCGAGGTCTACGCCAATGTTTCCCGTACCTGGACCAATGCATCAGAGAAGATTGATGTTACGGGCTGGGTCTTCAATTACGGAGCGCTCTATACGATTGAAGCGAACACCTCGATTCTTGATCGGGTGCGTACCGGCTTTAATCTTAGAACGGTTGGGCCATCTCAGGATAATACGGTAAGTGCAGGAAGAGATCAGTTTCCGAAGCAGGCAGACTTTACGGTCGTCGACTTCGAGCTTAACTTCCTGCTGACAGAGCAATCTTTTGGGAAGACCTCAATTGTTTCAGGAGTGAAGAATCTCTTTGATAGAAACTACAAAGAGCCTTTCTTCTCGCTCACGCAGCCGGGGAGAAATGCGTACGTAGCCATTCAGTTGAACTTCTAGGTGTCTGTCCCGTAACTATTTCTATCACGCCATGTGGTGTTAGTTGCGGGACAGGCCCCCTACGGATTGTGTCCAAATTGAAAAAACTATTTTTCTGCAAGACACACTCCTAGTGCCGGGTCGCGAGATCTTTCGGCACCGCGAGGACGCGGCGCCCTACCGGATTGATGGTAGGGTGCCGCGTCCTCTGTGGTTAAATTTTCATGAAGAAATTCACCACCGAGGGCACGAAGGTGTACAGAGGTAAGTTTTTCCGAGGTTTCTCAGATTTAAAGGCTATTTGCGCTTACTTCTCTTCCGCCCACTCAAGCAAATGCTCAGGGTGGCTTTTACAATGGCTGCAAAATTTAGCGCAGTTCGAAAGAAAGAATGCTCGAGCAGGCAGGGCAGAGGTCCAAGCTTCCGTCTCAGGTAAGAGACCATAAAGTTGTAGGTCATCCGCTACCGTGCGCCCCTGAAACCCCTTCGATTCATGCTGCCTAATTTCTTCTAACAAGAGAGTCAGTATGTGCTTGAGCGACTCTTCAGGGAGCCTGCCGAGATCCTCGTCTTGAGCGATCCGAATTTTCTGCACGGCTTGCGAGCTGTCAACGCTGCAATCTCCTGTCCCACGTTCGTACTCGCGCTGTCGGTTATCCCAAAAGGCCTTGCAGCGGAGCATGAACTCGTCTTCGGGGGGAACCTCGAGCTTCAAGTACCCGGGAAGCTCCGCAAGTTGATATAATCGCAAATCATCTACCCAGCAGCGATAATCGCTCACTTGAGCACGGTGATATCGAATCCCAGCGCGCAGTGACTTGATTCTATCGATTGTCTCGCTCATGCCAGTCTCCTCGCTGAAGTTGCCCATGGACATGCTGCCTTATCCTCGGGATTGAAGAAATAGTTGTCGCATGGAATGCGTTCTTCACCGGGATAAAGGGGCGCATACAGCGATGAGATCTCGAGAGCTTCTTTAGTTCAACCGCAGCGCATCATTCATAGTCTGCCGCAGAGCCTTGAATACCCCCATCCTCACTTGAGGTGACGTGTCTTGCATGCCCTGACCTGCCTCGAGGTAAAGCACCCCGGTCTTTTGTGCGCCGCCGAGCACGCCTGCAAGCGCGTCGCAGGGACTTGCATCAATGCAAGAAGACTGGAGCTCTTGGGGAATACCTGAGGTGAGAGCCTCAGCGAGAGCGTGTCGGTCCACTTGAGAATCGCAGGGAACAGGGGAGAGTTCATTAATCTGCACCGCTCCTATGCTGACCCGCGGGCGAAGGCATTGGTGCTCGGGATCAAAAAGATATACACATCCGCGCACGAACCCTGCCCGCGGAATTACGGAATGAATCAGCTGTTCGAGCGGAATTCTCCCCACCGTATGCGCTCTAAGCTGCAGGTAGATTTCTTCCAATGCAGCTTTGATGGCCGGAGGACATGCGGACAGATAGCGATTGCGCTGAGAGAAATCAGTGGGCTCAGCTGCTGCGTGCTCAGGTTCCTGAACAAGTCGCTCCGGCAGCTTGAAGGAGTCGGGGAATGCGCTGGTATACGCGCGCAAATAATCACGCACAACCTTAGATATAACTTTGAGTCCCTGGGGTCCAAGCGCTCTTTTAATTTCAGTTGAAGCTTCTCGCCAATCGTCATCCGCCGACGGGTAGTTTTCGGGGTGCATGGCGCGGGCGAATGCTTCTCCTGTGCGGCAGATGGCTTCAAGTCGCTGGCCGCGAGCTAAGAGTTCAGGCGAGGCAATTTCACGTGCGACTTTATCTCCCATCGCAACGAGAACTTCAGGACTGAGGCTCCACGACCGTGCGAGAGTGATTCCCAAAAGCGTAGGGCTAAATCCCAGGAGTAAGCCAAATGCTTGGTCGAGGCTGGCATCTGGTTCGAGGGACGCAAGCACCTTTTTGTAGATATGCGGGTAGTTCCACGCAATCAGCATGAGCCCAAGGTTTCTTAGAAAACTTGTCGCGGTAGACGTTGTCTCTGGTAGGTCTGCTTTTGAAGCGAGAGCCACTGAGACGGCTGCGGAAGTTGCGGCTTGTTGCATCGATCTGCCTTGTTCAGGCGAGGCCGCCGCCAGGCGATGTGTCGAGACGAGTTCAAGCGAAGAGGAAAGAATTTCAATAAGTGCCGGAGTAGAGGCGGGGCCAAGAAGCTCCTCTGGGGAGAACCAGGACTCTGGCTTTTCCGTGTCCTTGGAACTTTCCTGCTGAGCACGTTTTTTTAAGCAAAAAAGAAACAGGGCAGGGTCTCTTGTCAGGTCGCTCAAGAGGTCGCTATGGCGTCCTTCGTAACGCCCATCCTTTAATCCCTCTCTCAGGGCACGGGCATTCTGCTCGCAGATCGGAATCCAGGATTGTTCTGCGTAGTGCACTCCGCGAAGGAGTCTTTGATTGCCTGAGGTAATTTCCACGTGGTTACGCCTTACGAGTAAACGTACACTCCGTGAGTGGTTGCGTATCCCGCTACCACCTCACCCCCCGGAATTTATGTTATGGCCCCAGCAGTTCTCCGCTATAGAGCCCATATTTCTATCGGCCCGAAGGTACTATTCTTTTAGAACAACTTTCTGGGCTACTCAGGCCTTTTAGGATGCTCGTTCGGGAATGAAGCTTAACCTACTAAACTAACATGGTATTTTAGTGCTTTATTAAAGGCTCATCGGGGTTGCGATCTGGCGCTGAAGGGGGCAGAAGTAGGGGGCATGTTACGAATTGAGACTATCCCCGTTACGCTTTTCTCTCAAAACTCCCGTATTCTCTGGGATACGGAGAGCAAGCTCGCCCTTGCTATTGACCCAGGGGGAGAGAGTCATCTTCTTAAAAAGTTTCTCGATCGGAATGGCCTCAAACTCACCGAGATTTGGCTTACGCATTCTCATCTTGATCACGTAGGGGGGGTGAAGGCTCTCCAGGAGGCGACGGGAGCCTCCTTAGTAGGGCATCAAGCCGAGGCTCCTATGCGTGCAGCGGTGCCTCAGATTTGTATGATGTTTGGGGTGCCTCGGGATGGGTTTGAAGTTTGCCCGGAGCCGGACCTTTACCTCTGGGGCGGAGAAACGTTGTCCTTCGCGGGACGAGAGTTCCATGTGCATTTTACCCCTGGGCATTCCCCAGGGCATCTTGCGTTTTATTGCCCGTCTGAAGGCTTGGTCCTGAGTGGGGACGTGCTTTTTCAAGGCTCGGTGGGCCGTACCGACTTGCCTGGGGGGAGCCATCAAGTGCTGCTCGACTCTATCCAGAAGTTAATTACGGCACTTCCGCCTGAAACAGCCGTGCTCAGTGGCCACGGACCTGATACAACCTTGGCAATTGAAAAAGAACAGAACCCCTTTCTGAAAGGGCTTTTCCCTAAAGGAGAGCGCTAACCATGGTCGAACACGTGTGGAATAAGAATCAGCAAAACGACACTACCGAAAAACGCCGCGTGGTATTGGGAATTACGGGCTCCATTGCCGCCTACAAGGCTGCCGAGCTTGCGCGCTTGATGGTCTCTTGGGGCTACGAAGTGCGCTGTATCATGACGCCCTCGGCACAGGAATTTATTACGCCAATGACCATAGGTGCAGTAACGGGGAATGCGGTTACCACCGAATTTTGGGATTCCTCAGAGGCAGCGGGGATTGGACACATTCAGCTGGCCGATTGGGCGCAGCTTTTGGTAATAGCTCCTGCCACAGCCGACTGTATCGCAAAACTTGCCAATGGCTTTGCTGATAGCCCGCTCACCGCAGTAGCGCTTGCCACCAAGGCGCCGATTCTTATCGCCCCCGCGATGAATGTGAATATGCTGGATCATCCAAAGACTCAGGAGAATATCGCGGCGCTGAGGTCTCGAGGGGTACGGTTTGTCGATCCTGGAGAAGGGGCTCTTGCCTGCGGTTGGAATGGCGCCGGGCGTCTCGCCGAGCCGTATGAAATTTTTTACCATGTGCGCCGGGCGCTTTCGTCACATGATTTTCATGGGAAACACGTCCTTATCTCGACGGGCCCCACACGAGAGTACATTGATCCGGTGCGTTATATTTCGAATCGTTCCTCGGGGAAGATGGGCGTCGCGCTCACGCGCGAGGCCTACCGCCGCGGCGCAGATATTACCCTGGTGCACGGTCCAGTCCCTGTGCGAGTGCCGCAGCAAGTGCGCTGTGTTCAAGCCGATTCTGCCCAGCACATGCACGATGTGATGCTTGATTTGGCGTTTGGAGATGGAAGCCTGGTGGCGGGCGTGCCTTCAAGTTTTGCCTACAGGAAACCAGACATAGTTATTATGTCCGCTGCGGTGGCTGATTTTAGGCCTGAAATGCTCGCCGCTGATAAGATGAAAAAAGCGGATGGCATCCCCGTTATTCGCTTAGTTGAGAATCCCGACATTCTTGCCGCGCTTGGTGAACGCAAGAAAGAAGTGCTGGGGAAGGGAACTTCTCCAGCTCCGCAGCTGGTCGGATTCGCCGTAGAGACGGGCGAAATCGACGATCTGGTGGCGGAGGCACATCGTAAATTGAAGGCGAAAGGAGTGGATCTGATAGTCGGTAATTTTGCCCAGGACGCATTTGACTTAGATACCAATCGTGCCTGGCTTGTTGATAAAAACGGCCGCCAAGAAGAGATTGCAACTTCCTACAAGAGTCGTGTGGCAAACAAGGTTCTTGATGCGGTGATACGGCTCTAATGACAAAAACTTTTCATGACCATCGCGCGCGACTTATATGCATTGCTTGATTCCTTGGGCCCTCAGTTTCCGGCAGGAATTCCCAAGCAACTAATCGATTCAGCAGGTCGACAGGCGCGCCTTCGCGCTTCGAGCAGTGCGGGGGGCTCAGCGTCTGAGGTGCGCCCATTACCTTTTGTGCGCTTTGGTACTCTTGATTCTGGGATTGTATTTGCGGGGTCTTGGGCTTGCTCAGGCGCGGAAGATGTTTTCTCTGGAGAAGAGGGAACTCTGCTTAAGGGAGCGATAGAAAAGGGTCTGCGTCTTACGTGCGAAGAGGTGCTCGTTCTGCGTTTTGAGAACCTGCCGCCCGAGGGGCTCGCAGAAATACTTGAGCGGGGACTTTTGTCTGCTAATGCTTCCCTTAAGAGCCAAGCTTCTCCGCGTCTTTCTCAGGTGCCTTCTAAGGAGCCAACGGTACTTGTGATACTGGGGGGGAATGAGTCAAGGGTGATCTCCACTCCCGCGCGCGAGAAGCTGCAGAGCGAAAATCTTGAGGTCGCCATCATCGCAACTCATACCTTGCGTGCGGTGCTGCATGACGATCAGACGAAGAGAGCGTTTTGGAATGATTTGAAAAGTGCGTCAGCGAGGCGCCGAGCGTCTTAAAGGCTTGTTTGGGAATGCTATGCTGACAGGCTCTTTGTTCGCGGTCGTGTGTGTGGTGCTCGTCTTTGCGGCTGGTGTAGGCGTTATCGTGGCAAAGGGCTACCTGGGCTTAGGCGCGAAGGGAGCAACGGGCGCAGAGGGGCTCGTCGGACTTGTCGGAGCGGTGCTTGAGCCGGTGGGCTCAAGCGGGAGAGTTTCAGTTAATGGAGAGAGCTGGAGCGCAGTTACTCGTGAAGGCGTTATAGAAGTTGGGGCTCTCGTTGAAGTGGTAGCCCTTGAGCCAGGGCTAGTCTTAGAAGTGAAGCGGAAGGCATAGGAGAGATATGAGTTCATTGTTAATTGTTGCGCTCGTCATAGTGGGAGTCGTGCTGAAGCAGTCGGTTTATATTCTTCAGGAGTATGAGCGCGGCGTAGTCTTTTTTCTTGGGCGCATCGCTGGCGTGAAGGGCCCTGGTCTTGTGGTGCTCATTCCCTTTGTGCAGCAGCTAAGGCGCATTGATCTTCGTACCGTTACGATGGACGTGCCGCCCCAAGACGTTATCACGCGTGATAACGTCTCCGTAAAAGTGAATGCGGTCGTCTATTTCCGCGTCGTTGCCCCGGATAAGGCAATCATTCAGGTTGAGAACTATTTGCTAGCGACCAATCAGCTTTGCCAAACTACACTCCGCAGCGTGTGCGGTGAGAAGGAGCTCGATGAACTTCTTTCGAAGCGAGAAGAGGTTAATCGCAGGATTCAAGAGTATCTCGATAACGGCACAGGTCCTTGGGGCATCAAAGTCTCGGGAGTTGAGGTTAAGCACATAGATTTACCTCAAGAGATGCAGCGCGCCATGGCAAAACAAGCAGAGGCAGAACGCGAACG
>JBIKWF010000119.1:0-12790 GCA_044356455.1 Bdellovibrionota bacterium | reverse complement strand
GCTTCAGCGCTCCCGCAATCTCGCCATCAAAAAACTATCGCCAGAAGAGCAGCGCATGCGCCGCTGGCAAGACGCCCAGCAGCCAGAAGACCCCTGGCGCAATATCCATGAGAAAAGAGTGTACGAAGCTCCCGAGCTGAACCGTATACCTCTGGAGCCCGACGAAGACATCTTGCAATTCATAGCGAAATACAACCCGTACCTTCCCGAGTGGAAGCGCGACTTGCTGCGGATTGTGGATGAAGAAAGCCAGTATTTTATCCCCCAGATCGAAACCAAGATCATGAATGAGGGCTGGGCGAGCTATTGGCATCACAAGCTCTTAAACGCCCTGCATCTTGAACACGGGCTGCATGTCGAGTTCATTATTCGGCACAATCAGGTCCTTCGTCCTCATCCAGGCGGCCTAAACCCCTACCATCTTGGATTCGTGCTCTGGAACGATATCGAAAAACGTTGGAACGAGGGGCGTACGGGGAGAGAGTACACAGACGATAAGCCAAAAATTTCTATCGAAGACATGCCCGAAAACGACTCCCCAGGGCGCAGAAAACTCTTTGAAGTGCGAGAGTCGGACCGCGACGCCTCGTTCCTGAGACGCTTTCTCACCCCTGAGCTCATGCAAGAGCTGCAACTCTTTCAGCATGAAAAACGTGGCAAAGAGCGGGTGGTGACGAAGGTGTCCGATGAAGAGAACTGGAACGAAGTTAAGGAGACCCTCATCCGCGGCGTGGGAATGAACTCAATTCCTACGATAAAGGTAGAGGACGCAGACTTTGGCAGAAATCGAACACTCTACTTGAAGCACTACCACGAAGGCCGCGACTTGCAGCTTGAGTATGCAGAGCACACCCTCAAACACATCGGCGCGCTTTGGGAGCGCGAGGTGGTGCTGGAGACCGTGGTCAACGGCAAGCGCTCGCTGCTCAAGATGTCTGGGGAGACGCTTAAGGTTGAAAGGCTTTAGTTCCTGGCCAACCCTGCGGAACCCATCTAAACACCGTGCATTTATCGGCCTGTATTTCTGTATACCCTTCCGGTTTGAACTCCGACTGGGTGAGCCAGGCAGAAAAATTGGTAAAGACCTTCTCACTAATGAGGCCAGGAAAGTCGGCGCATTCACCGCGCACCGCACTAAGTGATCCGCCCTTAAGTGGAGGAACAGTCTCTATCTGCAGTTCCTCACGAAACGCCCGGGCGGCGGCCTGGGCCGCTGTCTCGCCCATAATCTTTTCAGCGAGGGAGTACTCACTTCGTCTGATGCGCACTCTGCCATCGTGGAATTTCTGGCCTGCCTCGGCGAGAAACAGCGCCTCCCCCGTCGGAGGTTGATAAAAGACCTTGATACGCGCTACCTCTATGCGCCGCACGAGAACACCTTGGTCTACAAGTAGCCTTGATTCTCCGCGCTCAATTTCATTGAGCAGACTTGACAGTGGCTTAGAGATGCCGGTTCCCCATTCGTTGCAATTTATGCGGTAGTCGGCCAAGAGTTGAAGCGCCTCTGCTCTTCGTTGGAATGCCGGGGAACGAAAGTTTCCCGGTGAAAGAGCGGACAAGGGATGCGCCGCCTCGAAGACTTCAAGCAGTGCTGCGTCCACATGCTCAAGGAGGCCACGCACGATGCTGCCAAAGCACTGGCCCTTCGATAAATCCTCTGCGGCATCTGCTAAGATACCATTTACCACGGCACGCCTGGCTCCTGGTACTCCAGCGGCCTGGAACCCAATCCAGGGACCGTTGGTACCAATGCCTTCACTCCGGATTGAAAGCGCAGAACACCCCTCGGGGTGCGCACACTTTTCAAGGTACACTTCATAGGCGGGACCATCTGCCGTACTTACCACGAAATGATAGCGGGGGGCCGGGAGATCGGCTCTCAGTCCAAGCACTGAGCAAGGGCCAATTTCTCCTCGTTGTTCAGGACCGAGGGATCGGGCGAGGGAGGGCATCTTGAGCCCTCCCCGGATTTCTCCCCTGCCCTTTTCGTGGCGCTGACTTCCAACCACCATACGCAAGCTCCTTTTCGCGCGTGATTAGCCAACTTTTCGATGCGGCTCGATAAACCCATGCGTCGCCCCGCCAAGTTTTAGCTCGCTATAACGCATGGCGCCCTGATCGCGGCGCTGATGGCGCCCGCGTTCATTCTCAACAAACCCCTCGAGTGAGCCCCACTTTTCAACCAAGGCACGGTACTCGGGTAGCTGCTGAAGCTGCGGCTCTTGTAGCCTTAGGTAAGGATCCGTCACAAAGAACATCTCTGGAGGACGGTCGGAAAAGAGCCTAAGAACTCCTGCCGCCGGTACCGTGGTGGGATAACCGAGGTGCCATTCAAAGCCAGACTTATCCGCATTCGCCCCAAATATGGCGTAAAAGAGACCATCGCCCATAGTTACCGACTGAGTGTGCCAGTGACCAAGCAAAAATCCATGCAGCGGCCTAAGCTCATTCTCCATAGATCTCGCCCAGCCTTTGGCTGCCGAGATTGGAGGTACCGAACTGCTGCCCTTGGCCCCTACTCCTACGTAGTGCTGCACTCCAATGCGAAAGCCCGTGGTTTCCGTATGGTCGAGAACCATATGAGAGTAGTCGACATCCACTCCCATGCGGTCTACAAACTTCTTGGGATACAGCACATGCGTATCGGCAATCTCTTTCCCAAATGCCCCGCGGTAAAATGACTGCACTTGTGCCGCGATGGTTTGGAGAAACCAAATTCCCTGCAGACCCTTGCCGGACTGAGAATTGGTTTCATGATTCCCAGCCAAAATCTTGAACTTCGGTATCTCAAATGACGGGTCTGCCTCTCGCATGCGGCGGATACAATCGAGCAGTGGATTTAGCAACGCGTATACAAATGCCTGCTGGTCCTCGATACCGACTAGGCCAGTGAGTTGCATCTCAGCAGGTGCCCGGCCGTAGTTCTGCCCCTGGAAAGCATCGCCATTGATAACTATCTCTTTTTGTCCATTGGCAATTGCCCAGAACAAGCCGCGCAACATAGTCGCCGGTTTGGCCGTCGGCGAACCGACTTGCCAATCGCTGGTCGAAAAAATGTCAACTTGCTTTGACGGACGCCCGAGGCGCGCATTCTCTTCGAGCACTTCGCGAATCTTTCTGTTCCAGAGCCGTAAGGTATACGCATCGGTCTTGATTCCCTCGTGTACGCCTCCACTAAAGGCAATCGAGCCAGAAGAACTCTCTCCACCCGAGATAGCGCGGCGCCGCTTGTGTCGGTCGGGCGCCTCGGTGTGGAAATAGGTATCGTCATAGTTGCTGGCTTGCAGCGAAGCCGCCGAAACAATCAGTGTTCCCCCGGCAGTCATTGAGAGATATGCCTGGCCCGTTGCTCCTGTCACCACAATGTCGGGCATAGTTCGCCCACCCAAGGTTCGGCTCTTTATGAGCTCTATCAGCTTTGCCGTCGGGTTCTGCGCCTCTGCAACGCCGAACTTGAACTCAGGCAAACACATCATCGTGAGTCCAGACCTCGCCTGAGGTGTAATAAACTCTACCGCTGCTCCACCGCGAACTACGGGGGCTCCTGCTTCGAGCGCCTCTTTCACCGGAAACAGCACCTCTTCTAATTGCAAAAGGTAGTCAGGGCCCACTTCGTCCATGTCGAAGAACTCGGTATAAAGCGCCTGGAGCCTGTCTCGCCCTTCGGTTCTTCCCGAATGATGGTCGCGCATGAGCTCGCTTGCGATATCGCGAACTATCTCTAATTCATTCATATCGAGCCCAGTTTTCTCCTGAATTGCAGAGCTCTCCAGCAATTGTCTTCCGAGCTTTGCTTCAAGCGGCATGACTACTTGGGAAACAAACTCGAGAATTTCGGCATGCAGCTTTGCATTAAACTTCCGACCTGCTCGATACGAGATATCGTTGAGCCTAGAAAGCGCGGCCTTCACCTTTGCTTCATCCGGCTTTTCGGAACCTTGAAGCGCGTACTGGTCTCGCACGCGCTGCACATCCGCGCGAATATTTGCCGTTTCAAGTTCCGCTTTGCCTTGCAGCTGAAGAACCGGATGCCCAAGTGAGGACAAAAGACTCCGCACGAGCTTAAGCTGGGAATCGTAGTCACGCAGATCCACTCCGCCCGTGGAAGCAGGCGTCAGTGACGTCCTCATCGCCCGGGGGTCGACGGCAGGATCCCCCTGTATCATATTGGAGGCAATCACCAGGGCATTGGGGTTTGCTCGAATATCGGCGAGTACCCCCTTCAAATGATCTGCATCAATACGCGCGTTGCCTGCGCAAAGCTCGTCAAGTAAGTAGATCCAGGGAGCTCCACCCTCTTTCGTCGATAGCTTATAGGTGGGAACCTTCCAAGTTTCCCGGACTGACTTGACCGCGTCTAGGTAGCGCTCGAGCGAGACTTTATCGGTTCCTACCCCACCGTGTTGAGCCGCTCTTTGCACTATACGAACTGCACGCATCCCAAGGCCAACGCGCTCAGCTAAGGGAGAAATGCGGTACCCGGTATGCTCTGCTACCACGAGCTTGTGTTCTTCAAGGTACTTTAATGCAAGTACCATGTGCGCGACGCCCACTCCAACTTTCTCTGCTACCTTCTTGAGGCGCAGACGATCGTTGAGGGTCGGAACTCCTCCTTCTCGGTTCTCGGCTATACCAAGAGGACGCAGCTTCCCGGAGTACTTAAGGCGTAGCTCTGCTTTGAGCTCTTCTCCCATGCGTTCCCTCACTCGAGGAGGAATAGTCGCCTCGAACTGCGCAGTGGTGGTCTTAGCGCGCGCGAATGCGATCACGTTTCCAACTCCCTGAACTTCGCTCTGGTGCACAATGCCAAGCGCAATCAGGCGCTGAATTTCGCTTTGCGCCCTTTCTCCCCACGACGGGATTTCAGAGGCCAGCACTGGCCCCAGGGATTCCAGCTTTGAGAGGATTGGTTTCGGGAGTTTGGCGATAAAGCCTTGCTCCTCAGCTTTAATTGCAGCAGCAATTACCCGGTGCTGTTGATTGAGCACGCTGTAGTCATCACTCTTGATACCCTCGTGCGTTTGAACATACTGCATCAGCTCGCGGTCAATGCGCCGGAGCGCATCAAGCTTATCAGAACTGCCTGGTGCCTTACGCTTATTGGGCAGGCTTCTTAACTCGAGTAGTTCTTTGCCCACGGTCCTTAGAAGGTCGTAGGTTGCATCAAGCACCCGCGCAGGCTTGGCAGTTCCGCCGAGGAACACGGCTTCACTAAGAGCCAGCGCAAATTCTTGCAGGCCCCCAGGGGTTTTTGCGAGCTTCTTCAGTTCGGCAACAAGACGCTCAGGGTCCATAGCTCGCGGTACGCCCTTGCCGCGCGCTCCTCGAGGCGCAGGGGGCAATGCAAGCGCAAGGAATTCTTCCACCCCTGCTCGTTCTGCATTTTTAGTGATAACTTTGGCCAGGGTATCAGGATCTAGAGCACCGCCTGCGGGCTTAAGAAGTCCGTGAAGGACTCGCTCAGAGCCCGTGAGAGCCAGTTCCGCTTCATTTCCAATCCTATTCTTCGCAAGCATCTGCCCTACTCCTTATTAGTTTTACTGCTTAAAAAAAGTGTTGCCTCGTGCTCTAAGCGAGCAACGAGATCTTCCACTGAAAGGTCCCTACCAAGGGTCGGGTTATGATCCCCGTTTCGAATCAACTCCTGAAGGAGCGGTTGGTCCTCGATGAGGAGGGCAAGCTCGTGGACATTCCCAATTCCGAGATCGGCCACCCTCTTTAAAAATTCAAATAGCTCTGGGTCAAAATAGGCGGATTCAAGTGGTTCTACTTTCGGTGCCATTGCTAATAAGCTCCTGAGTCTCGTCCTTACGGCTTGCGTGTACCTTGATGCCTAAGCTGCTCGCCTTTTCATGCTCTTCCTCTCTTTTGGTAGTTGTAGGTGCAGCCCCGCTCTACCCCGCAGGCGCACCTCTGAGGCCCGCATAAAAAGCTCCTCAAATCTCGGGGAACGAAGCTCAGCCTTCCCGAGAGCCTCAAGCGCCAGATACGCCTGGCGCCTGCGCCGCTCCTCGGCTTTAAGGCCAAACGTGGAGTCAGAAAGAAAGTTGTCAACGATGGCGGCGGACACTTTAAATTCGCGGGCAATGGCGTCTGAGGCGGCAAGTTCAAAGACAAACCCTGAATCAATTGCGGCGAGCTCTGCTCTTACAAATGCGGCGGGAGAAAGCAGGTGCTCTTCTACTACTCCTCTTCGATAGAGCTCAGACCTTCGGCGTAACTGGACTTGCTGCGTGCAGCCATTCTGCAAAAACTGAAAAACTATAATCGCTGGAATTTCTTCAACTTCGGCCAATGCTTCGTCCGACTGCAGAGTCGATTTGGCACCAATGCTCCGCACCTGGCGTTTGACCCGGCGGCATAAAGAAGAAGGAAGATCAGGGGAATAGGCGCCTTGTCCACAGGCTGTTCGGTAATGACGCTCAGCTTCCGGTAGGGAGAAAAGCAGCGCCTGCACAATCTTGGGGCAGTGATCGAGGACCTCTACAAAGCGATTAAGCGCGCTGAGCGTGGGGATGAGGCGAAGACGATGCAGATGGTTTTCAGTTCGTACCAGGACTCTCAATAGCTCTAATGAGATTCCAAGTCGCTCAGCCTCAGATCCAAGAAAATGTGCTGCCATCCGAACAAGGCTCTGGTGCTCCGCAGGCCGCGCTCGGGCCATCAAGTCACGGATAATCCTCCTAAGCTCAACTTGCTCATCAGCTCGAATCGAGCCCTCGCTCCATAGTACGAGAAGCTCCGCAATCCTTTCCGAAACGATAAGCGCGAGAGGTGACGTCGGCTGTACATTTTCGCCAGAAGCAATGAGCTTCAATGGGGAGGATGCACTACCATTCTGCGAAAGAGCTAGATAACTGCGAGGTGCATTTGTCACAGAGCGAGTCCTTCCTTGCGACTAAATCAACCCTACGATTCAAGGAGGTTCGAAATTGGTCCAAAAAGAATGGTTAGAAGTGTATTAGGATCGGAGAATATCCAACCCTCAGTTCTCAAAAGAAAATTCTCATTTGGGGGAAAGAGTGCCTGAAAGAAAACTTTGGCTGGAAGCAACTTTCGTGAACTTGTGAAAAAAGTCCTTCAGAGCGCGACCACGCGCGAGGCCTATAAGCTCTATGGCGACGACTATGGATGCGCTCAGATCTATTGCCAGACTGAAATTATGCTTGAGCTTTCTCTTGAGCCGCGTAAGGATTGAGAAACAAAGCTTGGGGAATCATGCTGCATAGACAGGCCGTTTTCTGCGGTGCCGTGTTCATTTTGTTTCTTTTTCATTCCTTATTTCCTGATGAGGTGTCTTCGCAGGCTGCGAGCGGAGCTGCCCCACACACCGGTGGTGCCTCCCCTTCCTTGGCTGCTAAGCGCCCCCAGAACATTATTCTTTTTATTGGGGACGGGATGGGTCCTCAGCAGATTGGACTTTTGCTCCTTGCACGAAAGCATGCAAAAGAACTTGGCATTCCCAAGTCTTCAGCCTTGGTTGATATCCTAACTTCTGGCTCACTGGCACTTGTTCAGCCTCAGCCATCTGGAGCTCTTGTTATTGACTCTGCATGTTCGGCCACCGCCCTTGCGACAGGGCATCTTGGACTCCCTGAAACCCTGGGAGTTGATGCTGACGGTAAAACGCCTCCCACTATAGTGAATATCGCCTCAGGGCTCGGGATGAGCACTGGGCTTGTTTCTGACACAAGAATTACGCATGCCACCCCCGCGGCATTTTACGCCAGGGCGCCCCATCGCAGTGACGAGAATGAAATAGCTGCCCAGCTGATAGAATCCGATGTATCCGTCGCGCTTTCAGGGGGAGTTCGGCATTTTGCTCCGAAAGGTAGTAGCAGCATTAAGGGAGCCCCCTTTCGCAGCAACTCCTCTCGGTCCGATACCCGCAACCTGCTTGAAGAGGCACGCTTAGCTGAAACCGCAGTCGTCTTTTCTCAGAGAGAACTAGAGAAGACTAAGGCACAGCGCGTACTAGGGCTCTTCTCTGAATCTGCGATGCAGAATGCGTTTCTTGAAGCGGCCCCTCACCCCTCTCAACCCACATTACGTGCAATGACGACCCAGGCGCTTCGGCTCCTTAGCCGAGACCCGGATGGCTTCTTCCTCATGGTTGAGGCAGGACAAATAGATTGGGCAGCGCACGCAAATGACGCGGGATGGCTGCTTCGTGAGATGCTTCGAGCAGACGAGGCTCTACAGGCGATTCTTGATTGGATGGGATCACGCAACGACACGCTGCTCGTGGTTACTGCTGACCATGAAACAGGCGGGTTTGGCTTTAGCTACCATGCGAGCGACATTCCGGCCCCACGCCCCTTTCCTGGGCGCGTGTTTTCTAATGAATCTTATAAACCCCAATACAACTTTGTTCCCCCTTCAGTGCTAGGCGAATTGCTCCTTCAAAAGGCTCCCCTTGGAACGGTAGGGGAATGGTGGGAAAAGCTTTCCTCAGGTGAGCGCACGTCCAAGGCGCTGGGTAAGCGTTTGCAGGAAACTATCGGCGTGCAACTCGAGGACGAGGCTCTTACGCGCATCATGGCGATGACTCCTAACCATTTTTATCGCGAAGGCCATAAAGATTTAGGCGAAAAAGAATGGACCGCCCTCTGCTCTTACGATGCTTTTCATCCGAACGCTCGCAATCGATTTAGCACTGCCGTCTCCCGGGAACTTGCTTCGCACTATGGTGTGGTGTGGGCTACGGGAACTCATACAAGCACGCCCGTGCTTGCCGCCTGGGTTGGAGGCACAAGCTTTAATCCCCCGCGGCTCATGAGCATGGAGGCACTCGGAGCGGAACTCATTAAACAGGTTAGTGTGGTTGCACCAGCACGGTAGAACCGATTTCTCACCTGCACTCTTAAGGCGCCACGGCAAGCCGAAGAACACCTTCTTAGTGCAGCCCTGTCTTCTCGGGCACCAAATTGGACATGGCAGAGGCGTGCAACTTTGCAACATCGAGAACCAGAGCCACAGTACCATCGCCCAACAGTGCCCCTCCAAGAAAGAGCTGTTCTCCATTCGTTGAAGCATCAAGCGGCTTAAGAACGACCTGTCGAGGCCCAATAATATCATCTACCCGAAGTGCAAGAAGCTGAGAGTTAGAATCGATGGTAACGACAAGTTGATTCTGCTCACCTGTTTCACCTGCACCAAGATGAAGAAATTCGGGAAGATTAAGTAGCGGGAGAACTTTTTCGTGCCTTATAACTTGCGGCCCAAGCGACACCACATCAGTAATATCACCTGCACGTAGACTCCAACTTTCCTGTACTTGGTTGAGTGGCAACACAAGGCTCACGTCATGCACACGAACCACAAATCCCTGCATTATCTGAGTGGTCACGCTTTTAGGGAGCCGTAACATAAATTCACTTCCCATTCCTGGGGAACTTGTAACAGATATCGAGCCACCGCTGGCCTCAACATTTCGCTTTACCACATCCATGCCAACGCCGCGTCCCGAAATGTCACTCACTTCCGAGGCCGTGGAAACTCCCGCCATAAAGATGAGATTGACTACCTGCGCATCGGTAAGTCCCTCCCCTGCTCTCACTAGGCCAAGAGCCTCCGCCTTCTTTTGCAGTCCCTGGTAGTTGAGTCCGGCACCATCGTCCTTAACGGTTAGAACAATGTCGGTGAGCCCCTCGCTGCATACCACTTTCACGGTGCCCTGACGTGGCTTACCGGCTCTCTCTCTTGCCTCTGGCAATTCGATCCCGTGGTCGGCTGCATTCCTCACCATATGGGTAATCGGCGCATCCAAAAGCTCAAGAAGACTCTTGTCAATTTCCACCTCGTCACCTTCGATTTCGACGGCAATTTCCTTTCCCTTTGCAATCGCAACATCACGAATGAGACGAGGAGCCTTCTGTAAAAGGCTTTTTACGGAAACTTTGCGAATTGACATGATGGCTCTCTCAAGCCCGTTACCAAGATTTAAAATAACCCCATTCACCACATCCAATTCTTTCTTTAGTTTGGGATCCTCAAGCAAGCCTTCGACCTTGGTGCTAAAGTGCCGCAGCATATCTTGTGCGATAACCAGCTCCCCCACAAACCCGAGAAAGGTATCAATTCGCTCCTCTGAAACGCGCATGCTTTTGGCAGCTTCTTTCTTTTGTCCTGATGCATCGCTGGGGGCCTTGGGCGCTTGGTGCTCATGCAGCGGGGCGTCAAGAGGCACCGCCGTCGCAGCCTGAGGAATCGAAGGCACGACAACACGTTCATCACTACTTGCGGCGCATGCGCGCAGGGTAACCAAGATTGCCTCGCGTATAGACTCTTGATCAGAGCTGAGCCTCAAACTTGAGAGAGCCTCGAAAGCCGCTTGCAGCTCGGCGCCTTTAGGGAATGAGCCTGAACTTGGTTGGCGCGCGATCGTGGCCTGCTTAGCCTGACTTATCAGGCTTGCATAATGCGCCTCATCAATAACTTCCGGCTGTCCTCGAGCCACCCGCTCAACTATCGCCTTCACCTCATCAACACCTGCCAGTAAGAGGTCGAAGAGTGATCGTGCGGGTGCAATCTTTTTGTCCCTAAGAGCCGCCAGCAGCGATTCAAATTCATGCGCTATTGTCTTTAGTCGCATGAGGCCGAAAAAAGGGGCGTTACCTTTAATGGAATGGACGGGCCTAAAAATGGAACTGATAATCGAACTATTGAAGGGATCTTTTTCGAGCTGGATAAAAAATGCATCCAGCGAGGCCAAAGCCTCGCGAGACTCCTCAAGGAACCCTTGCAGGACGCTCGGGTCCATATCCAGCTTATTTTCAGAGCTCATTTCATGCCTCTCAGCTCTCGCAGGATATCCATCCAATAGCGCAGCCTACGCGTGGCTTCGTTCACCGCGTTTTCGAGCTGGCTCAAATCATTGAGGGGCTTAAAAACACAGCTATCTGCGCCGTAGCGAATACAGGCGAGCGCATTCTCCATGGTTACGTAGCCTGTTATCATAATGGGGCGGATCATTGGGTAATGCGCCCTGACATGTTTGAGAAGCTCGACACCATTCATCTCCGGCATCATGATGTCGGAAATCAGGATATCAATCTTTGTTGCCGCAAGTCGTTCTAGCGCCTCTTTCCCGTGAGAGGCGGTCTCAACCTCGTAGCCCAAGTAACGGAAATGACGCGAAAGCAGTTCGCGAATGTCCGCCTCGTCATCAACGACTAGGATGGCAGCATTCATTTTCGTGGTTCCTCGTTCTGTAATGGAAGTGACAATTCAAATCGCGCCCCGCCTTGAGGCCGATTACTCGCTTTGAGCTCTCCGCCGTGGCTCTTTATAATGCCGCTACTTATGGAGAGTCCAAGTCCCGTGCCCTGACCGATTGCCTTTGTCGTAACAAAAGGGTCCCAAATCTTGGTAAGAAGTGTCGCGGGAATTCCCGTGCCTGTATCCTCAACGGCAACAAGAACTGCGCTTGTCGTTTTCTGTGAGCTGATAGTCAGAATTTGCGTTTCCTTTCCTGCCATGGCATGCGACGCATTCACCAGCAGATTGACGAGCACTTGCTCGATCTCCAGTGAATTTGCGCTGACAAGAGGCAACGTGATGGTCAGCTTTCGCTCAACGACAAGGGATTTATCGAAATTTCCTTTACACAGTTCGAGCGCCTGCTCGATGCAATGATTGAGGTCAATCGAATCACGGGACTCTTTGGTAGTTTTGCCAGAGTATTTTTTTAAACCTTTCACAATAGTCGTTACGCGCTGCACACCATTCATGATGCTAGCAAGGACTTTCGGCATCTCGGTCAAAATGAACTCAATCTTGTGCCCGTCGCCTTTCTGTTCATTTAAATAAGTTCTTAGAATTGGCTCAATATCAGACCAGTAGCGCTGAACACTCTGGGCATTTCCTGATATGAAACTCATGGGGTTATTTATTTCATGAGCGATCCCTGCGGCCATAACGCCCAGACTCGACATGCGATCCGCATGCACGAGTTGCTGCGCTCGCTCCTGAGCAAGTTGCTCCATTTGCTCCCCATAGCGCTGCATGACGCGAGCCATTTCCTCACTCGCCTTTCTCTCTCGAGTAATGTGTGCTGCAACTTCAAGACGAGAGCGGATCAAAGATAGATCGTAGGGCTTCTCAAGCACGTCATGTGCCCCCCGGTGGAGCGCTTCGAGCACATTCTCTTTCATCATCGTGCCACTTAAGATGATGCAATACATGAAAGGAAGATGTGCTTGGCGAGTGTATCTTTCAGTGAGATCGGGCCCGTTGAGGCCAGGCATGAACCAATCGAGAATCGCTATGTCAGGAGGAGGCGTGGCGCACATTCTGGTCCAGGCACTGTTTCCATCTGCGCAGACTTCAACCTGATAGCCTTGCTTCAAGAGAAAGGACTCCAGAACGCGCAGCGATATCAAATCGTCATCGGCGAGAAGCACTCTCAGCATAGGAAGCCGTTGCAAATTCCCAGATTAAAGATGCGAAACCTCAGAGGGATACCCTCTCCTGCTGCGTTCCCGCGGCGGAAATCTCCCCAAGGCAAACATCGGCTGTCTCGCACTCCCGCATAAGCAGTTGCCCGCTCTCTAAGCCCTTGAAGTGGCAGCCGGCTATATCTTTTGACGGGGGGGCGATATGGGTCTTACTGACCAAGATAGCGGCTTGTGCTGAAGGCCCAAAATGGTGAAGCAAAATCGCAGGTTAGCTTCTCACGCGGACGTCTTATAGGTAGCACTCCCCTCAAAAAACACCCCTGGTTTTAAAGTGCGAGAGGAGGCCACGGAGAGAGGCACCAGAGACGCCGGTTTATTTCAAGCTACAACTC
>JBIKWF010000211.1:0-3151 GCA_044356455.1 Bdellovibrionota bacterium | reverse complement strand
AGCGTGATCGGGCGTCAGTGAATACTCAGAGACAAGGTCTTGCGCAAGCCCAAAGTGACCTTCGTAGTCTTGATTGGTATTGAGATAAAGCAGCAGCTCACGTCCCCGGAGCTCTTCCTCAATTCCGGCGTCACGTAAAATTTCATACCAGTTGTGCTCGCGGCAGTTAGAAAGGCCTTCCCTAGTTTCGGCGCTGGCCTCCTCCAGTACCACTCGTCTGTCATCTTCTTTAAGTTCCGCAAAGTCGGCAAAGGGAGGCCATTTGCTCCAATATGGGGCCTGACTTACCTGGTTAAGTATTTCAAAGTCCGAGAACCACCTGGCATAGTGCTCGCTTGCTATCCAGGCGAAGCGAAACAAATCAAAATCAATCTTAGGCTCATGGAATCCTCGAAGAAGAAAGTGGCCGCAATCGTGCAAAAAGAGGTGAAAATACTCAAGAGAATTAAGAGGGTCCTCTTCGCTGTGGAATTGACCTAACCGAAAGTGATTATCAACCTTAAAGCTTCTCGCAAGTTCAGACCGAGACGCCGACGGGTGAATAAAATCGCGGCGGGACGGATAATCAATCACAACGCCCTCATCTAAGACGGCATGAACTATTAGCCGGCGATAGGGGAGCCACTCCCGTAAAACCTTATGGTCCGTTGCGCCATTTCTTTCAAGAAAGACCCCGATGTTTGGGTTAAATTCAATTAGCTCATCGAAGCAGAAGATATTCTCAATGCAGGAAGCTATAACTGGGGATAGGGCGCGCCCCGGTACGAAACCAGGATACGCCGCAAGCGAGCTAGTCTCGCTGTACTCCGAGGCGCTTCGAATCGCTGAAGACCCTTCAAAAAGAGTTCCACGAGCGGAAAAAGCATCACGATCTCTCTCAACTTTCCGCATCCACTCGAGAAGGTCATGGGAAAAAGCCGCATGCGACGGAAAATTAGCCGCTTCGTAGCTAAGGTTCTTCGAGTCGGCCTTCTTATCTTCTTCCCCAAGGCCGGATGCACGCTCAAGTTGGAGCTGCTGATGTTTGCTAAGGAGCGAGGCCCGTACAATACCTAGCTCCGAGAGAATTAATTCTTCGAACTGTGGAGAGGAGCCTTTCTCTCTAAGAGCCTCTGGAAGGTTTACTGGGCCTGAATTTTCTAAGTTGCGAGATAGCAGCTGATAAAGGACGAAGAGCTGCTCATGTGCATTTACAATGCCGCTCGCATGAAAGAGCCCAGCCAGTGATACATTACCGGTTTCTTGCTCGAACCGGTCAACGCCATACCTCTCCACCATATAGACTTGGGAGAACCATCGTGCGTACATCTTGGTGTAGATCCAATCACGTAGGATTTCTCTTTGGTCTGGGTCTGCGCCTTCAAGAGCTAACCCGCGAAAGTAAGTAGTTTCTTGATTCCGCCCAGATTCTCGAAAGGGAAGAGAAAATTGAGCCTTCATGAAACTGTCGCCGAGGTACTCATGAAACTGCTGGAGAGTTGCATCAACTGAGACACCTTCAGGGGACTCACCCTCAATTTTTGGGCGCCCCAATACACGAAGTAATACTGGGTCGTTCTTGAGGTAATACTCCCAGTCGTTGGCGGACTTAGGACCTAGCGCTGCCTGTGCGACTTGCAAATTGTATTTGGCTTTCAAGGCCTCGGTTGCTTTGAGAAGACCTGATAAATCAAGCATAAGGTAAAGAAATGAAATCCTTACGAATTATACAGTGGATAGCCCGCTAGTCTATTGCTCAGAGGGTCTTGTAACCAGCATGGGTATGGCCTCGTAGAGACAGGGAATTTTGGGGGGCCCGGAATGCATTCCACATACCTTGTGCAGGGAGACTCCGTAGTCAGTCAAGATTTGAGGAGGCCCTTTCCCACGGGCCAAGGGAAAGGGTGAAGCTTATTCAAAAGCTAAACAAAGGGATTGAGGACTAAGCACGTTTCGTAATTGGGAGGGGTATGGGGACCAAGTAACCCAGAATCCGCGTCTGAATTCTGAGCTGAGCGCTTAGCTCAAATACCGCCTGGGGATGAGATACCGTCCACCCTTCGGACTAAGGTTTGCCAGAAGAATGTTTGCGGACGTTCCGCGAACTAAAATATCTGGCGGTTTTCATAGAGGTACTAGCCATGATGGTTCTTCAGAAGAAGTCTGGGCTGCAGACGCTCACGCGTACTGCGTTTCGCACCACCGAGGGGAAGGAGCGCCGCGAGTTGTATGACTCCCGGACGCAGACCATTCCGCCTGATCGCCGCCCCGCCATTTGTGATGGGGCGACGTTCTACGACACCTTCAATTCCAACCCCCGGGCGCTTGACGACCAGGGCAAGGATACTGATTGAGTGTTAGTGGGGTAGGGAAGGCTTGGACAACAAACCCAGCAGGGGACTCCCTCCGAAGAGTCCCCTGCATCCTAACCTTTAACAGCTTTGGATGTTATGAATAGCCCGGCTCTGATTGTCACTAACAGATATGACCCTCATGTCGATCTCGTGGCAGATTGTCTTTCAGAACTAAGAACTCCATTCGTTAGATTCCATCCAGATGAGCTCGCTGATAATGCTGCGATGCAAATTTCTCCTGATAGGTCTGAGGTGCGGCTCCTTGACAGTGGTTTAAGCTTCAATCCAAGAGATTTAAGATCAGTATGGTACCGGCGTCCCGAACCAATTGAGGTACAGTCTGCAAACCCGCACGAGGCAGTATTCGTCACGAACGAACTCAAGGCAGTGCTCGATGATGTATACTCTCAAATTGATTCTTTATGGGTTTCTCATCCCGATGCCCTAAGAGCTGCCAGGAACAAACTACTTCAGCTTCGCCTTGCGGTAAGGCTAGGCTTTAGTGTACCTGACTACGTCGTTTCATCTGACACTAACTCACTTCGAACACTACTGAATGAGGGTCCCTGCGTCGTTAAAGCAATCGCATCATCGAATTGCGTCGTGGAGGCAAACGAACTTACGATTGGGCTTGAAACAAAGGCGCTTACTCATGAAATATTGAATGATTTTGAGGGCGCTAGGCTAATGCACCCTCTACTTGTTCAGAGACGTGTCCCAAAAGCCTTTGATGTGAGAGTAACTGTAATAGGGAAGGAGCTGACTGCAGTTGCGATTGACGTTCCAACTGAGGAGGTTGACAGCCGCCCTTCGTGGGG
>JBIKWF010000117.1:0-12863 GCA_044356455.1 Bdellovibrionota bacterium | reverse complement strand
CGGGGGTGTGGTCTCACTACGTCTGGCTTGTCGATGTCCGCAAAGAGAATGAGCGCATTAAGGAGCGTGTCGAAGCGCTCGAAGCGGAGAACTCGCGCTTGCTTGAGGGCGAGAATGAGCTCAAGAGATTAAGAAAACTCGTAAATGCAGCCGAAGATAGGCAGATTGAGGGAATTGCTGCGGAGGTCATCGGCTACGATCCTTCAAACTGGGTAAGGGCGGTTACTGTTGATAAGGGGTCTCTTGTTGGCATTGCCGCCGGAATGCCGGTTATTGAGGGGGATGCGGTAGTTGGGCAGGTGATCGCGGTAAGTCCCAACACGGCGCGTGTGCTGCTCCTTACTGATCATGCAAGTGCCGTGGATGCTCTGGTGCAATCCAGTAGAGCTCGCGGCGTCGTTCATGGTCTTGGTAAGGAGTACAGCGAACTTCGGTATGTGCTTCAAGAAGATGTCGTTGCTGTGGGAGATCGCATCATTACCTCTGGTATGGATGGCATATTCCCTAAGGGCTTAACTATTGGTGTGGTCTCTGAGGCCCAGAAGGCAGGCGCGGGGATGTTTCAGAGCGTAAGAGTAGAGCCCGCAGCCGACATATCTAAGCTTGAATCTGTGCTGATCGTTACGGAAGGAGTTGCTGAATCTGAACTACCCGCAGTCTCAGAAAAGGGAGGGGCGGTTGTGGTGTCCGCCGGAATATTGCGATCGAGAGGGCGAGAGGCGAGTGCCTCTTCCGAGAGCGTAGCTTCGAAATCCTCAGGCTCTGCGAGTTCGAAGCCCCTCGCCGCGTTGGCATCGTCCGCTTCGCGTGGATCGAAATCATCGACTCGCAAGTCAAGTAGCGCCTCAAGTGTCGCCACGTCTTCCGCGTCGGCGTTCTCTTCGAGAGGGTACAGTGCTCAATAGTAATGTGCTCAATAAATTTTTGGCAAAGAAGCGAGGGTGGTCATTGCTATGTCGTTGAGTGTGCCAGGCATGAAGTCCTTCGCCGTGGTTTTGGTTATCGGGATCGCGGCCATGTTCTTGCAGGGCAGTGTCCTTAGGGCGCTGCTCCCTACAAGCGCCATTGTTCCTAATATCATGATTGCGGTGGTTGCGTTTCTCGCCTTTCACGAAGTGAGTCTTCTAGGGGTCGTACTCTCGTTCTTTCTTGGTTTGCTCTTTGACCTCTCCTCTGGTGCGCTGCTTGGCCCATGGGCAGGGGCCTTTGTGCTGGTATATGCGCTTCTTTCCTCGCTTACGCAGCGTGTGTTTACTGATTCTCCGCTTACGGCCTTTGTTGCCGTGCTCATCGGTTCTTTGGTCGCTCAGGGGGTCTATCTCGCCATGATGCTACAGTTCCGATCAGCCGAGCTTTCTCCAGTTTCGAGTGGAGTGAATATACTTCTTGAGGCTTTGCTGAGTGCATTTTGTGCCCCGCTGTGTTTTGCCTTTTTGAAGCGCTTTGGATTCGCGGCTTCGGCGCGAGTAATGTAATTTTAGAAAAATGCCATCGTACGAGAAGCCCAGCATTAATCTTTCGGCGCGCCTCAATATTGCGCTCGCGCTCGTGTGCGTATTTTTCGTCATCATTGTTCTTCGCCTCTGGTTTCTCCAGATCGTAAAGGGCGACTATTTTCGCGATCAATCGGAGAATAACCGCATTCGACAGGTTTTTGTGACCCCTCCGCGAGGTCTGATCCTCGACCGAAATGGCGTGATTCTGGCCAAGAATCGGCCCGCCTTTCAGGTTGATATTGTGCGAGAGGACACCACGAACCTGGAGGAAACTGTTGCGCGTCTTGCAGAAATTGCAGGTCGAGACCCCCTTGAGTTGATGAAGGCAGTGAAGTCTCCTGGAAAGAGACGCCCCTTTGAACCGCGCATGGTCCTCAAAGATATCTCGCGTGAACTCGTGGCTGCTATCGAATCACGACGCTGGGAGCTTCCGGGCGTTCAAGTGAGTGTTATTCCGGCGCGGTATTATCCCTTTAATGACCTTGCCGCCCATGTGATCGGTTACATCGGTGAAATAAGCAGCAAGCAGCTTGAGAAGCCAGGATATGTTGGCTACCGCATGGGTGATGTCGTCGGCCAATCTGGCATAGAGGCGCGCTGGGAAAAACTTCTTCAAGGCCAGCGGGGCGTGCAGGAAGTCGTCGTGAACGCGATGGGTACCAAGATTGGTCAGGCCTCCTTTGAATCGGAGAAGCCAGGGAAGAATGTAATCCTTACTATCGACAAGGATGTTCAGGCTGCCGCGGAACTTGCCCTTGGAGATCGCAAGGGAGCAATCGTTGCGCTTGATCCGAGAACAGGAGAAGTGATCGCCCTCACTTCTGGCCCACGGTATGACCCGAATATGTTTGTGGGAGAAATTCCGCGTGATGCCTGGGTGGACGTTATTCAAGGCGAAGGGCGAAAGCTTACCAATAGAGCAGTGCAGGGAACGTATCCTCCTGGTTCTGTCTTCAAGGTCTTCATGGAGGCTGCGGCCTTGAGTGAAGGTGTCATGACGCTGTCTGAGACGGCTTTTTGTCCAGGCCACATGCAAGTAGGGAACCGCGTCTTTCACTGCCATAAACGTTCGGGGCACGGCACGGTGAACCATTTTGGCGCGCTCGTTCAATCCTGTGACATTTATTTTTATATGGCTGGTACCCGCCTTGGCGTGGACAGAATTCATGCCTATGCCACACGTTTTGGGCTTGGTTCTCCCACCGGGCTTGAACTTACCGATGAAAGTTCGGGGCTTGTTCCTTCTACGGAGTGGAAGAAAAAACGCTTCAAAGATCCTGAGCAGCAGAAGTGGTATCCCGGGGAAACTCCTTCGGTCTCAATTGGTCAAGGCGCAGTAACGACAACCCCGATTCAAATCGCCCGTGCCATTGCGGCACTTTTAAATGGAGGTACGCTCTATAAACCTCAGCTCGTGAAGCGCGTAGAGTCAGTTGATGGGAAATTTCTAGATGATTCTTTTGCACCGGAAGCTATGGGAACCCTGGATCTCGACCCCGCTATTGTAGAAACGGTGCGGCGTGACATGGTCGGAGTGGTAAATGACCCCACAGGCACTGCGCATCGCGCCAAGCTTCCCAGCGAGCTAGGAATTGTTGTCGGCGGCAAAACGGGGACGTCGCAAGTGGTAGGACTTGAGCATAAAGGTAAATCTAAGAACTTTGAGCATCACGCCTGGTTCGTTGGATATGCCCCCGTAGATAATCCAGAATTAGTAGTAGTCGCTCTTGTTGAAAATGGAGGCGGTGGAGGCGCAACTGCGGCTCCGGTAGTCAGAGAAGTTATGGCTTCCTATTTCTATAAGACGAGAGGGATTGCTCCAGCCGCCCAAGGTTCTCAAGTTTCGGCACCAGTTTCCCGCGCGGAGCCCGTGCCTGCGGAGATTCCTGAAGTTGAAGTTCCGACCGAGGAGGTACAGAGCGTAAGCGACCAGTCCTCGGAGGTTGTCCCCTCGGATTCCGCGCTAGGCTCTCTTCCCTCGCAAGCTCCCGCTCAGGAGGCACATGTTGATTGATCGACGAGTCATTTCTCAATTTGATTACCTTCTCTTTGGGCTCGCGCTGCTCATTCCTGTCTGCGGGCTGGTAGTATTGTTTAGCGCGGGGTACGACCCTGACCGTCAAGTGCAGCTTGTTTCATTTCTTAGTCCGATTCCTAGTGAGGCGTTTGCGCGCCAAGCCGTTTTTCTTGTCATGGGATTTTTTGTCTTGCTGTTAGGAACCATGATTCGCCCTTCGATATTAAGCCGAGCGGCATATCCCCTTTATGGTCTTTGTATTGTGCTTCTTATCCTCGTGGACCTTTTTGGAAATATTGTAAACGGTTCTCAGCGCTGGCTCTCCGTCGGTGGATTTAATATTCAGCCAGCAGAACCAGCAAAGCTTGCTACGATTTTAGTTCTCGCACGTTACTTCTCTCGAAATCCCCCGCGCCTTGGTGGCTATTCCTTTAAGGAGATTTTGCTACCAGGTATTCTGTTCGGAGTTCCCGCGGCTCTCATTATGGGACAGCCTGATTTGGGAACTGCCCTGGTGGTAGTGTTTATTGGTTCTGGGATGCTGCTCTTTATGGGAGTTAAACCCAAGGTGCTGGTGATGTTGGCGGTGCCTGCACTACTCGCAATTTATCCCGCGTGGCACTCCTTGCATGACTACCAAAGGCGCCGCATAGAAGTCTTGGTGAATCCGGAGCTCGACCCCAGGGGCAGTGGCTATCATATAACCCAGTCTAAAATAGCAGTGGGCTCAGGGAAGATATTGGGTAAGGGTTATATGGAAGGGACTCAAACGCAGCTCGAGTTTCTTCCCGAGCACACTACTGACTTTGTCTTTTCTGTGCTGGCAGAAGAATGGGGCTTTGTCGGATGTTTGTTCGTGCTGTCGCTGTACTTTACTTTTATTCTTGGCGTTTTGCGCGTGGTCGCGCGTAGCCGAGAACTTTTCTCTGGGCTCGTGATGCTCGGCATCGGAATGTTATTTTTTATCCATACCATGATTAATATTGGCATGGTGATAGGACTCTTGCCGGTGGTAGGGATTCCTCTGCCTCTTTTTAGTCACGGTGGTTCAGCTCTTATTTCCACTATGTTCTCTATCGGACTTCTCTTGGGGGCTGACATGAGGCGATTTGTTTTTTCTCGCGGTGGTGCATGAGGCTGACTCGGAAAAATCGTCTCTTTCGTTCCGGCTCTTTTGTGGCACCCGCCCTGGCAGTGTTGTCGCACCTCCTTCTTTCAGTCGCTCCTGGCTATTCAGAGCCTTTTGGTGAAGACACTTTTGCGGGTGCTAAAGCGGATGCGTCTCTTCTTGTACCGGCCGAGCCGACGCCTCTACCTATGCCGGTAAGTACCATTATCGCCCCGAGCATAAGCGAGGAGTCTCGGAGCCCTTCATCGAGGGCAGGAGAGTACGGCTCTTCGGAGTCTTCGTCTTCTTATGGCTGGGCAGGGACCAAGGAGATTGTGCTTGGTCTTGACACTCCTGACTCCTCAGAGTCTTCGATTGCACCGTCCTCAATTGCGCCGTCCTCGATTGAATTGCCGCCGGGCAGAGTGGGTGCTAAGGATCTTTCCCCAGATACCGAGCAGCTTCTCATCAAGGCCTTCTTGAAAAATGAAGTCCTTGTGGTGCCTCCGCAGGCAAGGGAGCGTTTCGAATCGCGAGAGCTACGTGATGCCTGGGAAGGCAATCTTCCCTCTCTCACCACCGGATTTGATACCGTGGTGGTTCGATTTAGAAAGGACGATGAGGGGAAAGGGCCCATCGAAAAGGATCCAGAATATTTTGATATTCGGCTGACCATCAGAGAAAAGCAGCTCCTTTTACAGCACACCGAAGGACAAACACGGCGTAGCAAGGAAGGGCTCGAGCTTGCCTTTCCGCCTCTTGAGCAAGAGCGGCTTTATATCGATGGCCGAGGGCGTTCTGGTATGACTGTTCTTCTGCCGCGCATCCAGCTCGGTGGGCAGTATGCACGCGCACTGTTACTCTGCCCTCGGGTGCCATTTAATGTAGAGCGGGGAGCACGTCGCCCAGACGATACTTTTTTTGTTGAAAGTCCCTATAAAGTCTCACGTGTCCTCTATAGTGCTCGTGGGCATGTAGAGGGCCGAGCGCTCAGTGGTGGCGGAGTTGGGCTTGCGAAGGCTGAAATTCTCACTACTCCCAATGTTGCGCGCAGTAAAGCATGGGAAGATTCTTCCTACGGAGTTGATCCTACCGTTGCTCTTACCTATCTGCCCTTTACGAGTGAGCAGCTTGCCGATGTTGAGCAGGATGGTTCTATTGTGGCGGCAATCGAGGGGAGACTTACCCTTCAGCGTCCCGCAGGCTTTAAACGAGTGAGCAGTCAGACGACGGTATTCTGGCTCAAGGAGTTCTCTCTCTCGAATGAGCAACCTTGGTTTATCAGAATCAGGGGAGATAGACCTCCGGCACGTGTGGCGCCCGGGCGCTGCTACTCTTTGCTTCTGGAGCGCTTTTCTGAGCAGCGTTATACGCGTGAGGATCTTATTCTCCCTGAGCGCCTCAAAGAATCAAAATCTTAGTACTTGAGAATTGTGGCTAATTCAGAATTTTCGATGCTTCTGTCTTGGGCTGAGTTCTTTCAACAAACCACTTTACGATACAGATAGATGCAGAACTTATGCCTGAGAGCGTGTGAGTAAGCGCAATCCATTTGAGCTCGCTTCCCACTTGTAGAGCGTACCAAAGGCCAGTTCCGTCTTTAACAAGCACGCCGAGATCGCGAAGCCACGAAACGGCTATTGTCTTTCTGGTACGTAGCATTTCACGAGCTTGTTTTGATTTGCCGTAGAAGAGAAAAAAGCTGACAACGCTGAGCGCCCCATCAATTGCAAGCGATATCACCGTTCCGTCAAATGAGACTCCCGCTGCTACAAGTGCAATCATGCTGATCAGCGCAGCATTCACAAGGAGCGCCCACCTGTAGTAGCGAGAGGCTGCACCGCTCTGGTAGGCACTTAAGATTGCAAGTGTTCCCGTTGAGAGTAGTACTACTGGAAGCCTTGTGCCCACGAGAACGTAATCAGTATAGCTTCGCGTGAGACCTGAGAGCGCAAAAAGCGAAAAAGCAGTGAAACTCCAGAGTTCCCTTACAGGATGAAGGCCCTCACAAATTTGTTCCTTAGGGAGCGTACCCTGCTTCCAGGCTTTGGTGCGGCCAAGAAGTTTCGCCACCTGCGCAATGCTGCCGCCGCCGGTAAAGACAAGAAACGTTACTGCGGCAAAATATCCAGAGTGCATGTGCGCCTATTCCTAGAAGAGAGGAGTAGGCTAATAGGTTATGAAAGGCAATGCGCAATAAGGGTTCAGAGCTGGATTCTTGGGGGCTCTACTTAGGGAAGCACTGAAAAAGTTTGCTCTGTGAACTCTGTGCCCTCTGTGGTTGATTTAAATTGTTGAAAAACCACAGAGGACACAGAGAACACGGAGAGAGAAAAATAAAATATCGAGGTTTTTCAGAGGTTCCTTAGTGGTCTTAGTGGTTTTTTTTGAAAACAACCACTAAGACCACTAAGGGGGGCGGGGATCCCAAAACGGAAACGGCTGTAGCGGCCACGTTGAGAGTTATCCTCTCATCATGGTGCTCATCCCATTTGCATAGGCAGCGTACTCTTTCGCCGTGATTTTGCCGGCATTTCCAAGTTGCTGAAGGGCGCCAAGCGTTTGCTCTGGGGACGCCTTGAACTTGCTAAAGATAGCGAGCATGTTTTGGCGCACATCTTCAGGCGAGCTGGCGTTGCTTATTGCTGCATTAGCGAAGTATCCGGCGAAGGCGGTGGCGAGTTTCTTATCGCCCCCACTCACGAGCTGTGCCAGTGGATTTGCAAATCCAATCGCTTGTGCGGTGAGCGGATTAGTCATGTCAACTTCATACATGCGCCGCTCTGTTCCGTCGGTATTCTTTAACTTAGCTCCCCCATCTTTGCCGATGTCGAATTTTTCTCCATTTGCCAGGGTCAAGCTGTATTTGGCGTCAATCACGCCCGCTTGCAAAAGTCCCTCACGCACCTGGTCACGCGCTTTCTGATCCTTGCTCTTTCCGCTGCCAAAGTAGCTCGAAGCGAAGCCAGCAATTCCGCCAACTACCGCCCCGATTGCCGTTCCCCAACCTGGAAGAATCTGGGTTCCAATATAGGCCCCGTTCACTGCTCCGCTAAGCGCAGCCTGACCCGGTTTCACGTTATCTCCGGCGGAGAACAGGCTAACAAGGTTGCCAACCGCTCCCACGGTTCCAGCCCAGCCGCTTGCGGCACCAAGAGCTCCCGAAGCTGAGCCACCCAATGCACCGACGGACTTACCTGCGCCAAGAGCCTGAAGGCCTCCGAGGACTTCGCTGCTATACGCCCGAGCACCTTGCAGAACTCCGACGCCATTCGCTTTGTCAGCAGCTACTCGCTGCTGGGTAGCCGCCGAAGCGGTTTTAAAGTTGCTCGTAATGGTCTGGAGCTGTGTGAGGAAGGTCCCTAATTTCTGAGAGAATCCAGTTGCAGGAGCTTGGGGGCGGGAAATCGAGGTGAAGGGAGCAATGGTAGTCAGGTTCCCGGCCTGTTTAGCTACAGTGGGAGCTAGTGGGGAGGCGGAAGCCCGGTAGAGGCTCGGATTGCTATTTTGGCCATCAATTCTCATAAACAACTGCTCCTTAACTCGATGTATTCCTGGCGCGGGAAGCTTTTCCTCACGCCGCCGCCCTTATATTCGAGAAAAAGCCGCCAAAGTTTCCTATAAATCTCAATTTTTGCCCCGGGCTTGTATGGGAGGCTGCAAATCGTCTATGGTTGGAAGCCATTTACGAACTGTGAGGAAATCCTGTGGCCCGTATCGTTGATGGCATCTCCCGAACATTCCAAGAGTTTTTGCTTCTGCCTGGTCTGACCAAGAAGGAGCACGTGCCCGCAAACGTGAGCCTGAAAGTTCCGCTATCCAGGTTTAAGAAAGGGCAGGAACCAAAGCTTCACCTCAATATTCCCTTTGTCTCCGCCGCCATGCAGGCCGTGAGTGGATCGGAGCTTGCCATCGCCTTGGCGAGAAAAGGGGGCTGCGCTTTCACCTTCTGTTCTCAAAGCATCGAGTCTCAAGCTGAAATGGTGCGCAAGACGAAAGATCATAAAGCAGGATTTGTTGTTTCTGATTCGAACCTGCCGCCGACTGCAACACTTAAGGACGCGGTCGAGCTGAGACGGCGTAAGGGGCATTCGACTATTGCAGTCACCTCCGACGGTACGTCGAACGGAAAACTTGTTGGCCTTCTCACGAGCAAGGACTTTTGGGAATTCAAGGATGATCTAAGCCATCTGGTGACTCAACACTTCACTCCTGTTGAGCGTCTTGTCATGGCCGAGGAAGGCGTCTCACTTCAAGAGGCGACGGAGAAACTCTGGGCAAACAAAAAAGAGTGTCTCCCTATTGTCGACAAGAAGGGCATTCTCAAGAACCTCGTGTTTCGCCGCGATTACTTCGATCATAAAGCGAATCCCGATGAATTGACGGACCACAACAAGCGTCTGCTTGTGGGCGGAGCGCTCAATACCTTTGATTACATGGAGCGCTCGAATGCTCTTCTCGAGGCGGGCTGCGACGTGTTGTGTCTTGACTCAAGCGATGGCTATTCGGAGTGGCAGCGTGATGCCTCTCTTGCCATGCGGAATGCGTATGGAGACAGGCTTGTGCTTGGCGGCGGGAATATCGTTACCAAGGAAGCGTTCCTTTATTTGGTGAAAGAAGCCAAGGTCGACTTTGTTAAAGTCGGAATTGGCGGTGGATCCATCTGCATCACCCGTGAACAGAAAGGCATAGGCCGAGGCCAAGCAGCTGCGGTAATGGAAGTGGTTGAAGCTCGCGACGCATACTTCAAAGAAACGGGAGTGTATGTGCCCGTATGCTCAGATGGCGGCCTGAATTCCGACACGGATATTATCATCGCGCTGGCTCTTGGCGCAGATTTTGTGATGATGGGTAAATATTTCGCGATGACGGAGGAAAGCCCAACCGAGAAAGTTACTTATCGTGGACGCCTCTACAAGCCATATTGGGGCGAGGGGTCGAATCGAGCGCGCAATTGGCAGCGTTATAAGCAAAGCGATAGACCTGAGTTAGTCTTCGAAGAGGGCGTAGATGCCTACGTTCCCTACAGTGGTCCACTCGCGAATAAAGTTGATGTTGCCGTCTCGAAGATTAAATCAACGATGTGCAATTGCGGGGCCCTTACGGTTCAAGAATTCCATGAGCGAGCTGAGCTCACGCGTATTTCAGACATGACGCTCGTAGAGGGTGGTACTTCGCGTGTTGAGCAGCTCGATAGGATGCAGGCGGAACGATAGTTTAAGTTAAAGCCTGGTATAAACAGCTCTCGCTTTCCAAGAGATTAGAAATGATAAAGTCGCCGACTTTCCTCGAGAAAGCGCACGAGCTCAAAGTACGTGGGGTCGAATTCCCATTAGAGGTAGGGGCGAGCGTCGCGCGCGGTTATGCCGATCTCGGTACGGAAGTCTTCCAACTCATTGGGCCCAAACGCTTGGTCTCGTTATTTACCGGAAAGACCTCAGAGCTTCCCGACGAACATTTGCACTTCTTTTTTCGAGTTCCAGAGGTAGAGGAACTTGTTGATGAGTTTGCGAGGCGGGGGGTGAGAGTTCTTGGGCTCAGCTTTAAGGACCAGCGTCGCTGGGTTCTTGGACTTGAGGTTGAGGGGGAAACCCGCGAGTTCATCTCGAATTCACTGGAAGAAACTCTTCTTGATGGGCTCCTCTCGCTACTGTCTCCGCCGCAAGAAGTTTCGAATAAGCCCCGCCTTAAATCGGTAAAGGAGTAGCCTATGTATCGAATGGCAGAGGGTCAGCAGCTTATTCTCGCGTCCGGCTCCCCGCGTCGTAAAGAGCTCTTAGGTGATGTCGGACTTTCGTTTGAGATACTTGTGCCAGGCTCTGACGAGGAGGTGCTCCCTGGAGAGTCTGCGATGAAAATGGTCGAGCGGCTCGCGCTGCGTAAGGCCTGGGCAATCGCAGAGAAAAATCGAACTTCCTGGGTTCTTGGGGCTGACACTACGGTTGTTTTGCACGGCGAGATCTTGGGAAAACCCCTCGACGCGCAAGATGCAGAGCGCATGCTTTCTGGTTTGCAGGGCACCACACATCAAGTGGTGGGCGCCTTTGCCGTTATCAATGCCGCGCGCGCGGTTGAGCATGTTGAAGTGCATAGAAGTTCGGTAACTATGGTGCCGCTCTCGAAAGAGAGGATTCGTGATTACGTATCTTCGGGAGAGCCTATGGACAAAGCGGGCTCCTATGCCATTCAAGGAATTGGCGCGAGCCTCGTGGCTGCAGTTGATGGTTCCTATACTAATGTCGTTGGCCTTAATCTTTCCGCAGTTTTGCAGGCGCTGCTGAAGCTTGGCGCTCTTGCCATGTGAGCGTGATAGGATGGTTTAGTGACGACTGAGCATAAAATTGGCGAGCATGAAATCGCGGGTCGCCTCAATGAGATTCTTGCGCGTATCGCAGAGGCTTGTGCACGCCAGCCTCCCCAAGGCCAGCCGGTGCGATTGGTAGCGGTTTCAAAGCGCCAGCCCATTGAACGTGTCAGGGCTCTCTATTCTGCTCTGCCACTAATTCCAAATTCCCCGCCGCTTATTCTTGGCGAGAATTACGTGCAGGAATGGGCTGAAAAAAGAGAAGAGCTTCCCCCTCCTTCAGAGGTTCATCTGATAGGTCCCTTGCAAAGCAATAAGGCGCGCGAGGCGGTGCGGCTTTTCGACGTCATCGAAAGTGTGCATAGCAGCAAGCTGGTTACTCTTATAAGTAAGGAAGCCCAAAGGGCGAATAAAGTTCAGCGTATTTTTCTGCAAGTGAACATCTCGGGGGACTCGGCGAAATCAGGATTTTCTCCCGATGAGATTCCTAAGGCTTTGGAGCAGGTTCGCGCGCTGCCGGCTTTGTCTTTAGAAGGGCTTATGACCATCACGCGTGAATACGCGACCCCAGAGGAGGCGCGCGGCGATTTTCGTGCGATGCGCTCGCTTCGTGACCGCTTGAACCCTGCGCTTGGATTAAGCATGGGAATGTCCAGCGATTTCGATATCGCGATTCAAGAAGGGGCGACTCATGTGAGAGTTGGGAGCGCGCTATTCGGGAGCCGCGCGTAGGGCTACATTTATCTATCCCTCCTTCGTGTTCTTAGTGTTCTTTTTATAAACCACTAAGAATACTAAGTTGGGGGGGCCACTCCAGAGCAGTACCGTTCTTCTGGCGGCTATGGCATAACAGCTTGGAGTCAGCCCTTTCTATTATCTTATTCTACGCTTGAATGAGGGCTCTCGTCGTATTTCCAGGGGGGAACTGCTGTGATAGCGCTTGCTAACCTTCTCATTGCATTAGGCCAAATCTTAAGTTCGGTCGTCTTTTTCTTTCTTGTTATCACCTTCATCCGGGCAATCGTGTCCTGGGTAAATGCCGACCCCCATAATCCGATTGTGCGCTTCCTTATTGCTTCAACTGAGCCGCTTCTTCGGCCTATTCGCCGCTATGTGCCTCCTCTAGGGGGAGGAATGGATCTTTCGCCGTTGATTTTGGTTCTTGCGCTCATGTTCATTAATGCCTTTGTTGCTCAGTCTTTGATGGACTACGGAATGGTTCTTAAGCGTGGCCTCTAGCGCTGTGCCCTCTCGTGCTGTGTCCTCTCGTGCTGTGGAATTCCCTTTTCTTTCGGTTCGAGGTGCTGAGTTAGCTCTTCTTGTACTTGTGCAGCCTCGCGCGAGTTCCTCTCGAATTATTGGCGAGCATGGTGGGCGCCTGAAAATTGCCATTGCAGCTCCCGCAGTAGAGGGGAGAGCCAATGAGGCTCTCACGGAGTTTCTTGCGGACCTTCTTGAGGTGCCAAAGCGCGATATTGAGTTATTGAGGGGGACGACGGGGCGGCAAAAAAGCCTTACTATTAAGGACGTTAGTGGTGAGGTCCGGGCCCGGTTGCTTGACGCGGTTAAAAACAGTGGCTAACAGATACAAGCTGCTTCACTGAAGGGCGCGATTAAATTCTTCAAAGCTGGCATTATCTTAATGAAGCGTGGAGGAGTCCCGCTCGCGGCGAGCTTTGCAGCGTGGACCTTGAGGCCGTGTCTTTTTGACAGTCGGTCTTTTAGCGACAGGTTCAAGGCATATAAGATTTTCAGACTTAGGAGACTACAACATGCCGATTTATGAGTACGACTGTCCAAGCTGTGGACGCATTGAAGTTATCCAAAAAGCTTCAGAGAAGGCCCTTAAATCTTGTCCTGACTGCGCAGAGAAGGGCAAAAAGAATCCCGTCGAGAAAATAGTTTCCTCTTCTTCCTTCCAGCTTAAAGGTAGTGGTT
>JBIKWF010000204.1:0-3740 GCA_044356455.1 Bdellovibrionota bacterium | reverse complement strand
GCCTGCAAATTTGTAACTTTCTAGGTTTCACCAGGATTTTGTTTGCGAATGTTCAGGATTACTAGCAATTATGCTAAGGCACAGAGCTGAGCAAAATCTCGATTCTATTTACCTCCGCGGTCTCCGTGTCTCCGCGCTAATCCCTTTTTAACCCCATCTACAGAGTTTCCTCGAACATTCTAGTAGGAAGAGAACATATTATTGAGCTGAGCCTTTGATCTCCAAGGATTTTGCCGGATGACTTTCTGGACGGCCTAAGCGCTAAGAATTTTGCACCCCTCCCGTCTTAGTGGTCTCTGTGTTCTTAGTGGTTGTTTTAAAAAAAACTAAGAACACAGAGACCACTAAGGTGGACTTTTAGGCACTTCCCTAAACTCCTGCTCCCTCCGAACGCCTGCGCTCGGGCCAGAATGTCCAGCCCCAAAAGAGGCCTCCCAACAAAAGCCCCGCAATAAGCTTTGCCGGAACACTAAGATAATCAAAGGGACTTACAAAAGCTTCAAAGCACGCGGCGAGTATAAGCCATCGAGATTTCACGGCATCCACTCACCGGAGGAAGTCTCCGGATGGTTCCGAGAATGCGGGCTTTCTGAGATAGGATGTCCGAGCAGTTAGAATACTTAAGTGACAGGCGTCAAGCAGGCGCAACTCCTGTATTTCGGCGCTCTCTGAAACGGCCTGTAAGGCCTGCTTCCATCCGTTTGCGCGCAGATGGCAGAATCTCCGCGAACTTTGAGTTGATCTAAGCCCCGTCGCATGCCGATTCTAGGATCACCTCCGTGGTGAGCGAGGCAAGGTTTCGGACTCTATTTCTCAGTAAAAGAGGTACGAGGATGGCTCTGTCGAAGTGTGTAACGGGTAGGCCGGAACAACGCTAGGCGGAGGTGCGGGCTAAGTCACGCCACGTCTCAGTTGATCTGTCGATGTGAGGGCAGTCTGCGGCTCCCCGATTGGCGATCCGCGTGTAGTGCCGCCGATTCAAAGTAGCGCTCAATCCTGACGAAAAATCTAGTTACGAGAAGTGCAAAGCCGGTGGTAAGAATGAGTGATATAAAACCGGCATGTCCTCCATAAAGTTGAAGCGCGATGCTAATCACGACAAAAAGTAGAAAGAGCGCTGAAAATCCTCTCATCCACCACGCAAAACGTTGCAAGCTTCCGTTTCCCCGTTGAAGCACTCGAATACAAGTGATCCCGAAGGCAGTGCTCACGAGCAAAGAAATAAGTATTTGGCACTGGGCTAGGATGGGTATCCAGCTAAATTCCTCCGAGCCCGCGCCCCCTAGGATTTTCGACACCCGGTCATCGAATAAGAAAGGACTAAGCAGCGGGAGGCATCCGATCGTTCCGATGATGGAAAGACAGCAGAGTCCGAGCCCGAGCCCTGAAACCGCAGAGATACCGGAGACTGGACGATCTAAAAACGATTGGAATACGGTCATGCTCAAGAGCCCTGCGTAATGCTTCGAATGATAAAGAGTCCGAAAGTAAATACGAAACAAACTAGCGGAAAGCTTATGATCCCAAGGTAGACTTTAAGTGGCCTGACACTGCCGTCTTTCGTCGCCAGCCAGCAGTAAAACGCCAGGCAGGCAGGCATTGACAGCGCTCCGATTGCTGCCGAAAGAACCATGATCAAAGCCGACAAGTCATTAAGCTCGAAATTCATCTGAGATCCTCGTCTCGCTGGTGCGCTCTCACTTTGGCGACAAATTCAGGATGATCTGACTGAATATTTACGGCACGGATGTACCAACGCTCCCCTCGCTCAACGGCGATGAACTCGATTTTCACCTGGTCAAGATCATACTCAGCGTCGAACTTCACGATCGCCATCCGTGCGCCATCAGGCAGCGCTTGGGCTGCCTGAGAATTAAAACTTGTAAGTCCTTTCAGCCCCTTGAGCACGGCAAATTTCTCACTAATTCGACCGGCGTCAGAATCATATTTGTTTTTCAACTCTGGGTCGAAATTCTTGACGAGTATGGATGCATCCCAATTTGCCGCCCACTCTCTTGTCACATCTCCGCAGAACTGCGCTGCGTCGAAAAGGTGATGATGGCTGGGCGCGAAACTAGAGAAAAGGACAGCCAGGACGGCGCCGACGGCGTACGAGAGGCCGATGGTTTTAAATACTAGGCGGTGACGCGATGTCGCTTGGGACGCCATGAAAGAACATTAGCGGTGCAGTGCGGCAAACGGTAGAGGAAAATCGCTTAACCTTCCCATGAGGTGATTTTCTCCTGGGTAATTCGAACTTTCAATTCCACCCGATGACTTCAGCGCTTAACGCCGCTAGAGGCAACCTGCGCCCTCTGATCTCCCAAGTCCACGTTCTAATCCTCACCCGACTGCTTATCCGCACTCTGCGGCAGCCCAAAGCATTCCTAAGTACGCTCTTCGCTCTACCGCTTGAACCCAGCAGGCCTCCCGAACCGCGTCGCTCACCCAAAGCTTTCAAGCAGCTGAAACTACTAGCCGCGCCCATGCCAATTTCCGCAATCTGCTCAAATAGTTACACTGCTTTTCCTATACACCGCGTGAGTTTTGTGGTTGTTTCTATAGGCGTGCCGGCTTCGCCCCGGTGCGCTTTGCCGTTTTACGGCCAACGCACGATATGAATGTTTTTCTCAAAATAGCGACTCTGATTCTCGGATTTAGAGTTGGTGTTGCTCTTGCGACCCTGTCAAGTAGATTATTTAACGACAGCTACTCCACCAGGTCATGGATTGATCATCTTTTCTTTGCCTTTTCTACAGGATTTTTAGAGGCGACACTCCTTTTGGTTCTTGGAGTCGGATCGCAGATGGGCTTGTGGTTTGCAAGCTCGGCGATCGGGAGGCCAACAAGCAAGATTGTGAAGGGTGTTGTAATAATACTGTGTCTAGTTGGGTGCGGCGCATCCATCTTGCTCGGTCCACTATTTTTTGCGCTAGCGGTTGGAATCCATGCGATTGCCATCTCAAAAGTGGTAAAGGCACGAGCGATAGAACAATCAAATCCGACGGACGGAGTACCACCGCTCATTTAAGCCGTTATCTCGCCTAGAGTTTAGAAGCGTAAATGCCTAGCAAGTATGAGCCGTGTACAGTTGATAAAGCGAAATCGGAGAGACCAGGAGGTGTATTTCCCCGCCTTATTGCGCAATTCGTAGACATCGTGATTACGATATTTACTCTCCTCTTGTTGATTTTTCTGCGTAATCTATTCTTCGGAACGGACAAGCAAATTGCTTCCGATGAGTTGAGTATCTTTGACTTCGGCTTTTTTGTGTTGCTGATGTTGCTTCCGGTCTCCTACTATTCCTACTTTTACAGGCGATATGGAGCTACGCCAGGAAAGAGACTAATGAAACTTTCGGTCCGAGATCAATCATCTGGCCGGAACATTGGACTCGCTCAAACGGTAACCCGGGAAGTGATTGGCAAATGGATTCTAGGTCTTGGACTACCTAGCTTGATACTAATGATGATTCGTAAGGACCGGCGGGCAATTCATGACCTTCTTGGGCGAACAGTAGTATTCGACACTCGATCATACGAGGGCTAAGTACAGCGAGATAATCGGGTAATCGAGAACCCTAGCGTCCGCTAGAGTTCTCGATTACCCGATCCTCTTCCGAATCTCTAACTTTGGTATGGTTTCTAAGCAACTTTTCTGCCGATTTGTCGATTAGGGTTACAATTGTTAGGAGTCTGTCCCGTAGAAAATTCCGACCACTACATGTTGTGGTGGCAGCG
>JBIKWF010000021.1:0-49683 GCA_044356455.1 Bdellovibrionota bacterium | reverse complement strand
GACAAGTTCACCAGCACTTAGCAAATTAGTGAACGCCCCAGCGAATGGTCTAACCCAAGGGGATTCCTGCTCTTGAGGATAAAAGTGCCTAGGTTCCGCATTGTTTGGAGGGGCCTTGTAAATGTCGCTTGGGAGCCGAGGCGAGGTGGGAGGTTCTAGTGTCTCGTAGCCGTAGGCGACGGGTTCACTTCCAAGTCCAGGGTAGAGACGAGGGGGATTGAAGGCAGGAGGACGGATTTCAGGAGGATAGGGCCGGCGGTTGAACTCGAAGGCCGGCCCTGCTCCGCTACTTAAGAGCCCGTAGGGCGAGTCAAAAAGCCTTGCTAAGTAATTTCTTGATAGGCCCTTGGTTTCTCTTTGGCTTGAGTCGCCATTGAACCTGCCGGTGTAGAGATGGTAGCAAACTCTTAGCTGCGTCGTCAAAGTAGCGTGAATTCTCTCTTCATCATCGTCTAGGCTGCTGGTTCCGCTAAAGGGAGCGATTTCAGAATCTGCTCCGCCAAGACCCACCATCATTTTGCCTTCTATGACAACGTCTTCTTGCGCGTAAGGCACAAAAGGAATCTGGAAGGCGCGAGTGGTAATATCAACTCCTAGAGGCACCATCTGGGTAGGCGGATTTAGCTTGGGAGAGGCGCCAACATTTCTTGGATTAATATGCAGTACCTCGGTCCGATTGCGTAGCGCTGGGTCGCGCGCAGCAAGTTCGATAAACGTTTGCGCGAGAATGTTGCGAATGAGCACGGGAGGATTGCTGCACGCTACGAGCATTTCCTTAATCTGAGAATCGCTAAGCTGCCACCCTCCACGCAGGAACCCTGGATCATTCTCATTCGGAAGCGGGTAGCCAGGCGCAGTAATCGGGATTCGCGGCGTAATAGGGCGAGGGGCCGAGAATGCCGAAAGAAAATCACCGGGAGACGAGTTAAGCAAAAAATCGCTGCGATTTCCATCGCGGTATCTAGGGCACCAGGGATCATTTGGGTTGGGCGGGTTAGGAGGGGCGCAGAATGGATCGTGGTCCCAAAATATAGGATCGTAAAAGTCCCGTTGTCCCCAGCCAGGTCCAGCATTCTCCACGGCCGCAAAAGTAAGCGGCGAACTGCGATCAAAAATCAACTCTACGCCCGGACTAGGAATAGAGAGTCGTTTAAAATCAGGAGTTGCCATTTCTGTGCCGATAGCAATTCTAAGTGCCGATGGGTCCGACCCATCACTTGAGTTGCCAGGGTTCCTTGAGCGTGCCGAGTAAAGCGCTCTGCCCCAAATCTTTACAGGAGGCCCCCCTGCGTAGCGCTTCACCCTTGCTGACATAATGCAGCCTATGGATCTCCCCGGAAGGAGCGCTGACTTCGCTGATTCCGGGAACCCAGGAGGCAGAGTATGGTTTGGGTAGGACCAAAGTTTACAGTCCCTATCGGCGGGGTTCTCCGCGTCTAGAGAACAGGTAGGAAACGAATCCGAAATGGATCCAAACGAGGTCCATGCCGGAACTCCCAAAGCCGGAGAGGCGCCTACTTCGTCAACGCTTGGGAGAGTTCCCGTGCAAGCATTCGAAGGAGAGATAGGTCCCAGTAAGCTCTCTTTCTGGGCGGGGAGCACGAGAGTAGCGCTATCAAGGGTCGCAAAAGAAAGGCTATCTTTTAGGGTCATTACAGAGTCCCTAAAAGCTGGAGCAGCAAGATCAGGCGCAAAAACCTCTCCGGAAAGGGAAAGACAGATCTGGTTAGTGGTGCGCTGCAGCTCAGATCGAGTAAGCCGAACGAGAAGGGAGTCAACACCTGTAGCAAAGAGCAAGGTAATGGCCCCTGCCAAGACAACGGCGGCGAGAGGAACAAAGACCCCTTGTTCGCTTGAGCGGGGAATATTCATAGTGAAAGCACCCTTAGAATCCAGCAAATGCGTCCGCTGCACCCTTTACTTGTATTCTTCCAATTTCGGGGTCTAGCGTAAAACCTGAGGCCTGTGCGAATCCCATCGCGATGCTTAAGAAAACATTTTTCGGCCGATACGAACACCACATCTCGAGGCGCTGTTTCGATTCCCTATATCGAACTTCCATTGACATCTGGCTTTGCGGAGCTGCAGTCGAGAGATCGTCCAAAATATTAACGTCGATTGCCAGGGGCAGAACTCCTGTCGCGGTAGGCACAAAAAAGCAGCGCAGGCATCCCATCGATTGGTCATCAGCGCTGCAGGGGAACACGGCCTCTCCGAGTGAGGCAAGCGAGACAGCTTGGTTCACGTAGACGAGGGCTAGAAGCTCAGAGGTACCTAGATCATTTAGCTGAACCCCGCCGAGCGCGGATCGGTAGGAGGCAAGGAGCAAGTCCTCAGGGGAATCTAATTTTTGAGAGGAGACCAAGAGGTCTTTAATATGCTCGAAGGGCTTGTCGCCGTTTGCATAGTCCGTAACACGAGCAAAAGGAGCATAAAGAAGCTGGGCGGAATAACCCCTGGTCGTTGCAAGAGAGAGTGCGTGCGTAACGGCATCTTGCAGAGCAGATTTGGCGTTAAGGTGCACTCCCACCAAAATTATCAGCACAATTCCCGCAATAAAAAGGGGAATAGTCCAGAGTAACTCTACAAACACGGAGCCAGACTGTTTTGCGTGGTAGTGTTGCATGACTGAGTACTTAGGGATTTGGCGCCGCAAAAGACCTGACAATGGGTGAGCGCGGATACCCAATTTCGCTGACCGCACAGGGACTCTTTAGAAGCCCGCTCTCACGCGGGAATAGTGCAGCGAGAATGACAGACCCTACATCATTATGGCTACAGCCTTTCGCTTCAAGAATCGCCTCAGCTTGGGCAATAATGCACGGATTCATTCTTGCATCTGGACAGAGGCTGCCACCCGTTCGGTAAAGGCTATCAGCGGAGGATAGAACGCAATGATCCTTTATTTCGTAAACTGCTACACAAGATAAAGGTTCGGCATGAACACCAGGAAATGCCAACTCCATGAGACTTTGGAGCGCATCTACCTCCTTCCTGAGGGCGAAGTATTCTTGAGCCGAACTACCAGCGATTCCCAGGTCAGGATGATTAGAAGCAGGATGCGTTATGAAAAGACCTCCCAATCTTGGCTTTACGAGAGTCGCCCCCTCAAGAGCGTTAATTAACCTGGCGGCCGCAAATATCTGAGGGAGCGTGCCTGTGAGAAACAGGGTGACAGAACCAAGAATTGCCGCCACGAGGGTAAAGAAGATTGCAAGTTCAACTGTGCTTGCCCCACGGCTCCCCAGGTTCTTAAGGTGCCTTCTTTGGGCATGCAATTGAAGAACGGCTCTCGGCATATAAACCGCGCAACTATAAGAAAATACTCAGAAAGTGGTATAGCAGCCCTGCCTTGCTGCTGTCATCACTGAATATCACTGAAGCAAACCCCTCCCCCCCGCTGAGTATTGGGTGGTAGAAGGGTTGCCGAGAAGCTCTCTCCGAGTTTACTTGGCAAGAATTGCCCCCTTACTCGCAGGTTTTTACTAGGTATTTGCTTCTTGTGGTCTTTAGCTTGAGAGGTGTCCCGCCATGGTCCGTTTAGGTATTGGATATTTGGGCGTAAGCTTCATTGCTCCGATTCTGGCGCTTCTGGCCTATTCGGGTGGAGACCTCTTTGTTACTGCCTTGCTGACGCTCCCGCTTGCCGTGACGACCTTTGCGTTTCTGTGGCTCGTGCTTGAAGTTGCGCGCCGAGATGATTTGCTTACACGAAAACAGTTCTTCAAGACTTCGGTATTGTGCGGAGGAGCATCTCTGCTCCTTATCGCAGCGACGACGGATCTTGTCGTCACCTATGCTCCGCATATTAACCTTGGCGCCGCACTCACTGATTTTAGAATGTTCTATTTTGTATACGTCATGGCCATTCCCGCCTTGGTATACTCAGCGCTCGTAGGAGCCTCTTTCTGGCAGATTGCCGTTAACAAGAATCCTTATGTGCGTGCCTACGGCGAGAGGAAGACCTGGTTTAAACTTCCGAAGGTATCCGCACCACAGGTCACTCCTACTGCTCTTGAAGAGAAGAAAGTCGCTAATGGCTAAAATGCCAAGACTCTCGCAGAGTACTTCTTGCCAGGGACTAAGGGGTCGGATGCTAGTTGCCCAAGCTCGTCAGTAGAATTCGTTAGTATGGTGGCCGCATTGGCCTCACTTTCATATACATCAATCCCAAGCGCATCGAGATCAAGCCATGCCGTGCGGTCACCAAGCTTTACCTTGGCGTCTATAACCAGCCTGAGTTCCTCGGTCCCGTTCTTGCCGCCCTTTTCAGCAACGATGGTAAGCGTAACAAGCAGATTCTCGCTTTCGCGAACGCACGTCTCCCCCGGAGTAGCGATAAGAGGGTCCGATAGAAGGGCCTCTAACTCCGCTTTCATTTCGTGCGTAGGAGCAAGTGCGGGGCTTTCCTGCAAAGCTCGTGCGAGTTCAGGGGGTGTTATCCCGGACGAGGTGGCGGCGACATATTCTCCAATCTCGAGCTTAGCGTTCGCCGATGCTTCCGGGTCTTCTAAACTCGCTTCCAAATTCATTCCTCGTCGCAGTGTTGCTTGAATCCCTAAGGCTGTTTTGCTGCGTTCTGAGAAAGCGATAGGCGCCGCTCTTCCAATCGACCTTTGCAGCTTGGCGAGAACCCCTTCAGCATTAGGCCGGCTTAGCGAGAATTGTTCTTCCGATGAAGTAACAAGAAGAACACCGGCAGTATCTATATTGTCCCCAAACCCGAGTATCTGCATCGCGAATGGGGCTTTACTTACCCTAACCGCAGCCACAGTTGTCTTGCCGTCTTTGGAGATGATGGTTGCAACTTTACTGGACTCAAGGGTCGCTGCGAGTTTGTGAAGCAGTGTCTGGCTTAGAACCTTATCGGAGAATGTCGCGCCAGATTCAGATGCGCTTTGAGCTTCCGCCACCAATGATTTTACACTTTTGGCAACCGCTCCTGTTTTATCCATCGCTGCAAGCTTCATCAGAAATGCCGGGTACGTAAGCGGAGCTTTGTTTCCGGCATCGATGGCGCGGTGGACTGCGGAGGGGATTTCTTCGGTGATGGGCGCAAGTGGCGCACCCAAGCACCGAATCTCGCCTTGGTCGTTAATGCTAAGGAACGTCTTTCCTTCGGGCCCCGCAACCTGAACTCGCCATGTGGGCGAAGCAGCCATAGGGGAACGAATCTCAAGAATCGTCTCAGGGTCACCAAAGCTAAACCACGCATTGGCGCTCTTCGCTCCGTGGTCCGGACCAACAAGGGCACGCAGCTTTGCGACAAATTCGGACAAAGGTCTATGGGGACAGGGCTGAGAAGAAAGACTCATAGATAGGCCTTAAAAGAGAGACTCTGAAGAAACCAAAGATTTGCAAATTTTACCTTCCCCTTTGTGGTTCATGAAAACAACCACTAAGACCACAGAGACCACAAAGGGGAAGTCTTTCAAAGTTTTCATAAGATTAGCAGTAGCTCTTCTCTTGGTATGGAGGGTTTGAGTATTCTATCGACTTAATGATCTATTGGAAAAAGATGGAGCTTTCCTGCGACGCGAATCTCGAATTGGGAGCAGTCAGAGAGCAGCAGGCCCTCTTTTCTGAAGGTGAATATTTTAGTGTTGAGGCTTCCGAAGCTATTACCAATCGAGTAGTAACCTTTATTGCCAGGCGAGGAAGAATAGGGAGCAATCGTTCGGTTCTTACAGATTACTCTCGCCTCGAAGTATTGCTCATCCTCTGACGCGGTAGGCCATCCCGCACGGCGAAAGGAGAGATAGAGAAAGAGGTCCCCCGGGCAGTAGTCATCCAAGAGATAGACAGAGAACAATTGGGTCTCGATGTTGAACTCCCCTAGGAGTTGATAAGGCGGAGGCTGCGAGGAACACGACGATGCGCCGCTGCTCTCGTTGATTGAACTTCGCGGCGAGGCAGTTGCCTCCATCCCGGCAGCAAGCAGTAAAACGAACACAAAGAATGGTTCTTTCATAACCATACACCGCAACAAAAGTTTAAGCTCCCACGTCGGTTCAAATTCGTGCCTCTCAATCAATAGAATCGGGCTTGCAACCCACTCCGGTCGCCGTAGAGGCGATAGCCATAGTTACGGAGTGCGTCTCCTTCTTCGAGTGCGCAAGGCGCAGAGTGAAGCGAGCATCACGATTACGAATTCTGCGAACGGTCTGAGGCGTGGGAGTTCCAAGGGCGAGCTCTTGTTCTGTTTCGTGATTACACGAAAGAATGAGTGCGCGCTCTCCGATGATTACTACGCATGCGGGAGTGACACCGCTTTTCTTGAACATTCGGCAAATGCGCTCAGTCTCGCTCGTAAGCGCGTGGTGATTAAGCACGCAGCCCATACCTGTGAGAACCCGCTGCAGGCGCTCGAGGGGCCCCTGCTCGCACAAGGAAAGAATAGGGAGCCGCTCTATTATGCGAACCTGCCTTGCCCCTCCCGTTTCAACGAGTGAAACAATGCCTTCAAAAAACTCATCTTTAAGGGCCTCAATTGAGCGCAGTACGGGAAGCGCTGAAAGGTCTTGTTTCCGTTGCCGCTGAGCTGCGATGCGCGTCCACGAAGCGACTTCCCGAAGCCAGCTTTGGGAGAGCGAGAAGGTGCCGCTCGAGCGTATGACCACGCCTTGTTCTCTCAGTTCCCGCAAGGTGCGATACAATCCTGGGATTGAGACTGAAGTTTGATTTGCCGTCAGTCGAGATTGCAACTCAGGAACAGACAAGCCGGGCGAGGTTCCGAGAAGCGCAATAATTTGACTATCAACCGGTGGCTTAAAGGAGAGAAGCATGGGCGCCTCCTGCCTGAAAAATGCCAACCAGCGAAAATGTAATGCAGAGAATCATACGTCACTCCGTAGTCTCTGCGCGGATACCCACTCCGATAAGCAAGAATTTAAGCAAAGCCTGTGCCACAAAAATTTCGGCGAAAAAATCATTTGGGAACTACTGCGCATCGTATCGTGAAGCATGAAATATGATCTCAATTTACACGTGTAAATTTTGTCTACGCGCAGATGGCTAGAAAGATGAAAATGAAAAGAGGATGCACCTCGCGCTGAAGTCTCAAGGTGTGGAGGTTGCACTCAAAACTTGGTGAAGTTTGTTCACCAATATTGGGGTGGGTGTGTTCGCGCAGTTCTTGTTCTTTCGTGCACGCCTCCACACCTTGACACCTCATAGCGAGGCGCTTGGGTTCGGAACGCTCATGAAGTCTCAAGGAGAGGAGGGTGCACTAGAAACTCGGTGAAATCCGTTCACCAAAATTGGGGTGGGTGTGTCCGCGCAGTTCATGTTTATTTGTGCACGTCCCCACTCCATGACACCTCATGAGGGATGCTCCTTCCTTGGCACCGGCTGATGTTCCGTATATTCACCAGCGGGATACTCTCTGCCCTGCGTGTTCTATGTCCCTTAGGACTTTCGACAAGCAGTGCGAAGTACGTATACTCTCTTATCGCTCCCTTGCCGAAGAATGCTTCATAAAAATGTCATTTTTATATCATTTATTTGCGAAAATTAATAGCTTGATATTATTCATTTAATTCAGATAGTGCCGTAAAAATGTAATCTATAAGACTATTATTTAGGCAGATGATAAGAAAATAGGGGCGAATTTCATAAAGGAATGTCCGTCGTCTGTCGAATTTGCCTATGTTACAACAATTCAATGATTCCCCTTGTAACTATAGATGGTTAGCGGACAATTCCAACAACTTGTAAGAGCCGTGTTACGCCCCGTTATAAGGGTACTCGTGCGGCGCGGGCTTAACTTCCAGGCCTATGTGGCCTTTGGTAAGGAGATCTTCATTCAGACCGCTGCCGATGAGATCGCAAGACGAGGGGAGACCGTAAATCTTAGTCGCCTCGCCGCGCTTACTGGAATTCACCGAACTGAGATTGCAAAGTCTGCCGCCGCTCATTCTATCGAAGTTGGAGATCGGCCTATTAGCGCCGTCGGAAGTATCGTTGGCATGTGGCAACATCGAAGTGAGTTCCGAGATTCTCATGGGAAGCCACGTCCGCTCAAGGTGAGCGGTGAGCCGAGTGAATTTCGGAATTTGGTGGCTGAGGTCGACCCCACTCTCACGCCTCAAGCGGCGCTTTTTCAGCTCGAGCAGCTCGGATTCGCACGCAGGGACGGAGATCTTGTCGTGTTACTGAGCGAAGTGAGTGACGTGCAAAAGGACTCCACCAAAGCTTTTGAAATTCTTAATCGGGGGCTGAGCGATCATCTTTCGGGATTCTTGGAGAACATAGAAGCGCCGGCTTCCATAAAGAATCTTCACTTACACACGGAATTTGACAATATTTTTGCCTCTGAAGTTCCTCGTTTACGGGAGTGGCTTTTACGTGAAGGTCGCGAGTTTCATAGGCGCGCGCGCGAGTTTATTGCGACGTGTGATGCCGACATCAGCCCCGATGTCGCGCGCGAGCAGCAAGAATCCGCTCGTGCCCGTGTGGTACTCTCTGCGTTCTCTCTTACGAGCCCAGTGTTGCCTGCGGCAAATGTTTCTATTTCCGAGGTTGCCCAGCGAGCTCGCAAGGGGCGGCCTAAGAAGCTTGGGACTCCCCCGCGCCCCTAGATTTCTCCCCTAGGTTCCTGCTCCGCAGAAACCTAGGGGACGGACTCCAGGCGGAGTTTCTCTGAGTTAATCATTCTGTTTTAGGTATGAGGCAACCAAAAGCAGCTGTTTCATAATTGCAAAGTCCCCCGGATTTTTCTGCTGGACTGGATCTTCCATAGTTTCCAGGGTGTGACCATCGTCATCCTTCAGTGCGATGCAAAGTTCAAAACCATTCGCCGCGGGTTCACAGCCAACAGAGATAGAAATTCCCGTTCTTTCAACACTACTAATAGGGGACTTCGAAATGTCTATGGTGAATCCCCAGTTTGAACCATCACTGCTAGTGGCAGGTTGGAATCTAATCTGGTGGCCTTCGGCATTTACTACGCAATCATGAATGAGCTTGCAATTGTCTGGTTCTGATCTTGTTTCCCTTTTCTGCATTGCCATAGTGCCCATAGAGAATTTTCCATTAAATAGGATTCTTAAACTTGGCTCTCGACGGCTTGATCAACGCATTCTTGATGGATTAGTTCGTTGTCTGTTCCGCTCATAATGTCGTCTGGCCCTTTCATATTTACCTGGAATCAGAATCGTACGAGGAGGAGTGAGTGGAAGTGACAGACATCGATTATCGTAGGGATTGAAATACAAATCGAACATACGGATGTAGCATGTTTCACATCGCTCTACGTGATCCTTATCGATAGACGGGCAATAAGTCTCCATCACTGTGCATTTCGCCCAATCGTCGATTTCATATTCGGAGGACGTAGTAGTGCAATCTGTGGCGGCCGCCATTCCAGAAGAAGCGGTACATACGGTAAAGGCAAAGAGGGCTAAGAGAAGGGACGAGGCCCCTAGGGGAGAGAGCGAAAGCAAGCGCTTTCGTTTTGAACCTTCCACTGCGAAATAATTCTTTGTCATAAAAAAGTACTCCTATAAACGATTACGAACGAACCAAATCACTTTGTGTTCTGGCGTTTGTTCAAGAGCGCCAATACCTCAAAGCTAACGTCACACTCCCGTATCTGTGCAGGACACCTACATGCTTCCAAGAAAATGCTTTAATTTTGACATTTATTAATTGCGCCCCTAACGAGCTAGAAATACGACGTTTTTAGCAGCGAGTGCGTGTGGCTTACTTCAATCCATGGCAAGTCTGCTGGCCCTGTTGTCTCACGGGAACCTGGACGGACCCGTGAAACTGAGCTGCAAATCCGCCAGGCCTGCCTCCGCCGGAGGCTGCGGCGAGGAGCCTGTCTCGCAAAAGATTTCTTCCGCTACACGCCCTGATGGCAGCGAGGAAACCTAGCTATTGATAGTGCTCTAAGTGAGATATGACGGTCTGTTGCCTGATAAAAAACTTCATCGCCAAAGTTAGAGCTCGTGCCCCACGCGCGCAAGTTTCAAGAAGTGAGAATCTCGCAACACGCTTGCTTAGCCGCAACGCTGTGCTAGACCGTCCCGCAAGATGTGGGACGAAAAAGTATGAAAAATTTGGCTCTACGCAATCTGCTCCTGTGCATATTTGCGCTTCTCTTGTCTCTCTCAAAAGCTACTGCGCAAACTCCGCTACCTACTTCGCCGCCTGCGCCCCCAGAGGGCGATTCCCCCGATTGGTGGAGCCCCGCCTGCGGTACACCCTATACTCCTGATTTGTGGCGAGCGAACCTGGAGAGGCTTTGTCAGAATTGCCGCGCCCACCCAGAAGATGAATTTTGTAACTATAAGTACTTTACGCCCTCTGACTATCAAGCTCCCGAGTGCGAGGCAGAAAGCTTCTGCGGCTTTCCTGTTCCCATGCAAGATGGAACCTACTTTTGCTGGGCCTCCTGCACTCGTGAAATTGCGCCGACTCCAACTCCTAGGCCGAGAATCTCTCCTTCCCTGATTAGAACTCCTCAACCTACACCGAGGGATGACTATCCTTGGATTCCCCCAAGCGACGAATCAGTGAAGAGAACTCCGACGCCTCGCCCTGGGGCTAAGCTTCTTATGATTGACGCCGATAATGACGGCGTAAGTGATCCGCGCACAAGCGGGGAACCGCATGATTCATCCGGAGGAACACAACCTCCTCCTTGGGATGAGTGCGGGGCCAACAGCAATTCCGCGGCCTGCCTTTGCAACCCCGTAAGCCCCGCGGGGCCCGAGTGCGGCTTCCAGGGCAGCACTACCGAAGACCGCTTGGAGGATAGCGGCTACGGAAAGATTGTAGTGGCTGGACAATTCGACACAGATTCTGATGGCATCCCGGATTTTGCAGACGGTATGCTTTGGCGCTTCGATGAGAATGGAAGCGCGCCTCCTGAGGGGCCTGGTATCAACAGGTTTGGTTCCTCGATGGCAAGTTTTACGCGCATAGGGCTGTCAATTCCCTCGGACCTTAGCGCGCAGCAGCTCGCACATGCGACGGTGCGGTTTAACTACCGGGCGTCGATACCGGATGCAGCGAACGAAAACTCCGATCTTATTCTGCAAGGCGTCCCGGGCCAGCCAGGAGTTTTTCGCTATGCACTACGCGGGTACGATGGCATCGCGCCCACAGAGGCTCGGTTCAGGCTTTGGCTAAAAAACGGGGATCGCGTGCGCGATGTGAGGCCGGTATGGAGCGAGGGAACTGTCGCAGACCAGCGCGGTGATTTCATTCCTCCTCATGTCGCGATACCACTATCAGAACTCACCCCAGTGTTAATGAATGATGGTCCAGGGCACTCCTACGTGCTCTTTCTAGAAGCAGTTACGCCTGATTTAAGAGACATCCAGAATGCCAGATATTCGGTTGTGGGAGTGGAGCTTGTTTTGCCAGCGGAGGGCGGGCCTCCCGGGCAGAATACATTGACCGACGAAGTGCACGTTACTTCCGTTGCCATTGAGTTTATCGACATGCGTGCCTTTTCTCCAACCCTTACCGGAATTGAAAATGCACCAGACGGCATCGACGCTACGAGAGACTCTGGTTACCAATCGGGCCCAGTTACGATTGCTGCTGCTGAGCTCGACTCCCGTACCGTGCTACGTGACTACTCGGTAGGAGGTATGATAACCGACGGGGCGGCGGCGGTACTTGTTCGGATTCACCCCAAGCTACCCGATCTAGGAAACTCCGCGGAAGGCCAAGCGCGCATCACTGACCTCTATCTTAGCGTGGGAGGCAAAGTAGGACTACGTGAGCTCACGAGCGGGTGGTTACCAATAAGAGCAGACCGATCTCCTGAGGACTCGTTTCCAGGGGTATACGGCGGGTTCTTTCCTTTTAGTGAGCTTACCGAGAATGCGGGTGGGTTCCTCACTTTGCCGCCGCTACCGATGAGCCCTGAAACAGCTTCCGCGCGGGGCTTTCGGAGTTCTATTGCGCTTTCTGCCGAGGATGAATTTAAGGCAGTTTACGTGCCCCCGCGAAATTTTGTGAATCAAATTATCAATAAGGAGCCTGCGCATCCGCCCCTCGAAGCGCAGGAAGAGAATCCGCGCTGGTTCCAAGATGAAAACCAACAAATTCGGCGCATCCACATGGTGCAAGGGGGCGGTGACCTTTCCAATATCGAAACGGCACCCATGCGTCTCGTGATATTGCGTAAAGGGATACGCGGAGGTGAGCCACGGCCTATCATGGAGCGCCCCTTCAATCTCCGCCGGCCTCCTCTAGTGCTGGTGCATGGTATACTTGGAAATGGACATAAGTACTTTCCCATACAAAGCTGGGAGGGGAAGAGAATTCTGTACCCGACTCGAATTTATCGCGCCGACTACTATCCCACTCGTAGTAAGGGACTCGCAGAAAACTTTGGCGTGGTGCCTGCGACAATAACTATCGCTTTGAACGAATATCGAAATGCTCTCGATAATGTTGCTCTAGAGGAGCAATGCGTCGGTGAGAATGGACGTAATCACTTCAACGTCTTTCCACTCGCACGAGTGTCAGGGCCGCCGAACCCTCCTATAGATAGTCCAACAGATAATCCGAACCAACCTTTCAGCCCGGAGCCCGCCTATGCTCCGGGAGCTGGCTTCTTCAGTACATTTTCTTGTAGCAGCGAACTGCGCGCATTTAACGGCATTCGTTACGCAGCGCAGCAGGCGGATGTCGTCGTGCATAGTATGGGAGGGCTCTTGGTGCGCACGTATCTATCTGACCTTGCCGACGACAGTGAGTTTAGACTGAGCCGAGCGATGGGCACGAATAGCTCCCAGGAATCTCCCTCATTTTCTGGTGGCATCCTCAATTATGGCGATGCCTATCGCAACTGGCCCCATCCTCTTGACGCTGCCTATCAGCCGCGGACAGCGTCTCTTACCCACTATGTCCATGTTTACCAGCAGCCGGCGTATGATTTTTTCATTCCTGCCCGCAGTCCGAGCCCCTTTAGAGCAGATGTAATGGCAGGAGTGAATTTGGCGTGGCTTCCCGTGCGCAACCCTTATCCGAGGTACCTGCGATCAGATAATTTAGGCGCGGGAGATATACGCCGGGTAGTAACCATTGGCACGCCATGGCAGGGGTCGCCCTTGGCGTGGGTGTCTGAGTTCGTGTATCGCCCAAGTTTGCCAAGTCCGTTTCAGCGCGTTAATCCAAGTCTCTTGGACTCAGCGTTAGCTGAATTGCAAGCCTATGAAGAACGGCGACGACAGTGGAGCCAAGAAGACCGCTCGACATACCAACGACTGGCAACTTATGTCACTGACGAGGGGCTCGCGCTGCCCACTGCACGGGGCGATGGTTCCTTTATTTGGTCGACGCTCGATCAAACAGGCAATGTCGACCTAGCTCCCGATAGTGTAGCTCTGCGCTCTCTGCAACGGGCACGCTACCCAGATGGTGCACAAGCGGTGCCCTGGATTCCCATAGTCGGTGTGGCGCTGAACCGATCGGAATTGAACGTTGCTAATGAGAATGGAAATTTGACGGGGATTCCTACCATCAACGACCCGCTGGCATTCCATATGGGTCAGATTAATGGTGTTGTCGCAGGTCGTTTAGCTTGGGACACCATTGGCTTGCCCACGTCTATGGAGAACTGGCTTGGAACGCGCCAGACCCACACGTCTATACTGGGAAACTTTTCTTTACTTCAAGGCGGCTGGTCCTGGAACGTCCTCCCCCCAAGTCGACCGTCGTCTGGCTCCTCAAGCGAGAGCTACACGCTAAATATGATTCCAGGCGATTGGTTCCTCAATGGTCACCGAGATGATCTTGTTGTACCTGCCTATTCCCAGCGCAACGCTGGAATTCACAAGCGCCCCTTTACCCTTTACATGCCCCACGGTGGGGGAGGGGTATGGCCTTTTACGATAGAACTTCCTTTCCGCCGATCCACTGGCATGGAGCCACCCAGGGATGAAGACTGGATTCAGGGCGTAAGTAATCTGCAAAATAATGCGCTTGGGGTGAATCTCTATCACCTCGCACACAGCTCATTCCGTGCCATGGTGGCGAATTTATCAATAAATGAAACTTCCGTACGCTCTCAGAGCGGGGGATCCCCTGACACCAATCAATTAGCTACGCTGGGCTCGGAGATCGCTTTTCGCACATTAGAAGACATACCAATGTCAGCTGTGGTATTAGAGCTACTGGCGTCTCTTGAGGGGCGAGACCCTTTTGTGGCGAAGCCACCGACTGAGTATCAACAAACAATTGAGCTGCCAGGATTTCTGAGCAGCAGCCAAAGTATGCGGGGCGATTAGCTTCTTAGGTGTAGCGATGCTTACTTTTTCTAGACGAGTACAAACCTTTGCCGCCGGCCTGGCGTTGCTTACCGCTCCCACCTCGCCTGCGCGAGCCGACCAGCTTGAGGCATCCGCAACTACCACGTTGGCTCCGCATGTGCCGCCCCGCTGTATACCAGCGCTCCCCGCAGACCCATCCTTGGCATGGCTTTCAGGATTTTCAAAGGAAGAGCGTGAAGTCATTTCGCGCTGGGCAGCAGCTCTTCCAGTCACTCGCACGCAAGGAGCCCTGCGCGAGCCCGCAGATGTTATTGCAAAACAATTAGACCAAGTTGCGCAAGTTCTAAGAAACATCGATTCAGCGCTCGATGGGCTTGAATTGCAGCGCTTCAATTTTCTGCAATCGGACCAATTCGATTCACGATTGCAAGAATTGTTGAGAGACATCTGTCAGCTGCGCAAGGTAGAGGAACTCTCAGTACACTCCATTTACCGGAATATTGTTTGGGAGGAGGCATCCGGGCAGCCAGAGGGCGCAGTCGTACTTGCCTACCTTGCAAAACTTCTTGGCGACCTACCTCGCCCACCAGATTCTAATTATTTGCCTGCGTTAAGAGAGGCAAGACTTTCAGATGCCGTTCGCCTTTCAAAGCCGGGTGGGGCTATCGTTGACCCGCTTCGTGCCGCTGCTGAGTTCAGAAAAGCTGCGTGCTTATCCCCTGCGGGAAGACTGCTGGTGCCGCACCCTGCGAAGGGTGACGGCGTGGCGCTAAACGAACTGCACACGCTCGCGCGGGAGATGCTGGAGCAAACAAACGCGGAGCGCACCTACCTAAAGAACTGGAAAAACGACGTTCATCATCGAGGGGCAAATGGCCCTCGGGATAAACTTCAGCCACAAACTTTGAAGTATGTGCGTGTACTGAGCGCCGTCAAGGCCGATCTTCTCGATGCTGAGCCGATGTTGGGAAAGGAAGGAGAGCTGCAGGCTATCATTGTGACTTACCGCAACACACGTGAAAAGTTATATGACGAACTTCATGAGCTCGCCTGTAAAGGCATGAAACCCCCAGAACGCGACCGAATTCTTGCGAAGATGCGTGCACATGCGCAGGTACTGACCGCAATTGACCCAACGAAAGACTTGCCCGAAGCAGGGCTTAAGGAAGTGGTGCTACAGGTAGCCGAACAGCTGCTTGAGATATTTCCGGAAGGACCGGGGGCATTTGAGCCACTACAGTTTCTTGCTGACTGCGAAAAGAAGCTAGCGGAAATTCAGTTGCTACCAAGCGCAGACGCTCAAAATGTAGAGACACTGCAGGTCCTGGTACCTCTCCTGCGGCTCGACCCGGTGTCGGCGCGTGGAACACTTGAGGCTTTTAGGGTTAAAGAGCCGACCGACACTGGCTCAAATGATGGCGCTGGGCCGCATGGTGAAAGTGGCTCTCTTCCTTCGATTGCAGGACGGATTACTACCTTCACGCGTGGGCTGCTTACAAACATTTATGAGGCAGCGCCTGAATCCTCAAAGCAGTTCGTGCCGCGTGGCGAGTGACAATGGCTTCGTAGGGCGTCAGAATATTTTCACCACAAAGCCGCCTACGCCCAAGGCTGCGGCGGGCCTGACTTCAGCGGGGCCCCGGTGAAGCCTAGCCGTCGCTCTTCGAGCTTTGGCTGAGCATGCTTGGCGAAGACGGGGACGCAAGGGACACAAAGGAATACGTTGAAATTGCTAGTTTTGATTGAGCTTTCTTTGCGTCCTTAGCGTCCTTTGTGGTCCAATAAAATCTTAAGTAGTGTTAGCGTAATACGCCGAACATTCTTGCGCCCTGATGGCTTCGCGGTGCAGCTTCTGAGGGGGGCAGTGTGTATGCTAAAGCCCAAGGAGCTGGAGTGCGATTCTAGGTTGGCTATTAGCTTGAGCAAGGACTGCCACTGCCGCTTGTTGCAATATTTTTGATTGCGCGAGCTTAGCCGTTTCGGAGGCGACATCCACATCGCGCACTCGCGATTCAGCAGTAGCACGCGCCTCGGCTCCGATAGAGGAGAGTGAAAGAGCGGAAGCGAGCCTGCTTTGCGCAGCCCCGATGATGCCTCGCAGTGCACCGAGCTCGCTTAAGCGCTGCTCAATGGTGTCTAAAGCAAAGCGTGACTGCGAGACGGTGCCGACGCCCGTAAAATCTATCGAGCTTGCCGTTTGGTCCGTTCTAAATCTGAGGCCAGAGAGATCAAGCTGTATGCTCCCGCCATCTGAGAGTGTCGCCGAGAACGAGGATACAGATGACACCCCAGCGGCATCGTAAGAATAGGTTCCGGGTACACCGTTCCAAAGATTGTCGTAGGTAGTATAAGATCCTGCAGTGATCGTGTACTCTCCATTCGAGTTTCGCTCAAAAGCGATGAGTTCAAACCGTCCTGAACCATTCTGGTCGCGGAGCACCCCAACCGCAACTAAATTTGAGGAGCCGGCTGAATTTGAGGCGTCGACAATCGCTATCTGGCCGCCAAACATTGAAGACAGTTCTTCCAGCGTAAATGAGCCTTGAATGTCGTCAGTATCAAAGTTGTCGACGAATCCGTCCCCATTGATATCTTGATCTCGAACCCGAGAGAGGTCGATCGTACCGCTCATTCGTGCGGTATCCCCGGCGGACACCGAGATTATCGAATTAGCACTTCCCGATATGTCTGCTTGAATCGAGATTCGACTTACGCCGTCCGACCGATTCCCTCGTAATAATCGTAACCCGTTGAAGCTCGCGCTGTCTCCAAGTCGGCCAAACTCGGCGACGAGTTGCTGGTACTCGGCATCGAGCGTCTCTCGCTGGGTACTTGAGAAGGATCCGTTGGCCGACTGCTCAGCGAGCTCTTGCAGGCGCTGAAGAATTCCAGATTGAATGTCGAGCGTTCCGTCGACGATATTGAGCGCTGATATGCCGTCGTTTATATTCCTGCTCGCTACGCCATAGAGCCTTCGATCCGATCGTAAGCGGTCCGCTACCGCAAGCCCGGCGGCATCATCGGAGGCGCGGTTAATTCGCTGGCCACTCGAGAGCCGCTCATACGATGTCGCCACTGTAGACGTGGCGTCTCCCAGGCGCCGCTGGGCCTGTAACGCAGAGATATTTGCACCGATCCGAATCACACCATTCCCTGGCGAAAGTACTCAACTCCTTTATCGTAAAGGACTAAGAACACCTGCATAAAGCATCTTCAATCTCCACGTTCTTTTAGGTAAGGAGCGTGAGAATAGAGGGATAATAGGAATTTTTGTTAGGTAAATCTGGTAGCTGACTTTGACGGAGCAGAGGTGTTGCTCCTGCGGTGTAGCGCCTTAGGCTCGGAGATGAGATGGCCAATTTTTGAGCGGTAATCTCACGGACCCGAAGGGACTCCGTGAGATTATAGGCTAGGAGTGTGTCCCGCTGCTGCAAGCAACCTTCGAATCAGGGCGGTTCAGTTCTTCGCATTTCGAAAGGGGTGCCGGTGCAATAGCTCTTTCAATTTCTCAAGCACCGGTTCCCATTAGAAGCGACTGTTACAAAAAGCTTGGCCGACGCGCCGGAATCCAAGCTGCTTCATCACGCAGCTGTTGGAGAATGTGCGATATTCTCCTCTGCGCTCGCCGCACAGTATGGCCTGCAAACACGGCTCAATGGGATGAAGCCTGCTATCCCGGCACGCCTTCGCTTTCGCCCGGGAGGCCTTTATGCATATTTCTGATTCTTTCGAGTCACTGCGTGGATTCTGCGAGCAAACTCGAGCCACCTTCTTCTTGGCGAGCGCACATTGCCGCACAGGATCCGAGTTTGCGAGAACTTGGGAGGGCGTTCCCAGTAGGCAGGCGAAAATGAAGACAGTGAGAGTCGCGATTATATTCTTTCGATTTATCATAGGTACTCCTATTACTTGTTCCATTTTCAAGAGTTCACTCTTACGTCTCATGGAACTGATACCATCGATTATTGTAATTGCGAGGGGCGGCGACTCACATTTGTCCTAATTATTGATTCCCGAGAAAGAAGCGCTAAGAGCGCTTTCTAGGAGAAGGTATTTGTCGTCGTATATTGCAGCGCCGTAACTACAGACTTTCTTCAGAGCGAAGATTCCATTCTTCTTCAAACCGATATCCCTAAAGAAGTGGTTACCTCGCACGATTCGTAAGCCAAGTGAGCAGCCTGTTTCCAGAGGCCCGAGCCATCTTTTGCTCAGCTCCAAATTGAATCTAAGCGGAGTTCTCTAAAGTCGAGAATCCCGGAGCGAATACAGTATTCATTTGAACCTTAAGGGCCGTTTCCTCCGCGACCCGCTCACCTGAATCGCTCTGGCACAAAGGTTGCTCTCAATCGATCTGGGTGTCCGTGCCTTACGAGTAAAGGAAAGGCGTGAAGACGAATAGTAGAATCCCGTATAGGGCTCAAGTAGCAATTCTCCTTAGCCTCGGGGCTTTCACTATGCTTGGGGCCGCTACCTCACTCTTGGCCGAAGAGCCCACGCTCATTTGCAAATCCGCTACCGCCTCCTCCTCCTCCCGCCCAAGTCCTTTTGCAAACCTTAAAGTGTGCACTGAAATGGGTGATAGCTCGCGCCCAGTAATTCTTGACGCCTCTTCATCTCGGGGCAGAAAACTTCGCTATACTTTTTTTCTCGGCGATGGTCGCCGGATTCGTTCAGCGAAAGCGCGCCGGACTGTTTCTTATTCAGTTTCCGGGGAATACCGAGTATCTCTTCAGGTCAGAGATTCCCGAAGCAAGATGAGTGCAGCGGCAGTATCGATTGTACTCTGTTCGGGTGCATGTCCCGACGCGCGTGGAACTCCTGAACCTACCTTGCCGCCGCCCCCAAGTAGTACTGAGCCTCCAGCCATAACTCCAACGGCGACACCTTCGGCGCCCTCTTTCCCGACTGAGACTCCCTCCGCAACGCCTACACCCCGATCGACAGAGACCCCGACGCTTACTCCGACTCCTACCTCAACTCCTCCCGCGCGCCCCACACTCGATCCCGGCGACGTTCAGCCCCCACTTGCGCCTGGTCAGACGGCGGTCGTTTCATCGATAACTCAGAACTCAGTGGTGTTTCACTTTGCGAGTCCTGCCCTGGTAGGAAGATTCGCGAATGGTGATTTATGGGTACAGGGTCCCGTCGTTGTCGACTCGATGGATCCTCCAAGTGAAGTTCGCAGTTTCACCAAGAGTGACGGCTCGGTCGTGCAGCGACTCATAAATGGCCACCAGTTAAATGCCGAGGACCCCAAGAATCAATCCTTTGATGAGCGCGTACAGAACTGGACGCCCCAGTTGATGCCCGCGCTCCCGATCACTCTTACGGCGGGAGACATGTTGCTCAAAGGGATTAGTTACGAGCTGTCATCGAGCGGCCCGCGCGTAGCTCTATCTCGAATGAGTGTCTTAACCGTGCTCAGCGAAATCCCCCCTGAAGCAGGCGCCGCAGTGCTTCGTCCTCCTTACTATGGCCCAAGGACAGACCGTCCGTTGTATGAAATTGACAGCATTCTTTCCCGCGTCGGAGCCTTGCCATCCCTTGAGCCTACCGAGTCCATGCCTTCTTTAAGCGCAACATTGGATAGCGTTTCTCGGCTTCGTTACGACACCAAGCAAGGATGGACTGGCGAGAAGCTTCGCCCCATTGAGCATATGCAAGGATATGGCGGCAATCTTGCTATGCAAAATCATGACGCACTGCTTCGACTACTCGTGCGTGCTCCGGGAGACGAGGAAGATAAGCGCAGCATGCTTGCATTGTATCTCTCGCAATACGCTTTGGACCTCATTCATTACCTCAAGCATGGGGGGCGTTTTGCCGCCGATGGAGGTCACAATGCAGGTCGCCTGGCGGCGGCATCCTTGGGTGCATACCTGATCAATGATGAGGACCTTAAGCGCGTGATCCGAGAAAGCCCCGTGGAAGCTTTCCAAGAACGTGACTTTTTTCAGCTTTCAGCTGATGGCACGACGTGGCTTTTTGGTGATGAAAATTCAGAGATTAGTTATTGGCGTGGACTCACACTTCATGACCAGTCTAACAAGACCACTGCCGATCCCTATCGCCAAATAGATGGTGGCTATAGTGCAGGAGCAGGCGGTTATCAGAGAAGTGCCAATGCTACCTCCTATAAGGCCCCAGCAATAATTCTCAGTCTCATTCCTGAAGTTGCAACTATTGCGAATGTGCCTTCGTTACTGCCCTATGTGCATCGCTGGGTTGATCATGGAACTATCACGCAGCCTGACACCTGCGCGCCCGCAGTTGGTCGCTGTGTTGGAGGAGCGCAGGCCGGTGCTCGCTGCACTTCTGCGCAGCAGCGCATGGGAGTGGAGGGCGATCGGTATTTTTTCTACAACACCGCATGCGGTGAAGGTCGCGCGGCAATTTGTGGTATGGGCGCATGTAAGGACGGGCCGTACGCAGGACAACGTTGCATGGCGGACGTAGGCCCCACCGGAGATCCTAGCGAACCTTGTGGTGTCACTGGGGCAAAAGTCCATGTGTGCGACGTAAACCAAACGGGAGAAGAACCTTACGGCGTTGCCTATGGTCCCAATGGCTCGGGCGGGTGCATACAGGACCGTGATGCAAGTGACGGAATAGGCCGGCTGCCGCTCATTGACGGTGATGCTCGTGACCAGGGCTCAAGCACGACGCCTTTCGCGCGAGAGGTGTGGCGGCAGGTGTTTGGGAATTAATTCTTCTGTCTCGGGCCCTCTTTAGGCCACTTTTTCTCGATCAAGCCTAATAACCCAAATAGTAATCAAGGTGTGGTGGTTCGCGCTGCATAAGCGAATAGGTTGTCATATGAAAACATTTAATTATCTGAATGCGCTGATGATCGCTTGCGTGGTGATGGCAGCACCTGCACTCCCATGCATGGCTCAGACTGCGATTGAGGCCAAGGGGAAAGGGCTAGAAGTAGCCCATGCCCTTCAACCGAACACGGACCTCAATGCACCCATTTATTTCTATTATATCTCGAAAGGCAATGAGACTCGCACCGTAGAGATGACACTCAAGGGACCAGGTGGAGCGGCTGCCACCCTTGAAGTAGCGAGGCTACGCGGGGCTCCCGCACAGGCAGTTATCGCATTGAGCGGTTCCTATGCCATGCAGCTCCGTGATAGCGAAGGCGCAAGGAAGGCGCTTAGGCTTGTATCGCCCTCAGCAAGTGCAGCTCTCGTATCTGCGCAAGGGGAATGTACACCGGAGCAGCTTGAGGCATATCGGCGGCTGATTGAGGGAACCCCCGAGCTTGCGGGTATTACCCCTGAACAATATTGCGAAAGAGCAGGAGGCGGAGATGAAAATACCCCTACGCCTCCCCCTTCCCCCGATGGTCTTGTTTCCGACACCGTGCTTGGTCTTTTGCAAAAGAACACCTGCGGCAAGGCCACTGATAAGTACCTGGTAAGAATGAAAGTGGATCTTTCAAAAGTTGCTTCAAGTCAGCTTTCTCAGGGGAGTTCGCTTGGCGTTTCGTTCAGAGAAATCCCCTTTCGAGGAAGTAAAGCATCTTCGATTAAGCCGAGCGCCGATGGCATGTACCGCGGTCAACCCTTACTTCTTATGTCCACGATTGCCCCTCGCAGCGAAGGCATATTCCAGACGCGTTGGACGAAAAACGGCGTCCTCGCACGCAATATTTCGCTTCCCATTTTCAAATACGCCCCTTATCGACACCTTTCCTTGGCTTGCAGCCTCGTAGGCGAACTACTTGCGGAAGGAGGAGTAGCTACGTTTGATTTGACTGATGGCAAAACGGCATATTCAGTATGTTTCAAGATGCGCCGGGAGCGGCAGGTCAAGAATGGGTATCCGGCGATGGGTGACTGAAGGCTAGCCATCCATCATTATGGGACACCCACTCTTTACTCCCATGGATTTGGAGTGTGGGTGTCCTCAGTGGCCCCTTCGGAGATCCCCCAAAGTTAGGCGGCCTAAAAAGTTAGAGGGCACCGGGCTGAAGGGGTGGATATAGGCGTGGAAACCAACTTTCAACCACATTATAGGGAATGTGAAGCCTTAATTCCGCGCGAGTGGATTCCGACTGTAGTAATCCACGCTTGATTAGTTCTGATACGATGGTACGGCTTTGGCGTTCTTGGTAGTTCGTAATTGAGGGCACCCTCGCGCGCGCGACCGAGCCGGAAAGAATTAGTTCGCGCAGGAGCTCAAAGGATCCGCGTGGTAGTGCCTTGATCTGCACCTGTTTAGCGCAATACTCGCGTACCCGCTCAGTTAGCATCCCCGGCTCGAGAAGCGTTTCCATGAATTTTACTTGATCGATGCAAGTCGTAAGAAAAAATTCGCAGAACTCAATAAGTCCAGCAAGGCTTAAGCTTCCTCGACCATCAGTATCGTGTTCTCTCCAGCGATCCGCACCAGCCAGGCGCTCTTTATATTCCGATACATTCCGCGCAAGTCCACGAGAGGTCGACCACAGTCCGCTACCAGCTCCGATCGTCTTTAGAAAGGCGTGACTGAATAGTCTTGCAACTCGACCGTTTCCATCGACAAAAGGATGGATCCAGAGAAGTCGATGATGGGCAGCAGGTACTGCAATCACACGCATTAATGCGGAAAGCTCAACTGCGTTGTAGCGCCTCTCAAAAAGCGCCAGAAATTTCGGCAGCTCGCATGCAACTGGAGCCAAATGATTACCGACAATTACCTCGTCGCTGCGGAGGGCTCCGGGTAAGACCTGCACTTCTTTCTTGGCTTCCGGATCGCGACTAGTAAGAAGCTCCTCCGGAAGTCGTTTGCAAAACTCTTTGTGGAGCCACGAGATATAGTTCCACGATGTTATTCTTGAGAGCTCGACATCCCCGCTATCTATGAGCGCCTGAACCTCGATATGAGCAAATGCCTCGAGTTGCAGATTTCGCTTAGCGGGTTCCTTAGAGTATTCACCGTTAAGCGCGCGCTCGATGTCGACTGGGTGAGTGTTATGCCCCTCTATTAGATTGCTGTAGTAACAATTCATCGAGCGAACTAGCTTCGAAACGGCACCGACGGTTTCTTTTGAAATCTTTCCGGCAAGGCTTGCGTTGCGAGCAATAAGCTCAACAGCGAGATCTTCTAGCCGCCGAGAGCCAGGCGGCGGAAGCAAAGGCTCCATCAAATCAGGTAGTAAAATGCGTTCCATTTTGCCGCTCAGTAGATGCTACATTAACAATTTATATCAATATGTTAGATGGTTCAACTTCTAAAAATATGCCGGTTATTTTGCCGCTTGGATTGCCGCCAGAAACAATGGAGCATAGGGCATTGGAGAAACGGTCTAACCCTATGAGCTAATTGATTAATCTGCTTCTAGCTCTGGGCTATTTTTAAGTTGGTTGAATTGCTGGTGAGCGTGCGGGCTTTGTAGCGTTGGAATGGCCGGTGGGTTGAGGCGAAGAGTGAGATCTTAAAGGGCTTAAGTTCGCTCAAGCATGGACTCGAGCCGTGAAGTGCTGAGCCGAAGGTTGATTGAGGTGAGATAGACTCTCAAGTCCCTCGAGCGTAGCCATGCGCCGAAGTCATCGGAGGAATTGGCATCTAAGAATTCTCGTTCAGAAGGGCGAGCGGCCACCCTGGGAGACCATTCACCGCCGCATGCATCGAGACTGCGGCGCAATTCTCCCCAGCTGATAATTTCATCAATTACATCACTAGCGCGCACGGTTGCTCATTACTGAGTAGTAGGGAGACCTCAGTCGCGGTGAGAATCGTTGAAGTTAGGGAGCCTCTGAAAAAGTCATCCTTCGTGCTCTTCGTGTCCTTCGCGTTAAACCCAAACATTGCAGGTACGCGATATATTGCGAAATAACGCGAAGGACGCGAAGGGGAAGAAGAGGTTTTTCAGAGGCTTCTTAGCGATCCGCCGCTACTGCGCACCCATTTGAGCTGCATAGCAGTGCTCAGATTGCGTTCTTATAGAGAGACTAACCAATAGGAGTTGTAGCGATATGCAGGTCAACTGCAAGGCAGCAATAGGAACCGCAGTTCTTACTCTGGCATCAGCCACTTTTGGTGGATGTGCGAATTACCGAGGCTCGGCTGATAATGCGAGCCCGATACAGGCCATGTCGAAATCCCCGATTCCTCAGGAGCTCAATCCGGAGACGTTTGTAGTTTCGGTACATCCCGGCCTCGAAATGCGCACCAAAGGGAACGAGGTGTTGCCGAGTGGTTCATTCACCGGCGCCACGGTATGGAAGACAAGCTATAATGGGTTAAAAACCGATCAGCAGGGGCGCCCATATACGTTTCCTCTGAGTGGAGTGAGGTCCTTCGCCTCCGCGGAGCAGACGAGAGTCTCCGTTGTTGAAATCTCGCCGACGGGCGAGAGCCGCTTGTTGCCGCTCCCCGAAAAACTTGAGCGCGGGCTACTCAGATTCTTGAGAGAGGGAACACCCTTCGATTCGGATTGTATTTCCTTCGCTATGGGACTAGCTGAGGTTAGCTACACTTACGGCAAATTCAACTACTCAACGTGGCGTATCACGCCTTGTGAGAGTGACCGTTCCCTAAGCGTGGGCCAAGTGGTTGCTGTTGGCAAATCAGAGCGGGCGCTCACGCATTTTGGAATGGTTCTCGGAGTCGGGAGTGATGGTCAGCCCCTCATAATCCAGAAACTCGGAAGCAACTCGTTCGTAGACGGCTTGCCCAACTTTACCCCTGTAGTCGTTACTAGCTTGCCGCAGATGAAGCAACTTTATTCGAGCCCAGAAGCTTACGTGGTCCGTCAATAAACAAAAACTATCAGCATAACGGATATAACATGTTAACAACCAACGCGCGATTAGAGACAGGATTTATTGGAAGCCCTAGAGTTGTTCAAGAACAACTTGCGCCAGCAATCGATCATAAACTTATTAGTGAAGAAGGCGTCGCTCGAGCATTTTCTGAGGCGCCTGCATTACAAGCTACTTTGTCGAGAAATGTTATTAAGGTTCTTGCGTTGCATGCAGGAAGAGCAATTGGAGGCCCATTAAGGGTAGAGACCTCTCAGGATGTTATTGATGAAATTCGCTCTCAATTGGAAAGTTGTCGGCCAAGTCGGATACGTAATAACGGGGGCCAAAATCTTACGGTCCGTCCAGCCCTTAGAGCACTCATAGCTAAACAACCTGAATTAGAAGCATATTATCGCAATCACCCTACGGGTTGTTCCGAAGTCGTGGAAGCCGCACGTACGATGCCAATAGCTGAACTTCTTGCTTATCAGGGTGTGAAAATTGAAGGTAAGGCGATAATAGTAGGCGAAGGCGCAGTCATTAGCCTCAACCATGTAAGTCCCAACTCGCTCGTGGGTATAGATGGATTATTAGGATTTCACATTGGCCTTGGCCCATCACATGTTTCAGCAGTCATAGATCATGATGGACAACTTTTGTTCGGAGGAGCACCTTCTGTTGAACTAATTAGACGATCGACCATACAAGGGTGATATAACAAATGAGCGCACACCGATTGCCACTCTTGCTACCGGAAGTGGTAATTTGAATTAGGGGCGAGGGCTGGCAACTGGTGGCTCTCGCCGGTATCACCGCTCGCCATTCGCGCTCTCCTTCGAGTGAGTTTTTTATCTGGAGCTGGTTTCGTATATCCTCACCGCCTTCGCCTATCGGCGACGCCCAGCCTCGTCTCCGTGCACAAGGCGATACTCCGGAGTCTAGCAACAAGACAACCTAGGATGCATTCCGTAGTTAGGTTGTCCCGTTACCTACCATCGCGGGATGTAGTGGTAGAGATTTTCTAGAGGACAGACTCTTATCCACGTATATTCGGAGTATTCGAGGGAAGGTTGCCTGGACAAGGGGGAGGTTATGGGTGTCCCAATGGTGTGTTTCAAAATAAGAAATTCGCAGCGGTAACTCATGAAACGCACTGAGGCGAGAACACCTTAAATGCGACGGGGCAGGAAGTTTATCAGTACACTCAAGCCTTGAATAAAGCGTGAGCAACTGAGATGAGACTGCGAAGAGCATGTGGTTATAGATGCAGAGTTGTTAGGTAAGAGAGGAGTGGTGCCATCGCCGAAGGATTGGCATACTTCTCCCAAGCTGTTTTCTGGTTTAGCAACCAAACCATTCAGGGGCCTCAGCCTTATAAAAGAATGAAGAATGGAAAGACCATACGAATAGACGCGCATGTCCACGTCCTAGGCGACGGCTCCTCGGGCAGTGGCTGTTGGCTGCGGCTACGCAAGCCTTATCACAAGCTTCTCTCAAGAATTATTCTTTCGAGCCTAGGGCTTCCTGCCTCAGCTCTGGAGTCGGGACTTGACGAACTATACGTGAAGCGGCTTGTGGAGATGGTGCGAGATTCTTCCTTAGATGCCGCAATACTTCTCGCGCATGAGAAAGTTTACGATGAGAGTGGACGGCCATGTGAAAATCTTGGCTCGTTCTACACGCCCAATGACTATGTCCTCGCCCTGGCGAGGCAGTACCCAGATTGTTTCATTCCCGCCGTTGCCATTCACCCCGCACGTCCTGACGCGCTTGATGAACTCGAGAGATGTATCGAGTCAGGGGCGGCAATGCTTAAGCTCCTGCCGAACTGCCAGAACGTCAATTGCTCTGATAAGCGCTTTACAAAATTTTGGGAGCGTCTCGCGGAAGCGCACATCCCGTTTCTTTCTCATACGGGCGGAGAACTTAGCGTTCCAGTGACTAATGCAAGTTACGCAGACCCACGCGTTCTGACTTTGCCACTTGAATGTGGCGTGACGGTAATCGCCGCCCACTGCGGCACTCGAGCGCTCTTGTGGGACGCCCACTATACGCCGCTCTTTCTCAAGATGATTGAAAGGTATCCTAATCTTTATGGCGATAATTCCGGAATGAACACGCCTCTTCGCTCGGCGCATTTTGGAGAAATTCTCTCACCAGCTGTCCAAGATCGGATGGTCCATGGGAGCGATCTTCCGATTCCGATTTCATCTATCTGGAATTTCATCAGGGGCTCGGTATCTTGGGCGGATTGGAGATTCTCTCATGAAACTAAAAACTTATTGGAAAGAGATGCGCGAATAAAAAGTGCACTAGGGTTTACGCCGGACACTTTCTCTAGGATTCTTTCACTACTTCCGGCGAAGGTTGCGAATAGAATTCGGGGAAGCATTTAGGAATGCCGCTGAAGTAACGAATACCGTACCGGCTCTTTCTACGGAATCCGAATGCGCGCGATACTTCTCGAATTCACAGAGACCCAGAGCCTACCATCGTGCGCCACAAGTCCTCCAAGTTGGGAAATGACAAGAGGAGCCCCACCGCCTGCATCGGAGACCGAGGAGAAATGAAAGAGCGGAGTTCCGTCGGTGGAAAAAACTTCAATTTCTGGGTGCTCGCCGTCCCCTACATAGACGCGATTTCGTGAAGAGTCTACTGAGATTGAATAGGGGTAGCGAAGTTCTCCGATACCGTTCCCGAATTGACCGAAGCTTCGCAGGACTTCTCCGTTCGGGGCGATGACGACGATACGGCTGTTCCCTGAGTCGAGAATGAAGAGGTTCCCAGCCTGGTCAAGTGCTAGTCCCTGGGGAAACTTAAGCGTTTCACTGACGGTAATCGCTTGTCGTGAAGCGAGGATAGGGCTGCCGCGCTCATCGAGATTAAACTGCAGCACCCTATCTGCGCGTGCTTCAGCAAGGTAGAGTCTTCGCCTTGCAGAATCAACGACCATGCCAGCGGGATAGTTGAGGGGCTGAGTTCCAGCTCGAAGGTCAAAATCGCTCATTATTCGCGGGGTGTATCCGAACGAGTCTCCCAAAAAGCGCGGCCATGGATAGCCAGCGAGGTTCCTCGCACGATGCTGAGTGAGCTCTGCTTCATTCCATAGTTGAAGCTTTCCGCTTGGTAGCTGGTTACCCCCTCCGCCCTGATTTATCTCGTGCCCGATGTAGACAGTTCCACTCAGCTCGTCAAAGGCCGACGCGGTTGGGAACATAAAGTATTCCCAGCCTCCTCCCCATCCTCGCCCAGTCTCGTCGTCATATCCGGCTGGCGGTACGTAATTCTCCGGGAAATTGGTGACGGTCTGATAAAAGGCATGTGGACAGAGGTAGCGCCCTGAGGGAATCCAGGTCATGAGACCACAGGATCTCGCTCCGTAGGAGCTTTCAAAGGTCCGAAAAACGTTGGCTATTCCATCAGGTGCCGGGTCGTCGTCCCAAACTTTCATCCGCACCGAGGTTGCATGCAGAAGCTCAAGTACGCCCTGTTCCTCCGGAAGGGCGACAACCCGGGGAGGTGTGGACCTCGGCCTGAAGCTCTCGTCGTCAAGGAGCGTCGACCCATTTGTTGCATGGGCGTAAAGGCGCCCCGTGCCCGCCTCATTGCGCGTGCTGAAAACCACGGGCTCGCTGCCAATGACGGAGATTCCGGTTAACGAAGCAGAGTGCGTGACCAGTTGCTCGGGCTCCCAGCCAGCACCTGCACGCTTTCGAAGAATAATGCTGCCCTCACGGCTATAGGCGAGAAAGAGAACGTCGCCTTCGGTCCTCGCAATACGCGGAGTCGCGCCGCGTCCAATAACTATACGATTCCAGATTTGTGAGCTGCTGTCATAGCGTAGCTCTACAAGTTCAGGAGCTTGTTGCGCCTCACGCTCCACTTCAAGCACAAATAGGGCGCCTGCTTGAAAGGCGAGCCCAGACACGCTCGCGATATGGTCCGACTCAAAGTCAGAGCCGGCAGTATTGTTTGGCCGCCAGCCATTATTCCAGACTTCCCAGCGATCCAGATTGGGGCCGCTGAGGCGAGCCGCTTTGAGCGTTGCTTCGGGCAGCTCGTTTCTTTGATTATCATCACTTTTATAGAGGAAAACGAATTCGTCTTGGCCTGGGATGGCTACAATCTCAGCATCGCTTAAGGACCCTTCTGCCGAGATTGCTAGGGGAACCGTCTCGCCCGTCTCGCTCCATCCGCTTGAGCCCCATTCTTGCCACTGAAGTGTCAAGCCGTTCAGGCGAGCCGCGGTGAGGCGACGGGGACTACCGATGACCCCGGGCCTAGTTCCCGTTCCTCCTAGGCGGAGCCCAAAGTGTTGCCCGAAGGCGAAGGCTACGTTAGGCACTCCGGTCCAAGTAAAATTAAGAGCTCTTCCTCCCGAGGCGCTGTAGGTCGTGCCACCATTCCACAGGCGAGGTCGCATGTCTGGGTCAATTCTCATCCCAAAGTGGGACGAGTGCGTATCGATTCTCTGCTGGTTAATCCGGTAGTCGAGCGCGGCAACGCCTATGATCGTATTCGGATACGAAGGAGAAGAGACGAGGCGCAGCGAGGACATTGATTGTTCCACCCCTAGCCACTGCGCGGGGAAGCGGGTCGGATCGGCTGTCCAGGTCCAATCCAAGCCAAGGAACTCCCACTGGCCGCTCACTGAGCGCCGTGAAAGGCGGGCGGAACCTTGGGCGTCAACGAAGGCGTAACGAAGTTCCCCGGCAGGGCCCGGGACTATCGATAAGGGGCGGGTCGTGGACTCATTGAGTATTGAGCCCGCGTCCACAGGATACCCCCCGTTTGCGACGGTGAATTGGAATGGAAACTCGAAGCGGTCTTGGGATGATAGGCAATTCGGATCAGCAGGGAAGTCGGCCTTCCCGCTATTGTCATTATCTTGGCCATCTTGACATTCAGTCACCACGCCTCGTTCAAACCCGGCGTCAGTGCATCCCACGTCCCCCTGATCGATGGCCCCATCGCCGTCGTTATCCACACCATCCGCGCAGTCAGGGCCAATCTCCTCCTCGAATGCATTTCTGCAACCGGGATCAAACCCATCATAGAGACCGTCCAAGTCATCATCGATGCCATTTGAACACCCAAAAGTAACAAACGGATCAGGCGCTTCGTCGTTCTCCTGAGGTCCGTACAAAGAGCAGGAACTATCGGCACCGTCGACCCACCCGTCGTTGTCATTGTCTAGGCCATCTTGACATTGGCTGAGTAGCTCATGCTCTCTTGTGGCCCCCGATCGACAAGAGAAGTCTTCGCTGTCCGTAGCCCCGTCGCGGTCATTGTCGATTCCGTCATTGCAGTTTGGCGGTATCGGGGTAGCCGTCGCTGTTGGACTTGGCGATGGGGTAGGGGTGTGAGTAGCAGTGGCAGTTGGAGTGGAGGTTACTGTCGCTGAGGGGGTGCGAGTCGGTGTTCCCGTTGGGCTCGGTGAGGGGGTGGCGGTGTGAGTAGTAGTAGCCGTCGGGGTGGAGGTTGCTGTCGGTGTTGAAGTGCGAGTTGGGCTGGCGCTCGGCGTGCTCGTGCCGGTCACGGTTGCTGATGGGGTTCGGGTTGGTGTTCCCGTTTGGCTAGGGCTAGGACTCGGGGAAAAGGTAAATGTTGGGCTCGGCTCGACCGAAGGCGTAGGAGTCGCGGTTGTGGGAAGTGGTGGCGGAGGCGCGGGAAACTCTGTGGGAGCGGGCGTCGCAGTCGGAGTCCTCGCGGAGAGGATGCGCTCTATTTCTGCGGCACAGTCACTTGGCGCGTGGCTCAGGGCTTTCACTCGGACGCGGAGTTTCTTGATGCGGCTCTTCAGTCGCCGCACCTTAGCTTGGTCCGGGCGTGGCAGTTTAAGTTCCGCTTTCAAGAGACGACTAAGATTCTCCTTTCTCGTTTTGGTTTTCTTGATGAGCTTGGCGAGCTCGCTGTTCCCAAGAGAATTGCCCTTAAGCGTGAAGAGCTTGGCCTCCTCCGCTGAACTGTCGTAGCGGCAGAGAAGCTGCGCGTCTTTCAGAATAACTTCGCCGATTGGTTGTGCGTGCGCCTCCAAGGTCCCGCAAAAAAGTAGAAAGATAATGGTAAGCAGATTCCTCATGCCATCAATGAAAGCAAGTGTGATGCCAGATCGTGTACAACGCTTATGCCCGCTCGTTTGGTTCCCTTGAGCAGTGTGCAGAAGCTCGTGAGTGATTTGAGTAACGGGTACTGAGCGATGCGAGAGTGGGAGAATGCAGAAGTCCGCGCCATTCTCTAAATTAGATAAATCTTACCGCAACGACTAGGGAGCCTCTGAAAAAGTCCCCCCTCGTGCTCTTCGCGTCCCCGGCTCCGCCAAAGCTCCGCCGCGGCCGCAGATGACGCGAAGGGGAAATCAAAGCTTTTTCAGAGGCTCCCTAGGAGTCTGTCCCGTAGAAAATTTCTACCACTACATGTTGTGGTGGCAGCGGGACAGCCTACCTACGGATTGTGTCCAAAATGAAGATTTATGTTTCTACGGGACACACTCCTAGCTTGATACGAGGCGCAGAGCATGGATAGTGTCTTGTGCCCCAAGCCTCGCAAGCGCGCCGGCTCGCTTGACGATCGCAAGCCGGCGCAGCGCATGTGTCATCCAATAGCGCAGTCCGCAATGCATTGCTGAACTGGGCTTCCGCTGTATGAGGTCATCTGGGTTATCCAGCTCTTAAATCGATGCTGAGACTCAAACGTGGGTGTCCCTATAAGGCACTGCTCTGGGGGCGCAAGGTCCTGGTCCAGAGGAGTCTCACAGGTTGCCCAGATAATCGACTCTCCGTTGGTGCAAAGGCGTGGAGCATTGACTCCGCTACAGGTGACGCCGTTAGGCTGCTGGCAGGTTGAGCCATCGTAGTTCACAGCGTTACACACGACGGGCGGTTTACAGGGGATTCTCACCTCGAAATAGAGGTCATCGCCTTTCTTGATAGCACCGTTGAAAACCGACCAGGCAGGCGCGTTGCTGAGAGGGAGCCCAGGAAACAGCCATGGCTTGTCCTGCTGGGAGTTGCCAACTAATGCAACTCCATTAGGTGCACGGGCGGCGATTCTTATGCGTACAAAAGAGGGCCAATTGTGCTGCGTATTCGGCCAGCCATCGGCGGCTAAGTTAGTGAGCTCTCCGCGCTCATCGACCCAGAAGTCCTTACCGGCAAGCGGCAGTCCTTGGGACAGGGAGAACTCTACCCTTTCAGCGAATCTCAGTACCGCATCCCCTCCGCCACTAAGCACTTCGGGAGACGCACTCGTCAAGGTCGGACACTGCACCGCCTCGAAAGAGACTCCGATAGACTCTGGGTCTACCGCAGTGTCGAAGACCACCTGCATCTTTCGATTCATCTCATCAAAGCGCACATCGGCAACCCGCGGATTAAAGGTGACCTCTACTTCGGGGTTACCACCGAGCTGGGCTGAGGCGAGTTTGCGCCAGCCGTTATTATCAAGATTTGAAATCTCCCTACGAGATTCGACTGGATTATCTGGATCCATGGAGTAGTACCGGTCACAATTGAGTTGCATCGAGCCATCATTCTGCTCCTCACGGTCGGCATATGTTATCACATCGGTCCCGAAGGCTCCTCGTATGAGAACGCTACCCTGCACAGATGGAGACATTCTCATTAGCGATGACATTGGGGTGCAATTAGTTCCGTCAAACTGCTCGATAATCTTTCCCTCCCCATCTTCACAGTAGTGAGATGAGCCGGAGAGGTCTTTTGCTAAGGTTTGATATGCACAAGATCCCGCATAGGTAGAGTTGCTATCGTTGCTTCGAACAAATAGATCAGCAACCGCTTGCTCAGCTAAGTGTCCTAACCGTCCCTGCGAAAGCCGACCTCCAAAGCACTGCTCGCTGAATACTACCGCCTTATTTCCCAAGTATCGAAAGAGAGCCTCACCATCGAGCTGAATCCCACATCGCACGCCGTCACCGAAGGATGAAAGAAGGCGTCGCCGCGGAGGACTATCCCAAACAAAGGGCTCGTCACTTGGCTCATTAACCTCTGTAGGAGGCACTCCTGGACGCAAGCAGAAGTTTGAAGGAAGCTCAATTCCTAACTCTTTAGCATGTTGTTTAAGCCGCTCACAGCAGAGGCGTCTGCTCTCTCCAAAAGAGAGGTCAATCACTGATGAGCCGTCAGGGGAACCGTGGTTTATAATCATTAGTGAGTGGGCGTTCTTTAATGCACAGTATGCTTCGGATAGATTTGTGGTCCCAACGTCTCCATTCTCCCGGTCCAGATCAAGGTAGGAGACTCGGTATCCTGTCGACTCGAGTTCCTGGGCCAAGCTAAGCTGATAGTCGGAGAGGCTGGTCCTTTTACTAAAGAATCTCTGCGTGTCCGGCCCCCTTAACACCGCAATATGGTTATTGCGTGGCGTAATGAGCCCCGGGGTGTCATACCGACGATTATCAACTTCACACTCCGAGGCGCTATCCCTGGACGACGGAAGACTGAAGGCGGCGGCTAGAACCTCCTCCCGCTCTGCACCTGAGGCGGCGCCCGTTCCGGCTGCAAGAGCATGCTCGAGGAACCCGCGACTAACAAAATGACCTTCGAGCCCAAGTGACTTATTATAGAGAATGTACCCTGTGGCCAAGAGGCTGCTAGTTTGAAGCACGCGCTCGCCTGCAAGCTCGTCGGCGGATTGTGCGGTCTCAACAGAGGCGGAATCTAAACGCAAGTTGAAAGGAGCGTCGCGTGATGCGCCGCGTGCCCACACTTTCCCGCTCCCCTCTACGAGAGCAAGAGCAAACCGGTCGATGATGCGCCGTGCAGCGAGCTCAGCAGCTACTACTTCAAGCTCCCGCTGTATGGTGTCGTGAGGAATGGAAAGATGAGTGAGCGCCATCTTCTGATGAATCGACTGACCGGCGACTAAGCGACGTACGCCGTTCTCGAATAGGCATGTGATATACTGACTAGCGAGTTCGCCATCACGAACGGCGTCGGTGCTTAAAGATGGTGACCGGCACGGCTCGGCTGCTAGAAAGTTGGCTACGGGAATGCTCACGCCAAGTGCCGGGACCGCAAGATGCACAGCGGTGCCCACAGCCTTTGGCTCAAGCTTCTGCGCCGTGGAGATAAAGTGCCCCGCTGCAATTAAGGCGCCGCCTGTCTCAGTCTCACCAGAGGCGCGCCGAAGAGCGTCCGCAAGTCTGGCGGCTCCGACGTGCTCCCAGAAGTCTTGAGTAGTTCGAAGCGTCATCCCCTGTAAGTGACGAGAGCGCTGCAGAGACTGGGCGAGTGCGAGCAGGGAGCGTTCAAAGATTGGGGCCTCCGAAGTAGGGAGGGGCGTAGTAGATTCGGACAGCGTCGGTTGCTGGGCCATCTCCTGCCCTCCCATAGGAAGACGAGGCGCTCCAAGTGCGGCGGCGCGCACAGGAGTCGTTGACTGAGTTTGGGCCTTCGCAAAATCAACTCTAGCGAACGCGAGCCCAAAAACCAAAAGAGAACAGAGAGCAAAACCTTCTCGAATCTTCATACGCAAGTTCCCTAAGGAATTGCGCGGAACTTACCACCACACCTAAAACACTATCTGCTGCATGACCAAAACTGCCTCAGATCATTTCATCCATTCCAAATCGCATCCTGCAAAAATGGAAAGAATTACCTTAATACGCCAGCTCCTCGTCGACCGAGGTTTCAAGCTCCGAATACTGATATTGTTCTTTTCCCTCAACAAAGTAGTCTCCGGAGTGATTCTTGTATTCGGTAATGTTTATTTCTTCTCCATGCACATAAGAGGAGAACAATGCTGCGGTCTCAAGGTACGAAAGGTCAGTCGCCTTCGCGAGCACCGCAAAACTTAAAAGAATAAGAGGCATCGATCCAAAGTGGATTATACTAAGAATCCTTACTTGTGACTCGTGCCACTGTAGCTTCACATATTTCCAGACAAGGCATGGCATTATGAAGCACCCCATCGCCCATAGTGGTTCGAGTACAATCAACCTGGTCCAGAAAAGGCCATAGGTACAAAAGTAGATCAGGGTCAAGGCGGCAGTAAGGGCAAAGGCCCCCGCAGCAGCGGGGCCCTCTGAGCGCACCGGTCCAGTTGCAAGAAAGAAAGCTGTAAGAAGACAAAGCACGACCGTGGTGCCCAGAATATAGATACTAGCAGTTCGCATGGGACTATGGACGTAGTCAGCCCCTGAAGCGCGCCTTAGTTGCTCTTTAGTCTGGTGAAGATGGGAATGACGCTGCAGTTGTTTCCGCTCAATGCACGGATCGCAGAGCTGAAGATACGAACGAGTGTGAGCGTTACAAACAGGACAAGCCATGGGTTACTCCTCATCGCGCGGCAGTACAGGGATTTCAGAAAGAAACCCATGAGGGAAGTCCTCCAAAGACTTCGCAGCTCTATACTTGCCCGCTTTTAAGGCGCTTCACACACAACCCAGCGTGGTGGTCAGCAATAGATATGCCAGCTGAGACTAGAACTAGTTTCGAGTATGGGAACTAATTCTAAAAAGTTGCAGTTCCCCCATCTTTCATCCGATTGCCTGCGCCATGTGGAACTGTGTAGGCCGCGTCAGCGGACGAAAAATCATGTATTAACAATGAGTTGGCAGCCTCAAAAATAAAATGTCAAAATTCGATCATTTTCTGAAGCATGCGGCGGGTAGCGGTTGATAAGTGGATAGCAAGGTCATGCAGACGGAACGTCTGACGGGCCGTACCAGGGGCTGGTTTTCATCATAGGTTGTTAGATTGAGGTTTCCGTATGAAAAAATGCTTCGGCGTCGCAGTCGCTCTCTTCACCTTGTCCTTTGCAGCTACCGCAAGTGCGGTGAATGAAGATATTACTACCGCCCGAATCAGCACCAATGGATTCGCATCCGATTCTGATGTTGAGCCAACCACCATCGATCCGGTAAATCCTGATCAAGATAAAGATAACTCCGGAGGGAAAAAACTTAGGCAGGCGGAGGGAACACTCTCTCCAGTCATCGCAGGTAACGGAGGTACCCGCGCTCTGTCGTCTGAAATTGTTGCATTGCTGGCAACTGACATAGTGGAGGACTGGTACTGCAGAGACGAACGGTTTATCGAGCGCCATCTCCCCCCTGGATGCAAAATGTTGTGGGAGCAAGCTCGTTATTGCGAGAACGCGGTGCAGAGGTGTTGTGAGGAAACTTGCAGGCAAGAGAACGACGAGTTGGCGGCGCGCGAAGAAGAAGAGTTAAGAAGGGGAGAGGAGTATGAAAATTGTGTAAAAGCGCAGGAAAATGGTGCCAAGGTGAATGGTGACTGCGAGATTGAGTACCAGCGCTATGAAGAGGCTCGAACCAGAATGCGAGAAGCCCGGCATGCGGCGATAGATTGTGAAAGAGAGGCGCTGAGTACCTGTAGGGCTCAGCCCCCAACACCTTTTTGCGTGGAGGCGGAATCATTGTGGGAGACCGTTTCAGAAGAATGTTGGTTGGCTGCCGAGCTCAGTTGCCGGAACTCTCTAGGCCCGCGTAGTGTCGCCGGCGAATCTGTGCATTAGTTCGCACATTGATTGTTTGAAAAGTGCTTCTTTTGATATTACCAAGTATGAGTAAACGTAGAGCTAGAACTTTAGTCGGACTGGTAATTCTGACGTGCTTCTTGGGGAGTCCTCTCCAGGGTCAGGCTCTGCGCTGCAGACCGGGTCTTGTTAGTGCGACGGTCATAAAAGATACGGCTGCTCACAAGGCGCCTTTAGAGAATGCACCGGTGGTCGAAATGGTGGAATCCGGAGCGACCACGGTTGTATTGACCAGAACCCGGGACTGGGCGCTTGTCAGGTTGGTTTCCGGCCGGCCGGCGTGGGTCAAGCAAGCTACCCTCAAGGAGCAACCCGAGTCTGCTATAGTCCAGAATTGCCCTGCCTCACCTCCGCTAGAAACGCGGGGGCCTCGTGAACAGGTGACAATAACACGCAGAGCGCTTGGCAGAACTAGTGCAAACCAGAGCGCTTCACCGATCATAATCAGGTCTCCTGGAGAAACCGGGTTCATTGTTGCGCGTGCCCCAGGATGGGCATTGGTTAGAAGCGCCGCAGGCCCGGAGGCATGGTTTGAGGAATCGGATCTTAGCCTAATGAAAGAGCAACTAGTAAGAGAGTAGGGCCAGAGGTTCTCTAGGATAAGTAAGGTGTTCGGATTACAGGTTGGAGCTACGAGAATTCAGATACTCTGAGCCTACGGAATCTGATTGCGAATACTGTGGTTCTGCTCGTTGCCAGAACCGACAGCTCGGCGCGCGCCATTTATGCACGCAACTCGTTCCTCCTCATTTCTCGGAGTAATAATGCCGCGCGCGATAGCTTCACACCTTACGATGCTGTAAGTGCCTCCTCCGTCTTCGACTCCCGCTAACTCAAGTTGATAAGCGGCTTCAACAGTTTTCTGAGCTAAGGTCTGTTGAAAAAGTGAGAGGCCAGTCGTGACGAGCAGCATGCAGCCTGCCAGGAGCAGGATATACTCGGTAGTCGAGGCGCCTGCGGACCCTGCTCTTTGACGATTAAGTTTCGAAATCACTCTTGCCATACCCGCTAGTATGCAAATCCAGGGCCAAGATTGTTTTCTTGGTATCGGCGCATATTTGAAAGCATGTCGGGGGCCAATTAGTAACTGCGGGGTTTCGCTAATGGATCTAACGGGAAGGGCTATAGGAGAATTTGCTAGTATTCATATCTCGCGGGTCCCGAGGGGCCGATGTTTAAAATCGGCACGGATGGCCGATTTTAAACGGAAATCTCTCGGACCCGAAGGGATCCCGTGAGATATGACGGCTAGATCTATTATCGAGTCGGATTGCGGATATTTGGGTTCAATTCATTCCCGGTGCCGGCAGGGGCGCGAGTTCCTCCCAAACAGAAGGTAAGCTCTTCCTCATTTCTAGGATTTATTAGGCCAGCAAGAATGGCAGTACATCTGCGTACTCCGTAAGTGCCTCCTCCGTCTTCAACCTCCGCTAGCTCAAGTTGAATTGAGGCTTCAACAGTTTTCTCGACTATAGTTTGCTGAAAAAGAGAGAGGCCAGCTGTAACGAACAACATGCTGCCGGCCAGGAGCAGGATATACTCGGTAGTAGAGGCGCCTGCGGACCCTGCTCTTCGACGATTATGTTTAGCAATAGCTCTTGCCATACTTGCTACTATGCAAGACAAAGGCCAAGGTTCATCTTGAGGTATCGGGCCAGATTCTAAAATATCTGTGGGACTATTTGGTTACTGCGGAGTCTCACTAATAGATAGAGCTGAAAGGGTTATACGAGAATCTACTAGGGGGTATGTCTCGTAGAATAGATTTTTACACCTCCACCTGTAAGCTCTCCTGGTAAAGTTACCGTTCGATACCCTTAAACATCCATCCACTAAACAATAGCGCCACTTTGCACAGCGGGGGAAAGTAAAAATTGAGAAACAACAGTCTCTACCTCCTATCGGGGATGGAAGGCGACTTTCGTCTCGAGCCTTCCATCCCCAAACCTGTTGCTATTTTTTTGCCACCACCCTTCCTGCCAGCCAGAACGCCGGGAACAGCGAGGCAATGATGCAAAGAAGGATACAGAGACCCTTCGCCTCAATTCTCTCCCCCGTGATGACCATGGGAGGAAGAAAGCCCCCATAAAAGACCGTGACAAAAATGACGCCTCTATACAGCCGACGATCTGAATCTTTCATCCACCTGCCCTAAGCCCAGATGCGACTGTAAGCAGTGCCGGGCTGGCGGCTGCTTACTTATTGAACGAACACGGCTGAAGGTACTCCCCTCAACCGTGTTTATTCCCGCATCAAGACCAAAAAACCTATGACTGTTGTTTCTCATTTAAACGCCCTCAACGCTTAAAGGAGAACAGTCATGGATGCATCTACCCACAGTGGGAATCATTGAATGAACGACAATCACTATGAGTACGCTTATGGTGACTCCTCCATGGAAAGAAGCACCTCTGGGCGTAATTATTGCGGAGCGAGATACCCGCACATTTAGGGAACCTTGTTCGCCTCCGTCTTAGGAAGCCTTGGGCGGTTGAGTATTCTTTCTTCCGCGAATGAGCTACGCTGCTTCGTCAATCGCGAAGGCTCGCCAATTGTCCCACTCGTAAGCTACGGTAACGTTTCGTCGTCACCTAGTCAGTCCGAATAACAACCGAGTGAGTCGCGAGTCAGAACCAAAAATAGCTCGAGCCAATTGATATCCCTTTTCATATTCATCAATGTGCTTACGATCGGCAGAGATGACTGAATCGGCCAACTCTCGCATGAGTTCTAATGTTTTGATCCCTCCTTCAAATCCTGGCCCAGGAAGTGGAATGGGAGGCGTACCATCGCCTAACATCTCCAGGGAGACTCCTCTTCGCCTCGCCTCATTGAGGGCTGCTTGTCGGGAAGCTGCAGCACGTAGCCGGGACAGCAAAGGCCCAAATGGGGATGGTAGCATCGAACCATCGTCCTTATGACTTAGAATATGACGAGCCCAGTTGGGGACTCCTTCTAGCGTTACGATAATCTCATCAAAGGTGGCGTCGAATGGACGATCGGTGACACTGGCAGCCAATGCGGCGGCGCCCTTTACCACTATGGCGTCGCACCGATATCTCAGATGAATTCCTTCTGCACGGTTTGATATTGCAGCTTTCGCTTGATCGACTATTGGAGGGCTACGGTCATCCACGGAGGGAAAACTGAGCGTTCCATGAACAGACGCCTCGTCCGTCCCCAAAAGAGAAAGTAAAGTTCTCTCAAGTTCAGCAGCGCATGGTGCAATTGCAGCATGTAGGGCAACGAGACCTCGATGAATATTATGGCGAGTGTGCATCTTGGAACCATTCGTACTGTTAGGGAGGCTCTGAGAAAGTCCGCTCTGTGAACTCTGTGCCCTCTGTGGTTGACTTAAAGTTTTAAAAAGCCACAGAGGGCACAGAGAGAAAAAATGAAATATCCAATGCTGTGGTGTGTCGTCAGGCTCTTAACCGTAATTATAAGTCCAAGTTCGTTGCTGACTTAAGGAGTCTTAGGCGGACGAGGCCACCTTTGCTTGCGAATGATTTCAAGCGCCTCTTCCAACCTCTTGATCATCTCAGGGTCAGGGGCTCCGCGCGTGCAAATTCTTTCAGGAAGCGCAGGGCGTGTCTTGGTCAGGTCAATTGAACTGGATAGGCTCCCCCAAATATTCTCACCCTGTGGCTGAAGTTCTGAGAAAGATGGTTTTAATGCCTCCTCTTGCTTGGGGGAGCCCTGAGGTGTTCCATTTCCCCTTTTGGTATCTTGATTCTGACTAGCCATAACTTTTCTCCTGCTGCTTTCGGAAGAAGAATCTCATGAGAGACACTCTATACTCAGGATATGAGCAGGAACTCTACCCGCGTTCTACCGGACTGACGGATTATTTCAAAATGAGAATTTCGCGGGATTGCTCTTGCAGGTACCGCCCTTCCTGCCGACTGCCTAATGAATCGGCACAAAGTTTGCTCCTAAGAATTTATCGAAATGATTCGTGGGTTGGTGTTCGTGCAGCCAGGAGACTGGTATGCAGAATAAGGTTCTCACTTCAATTGGGTTCACCTCTTTCAGTAGCTTTGCGCTGATATTGTTCTGGCTCGCCGTCTTCTGCCCGCGCGTAGTAGGCGCGGAGTCCTATCGAGAGAGGGACAGTAACGCCTCTCCTGCGAGCCGCAGCCACTGCAGAAAACCAAAAGCTATCCTGCTTGTTCCAGAGGAAACCTCCTCGTCGCGTGTGCGCTTTAACGCAGCTCAGAGTCTTGGCGAGAATCTACGTTTTCATTTCTTCTCCGGAGACAGGCAGTCGCGTGTTACGAGAAAATCCTCAGTTTATTTTAGATACGCGAGACCTGGAACTTTTAAGGCCCGCGTGGTGGTGCGGAGCTCGTGCGGAGCTAAGAGTGCAGCGCAAAAGATGCTCACCGTCTGTAGCGGCGAGTGCCGCTCTCCAGAAAGCCAGGTGACACCGACGGCTCCACCTGTTTCTAGCCAGACTCCGAACCCTACAGCGACTACCGCTCCTCCCGCTGCACCCTCTCAGACCTTTACGCCGACATCCTCGCCAACTAACACCCGCACTGCGAGCCCAACCGCAACCGCAACCGCGACTCGAACTGCGACAGCGACTCAAACTCCAACCGTAACACCTTCGCCATCTCCCACCCTAACACCTACTCCCCAGGCCGCAGCTCCTGCGCTCTGCAGTAATGGCCTTGATGACGATAGCGATGGTCTTGCAGATTACCCAGTTGACCCAGGCTGCAGCGCCGTCAATGACACAAACGAGGGCGACGAGCGCGTCGAGAGAGTCTCACTGTATACGTATGCGTGGGGGGAGGTGAGAGAGCCGTCAGACGGTCTCGTACAAATCGAATGGGCGAGTTTGCGCCGCCCGGATCTGATGCGCGAGGTAGTCGAGAGAGTGAGTCGCTCTCCCGAGGGTCATAGAGTTCTAGGATTCTGGGACTTTAACTACGCTACCGAAGCGGATCCAGTCTTTCATAGCAATCCTGCAGATAGCACGTTGGATCCGGTGACCGGAAAGCGCTTCGCTGGGCTGTGGTGGGACCATGGAGTTGAAAGCCTTGCCCGCCGAGTGCGTGCGTTTCTCGAAGCCTTTCGAGCTGCCGGGGGAAAACTCGACTATCATGTTTTTGATATTGAAGAGTTCTACATGTTCTCGTATGGCCTTCAGCAATGCGATAGCCCGCCTCTCTTTCGAGTTGCGTGCAGTGATCTTTCCGACCGTTTTCGCGCGATTGAGCAGGATGCTCGTTATCAAGCGGACATTCTGCCGCGCCTCAGGGCTCGAGGGTTTCCGGGGCAGGGGGGACTTGGACAGATTCTTTCCGCGAGGACTCCGAGGAATACTATTGGGGATCCCACTTTCATCTGGGACTCCGTAATGGAGGAGCGCATTGCCGATTACTATCGGCAAGCAGTGGTTGAGCCAACTCTCGCGGTGTTTCCGAACGCCAAGATTTCGAATTATGAGTGGGCGGCTCGGCCTCAGGAGCTAGGCATCCCTGACCGATTTGGAAATCGCACCTATCTCTACTCGAGAGGGGAAGTGGTTGGGACACACCACGCGCCATCTCTCTATGGATACCTTAATGGCATAGAGAATCTAAGGCTTGATGGAATCAATCCGTATGAAGCAACTCCATTCAACGCGCTTCGGTACGAGTTAAACAGTGCCAAGGCTAGTATTCTGTCAGGGCTCGGTGCGGGCGTATCACCCTGGGTAGCCTTTAGAAGCTTTGGGCTGAACCCACGGCACCTCTTTAGAGACAATGATATGCAACAAGAGCTCCTTATACATCTACGTCTGCTTGGAGTGGACTCTCTTTTATATTGGAACCCAAAGTTTGGGTACGTGACGCCAGCGCTCGATGAAGACGACCGAATTTTTAGTGCGACAACTCAAGAGGTAGCGCGGCTTGTGGGGTTTGCCGACCTACGTTCGAAGGTAATGGGACTTACGGGGTGGGGTGATGATGCGATTATATCCTGCGCTACTGCAGCAGGAAGAGAAGTCTGCCGCGTGTCGACGAATCCTGCACGTGGCTCTGTCCGTGAGCTAGTAAGTCAAACGGCAGCTGGCGTAACCGTTTCTGTAGCGGGTGAGAGAAGAGATTTCGCTGGCGCTGTCATCTACGAGCCTGCGAATTCTCCTGCCCCGCTCGGGGTTTGGATAGTAGGACCAATCCTGGCTCAATAGAGAGGAGCTCACTTTCCACCCGCCGCGTGTTTCCTAGCAGCCATTGGTGACAACGAGTATCGCACCAAGAGTGCTTGCTTGTGTTGCGCTAAGCTTCGTCTTTATTTGCTATCTTGTTGGTCCTCTTCATAGGTATTCCCGGCTGTTAGTCGTGTTGCAGGGAAGTGCGAGCTTTGGCGAAAATTGCACAGAGTAAGAACTTCGCTGCGTAAGTCATAGAAGTAGCCAAATTAAGCCTGCCTCTCTTCCGCTTCCGTATAACTCCAAGGCAAATCTAAGTAATGAGCCGCAGACAAGAGAATGTAGCGGCCTTATCGGAAGAAGTATGGATTCACAATTTGAGTTTTCGAAAAAGCAGTCACCCAAGGCTACTAGTCTCGATGAGCGTCTTCAATCATTTCTAACGAGTGATATCGAAGGGCTTCGCCACGACATACTCGAGCGGCATAGGTTAGAAAACGAGGATCTGAAAAAATGGAAGCAAGCTCCAAAGGAAATGAGTGAGATGCAGTTGCAGGGTCAGATCCAGCTAAAGGTTGATTCTGGGGAACTCTCTTCAAAACAAAAAACATCTTATCTCTCAGTTCTCATGGAAGCCTATGGAATAGACGACTATAGGGAAAGGTCCGAAGCTCTCTGTGCGGTATTCGGCGCTCGGAATCCTGTGCAAGGAGCAATTCTCCCCCAGGTATTGGACAGTCTGCCCAAACCACTCTTGAAAAGCATTTTTGGTCGTACCGGCTCAGATAAACCACTCACCATGGCAGCACTGAGTCAGTTTTTTGCTAACTGCCTCGATGCCGGCCTACAGAATGACCTTTTCCGCAATGTTTACGCTGAATGGTCTACCTCCACGTTATCAGGGCCGAAAAGGGAGATTGGCGAGCCTTGGGTCTCTCGCGAAGGATTTCTTGGATGCCTCGTTAAACTCGAGACTGTGCGATGCCCTTTCGATAGCCCGATAAGTCTTCAGGAACTTCCAACTTTACCTCGAGCCATTACTAACGTAGCGCTCCTCGCCATGGTCTCTAAGCGCTGGGGACTGCTTGATAACGTGACTTTTCACCCAGACCTAGCTACACATCCGCCGTCACCGAAAGTAAACCAGGCCATCGGAGCTGTCGTATTAGCAGCGAGTCAAAGCGAGACATACATCTCCGCAGAGATTGTTTCGGCGTTGGTAGGAAATTCGCACAGCCACCTCGCCTCGAGAGGAGGCCGTGATTGGAAGCAGATAGCCGGGGCGCTTTCCTCTGTTTCGTCATGCGAGGAATACGTGCCTGACTTCTTACGCCAAAAGTTCTTGTATCATTGCGAGTTCGCCCGTGATGTAGGACGGAAGTTCCCGGCTGAACTGCTGATGTCTGCATTTATGCATGTCCTCGAAAAAGGTGCCCAATACGTTGATGACGAGGCGACGAGCAATAAGAAGCAGCCATTTTTTGGGAACCGTGGGAGTGTGCTTGAGGAATATCGCAAGCTTATTCCCCCAATGCAGGCGGGCTTTCGACGTGCGGTGATAGACGCCATCTTAGGCGAAGCACATCAAATTAAGGAAGAAAAATCTAGACCCAGCGGCAGAGAAGCCTTGTATTGTATGTACGCAAGGCTTGCTTCCGCCCATCCATGGATATGTGGTGGGCTCACGAATGAGCAGCTCAAGCAGATTCTCACAACCGCAGAGTTGCGGCTTGGGGGTACTGGCTACGGCTCACATTTTGTCATTCCCAATACACAATTCTGCACTATTGCAATAATGCGTGGTGTGCAGATTGGCGATCAAATTGGAGCTCTGGAACGAAAAGGAGTCATTGATACTTCAGAACTCGACGTTGATCTGGTCAGTAAACTCAGTGAATCGGCAGTAGGTTCGGTCGCCAATAGTTGGGCTAATAGTGTTCGCATGGATGGTTCGGGAATTGAAGGAGCATTACTCATCGAGCTTGCGCAGGAATGCAATCCGGATCATCGGCCGGCGTTACAGGTGATTATTGAAGGTCACAAAGTGTATGTGGAAAGGGATGGAGAACACTTGCGACGCAAAGGTACTTACAGCAGGATTCTCAGTGTGTTCAACAAAGCTATCCACGCTTTGTACAAGGACAAACAGAAGCCAAGCAGCGCTCCCATCCCAGCGCCTGGGGAAATGATGGCTCAATTTCAAGTGTGGAGTCATGAGCACGAGCCACTATCATCGAAGGCGTAGTCGCTTGTGGTAGTTGGACGGCGAGCATGGATTTGGATTTCGGAGTCAGGCACATTGCCACGGCGCACGTAGGTGGTCAGCAGTGCAACTTACAGGCAGCGTAATTTTCTACTTCCAATAACTTCGCCAAAACTCGCTTAAAAGCCGCGATTTAGGCCAATTCCTCTTTCCCATCTACATAACTCCATCTGTGAGTTCGAGGTTGCGCAGGGGCTCTGCGGCTAGACGAACTCCAGGTTTTTATTTCAGGAAGTATATTTATGCGCTCAAGAAACACATCACTCTTGGTACTGGTTACATTTTCTGTGCTCGCTTCAGGCGCTCCAGCTTCGGCGGAGACGTTACTTTGTCAAAACAAGAAGAGCCCTAAGGCTCAGTTTAAAGTAGTAGAAGGCGTAGCTTGTCCCAAAGGTTTCTCCCTCGTTACCGGGCTAGTATCTAAAGGCGATGTGGCGTCTCTTGCGCTTGCAGCCTCACAGCAAGCCGTAGCCGAGCGCATCTCTGGTCTTCCCGCGGGCCCTAAGGGCGAGCGCGGAGATACGGGGGCTCAAGGTATGCAAGGGTTGCCAGGTCAGGTTGGGCCAGCCGGAGCCGCGGGGCCAACGGGGGCGCGGGGAGCTACGGGTGAGCGCGGACCAGCAGGCGAGAGAGGTGCGGTTGGCGAACGCGGGATCCCTGGTGAGTCAGGTCCCGTGGGACCTCAGGGGCCGCGTGGGGAAGTTGGACCGCAGGGAGCAGTAGGTCCTCAAGGACCAGTGGGGCCTGTGGGCGCTCAGGGTCCTGCTGGCCGCGTTGATGCGGTGGCGGTTGCTGCCGGTGTGAATCAGTGTGTCACGGTGGACCTGCGCGAAATGTGCGCAGGAGATTTCGGGTGTACCTTAAAAACGACTTTGATAGAGCCGGCCTTGGGCCGCGTACTTGGGGTAAGTGCCGAAATGCGCTTTCGCGAATCCGCTAGTGCAGCGAATACGGCACAAGCTGCGGTGTACGCTCAATACGACGGGATTGAACGAACCATTGGTCAAGCGGGCTTTGACAATATAACTCTTTGGGCACCGTGGGGCATCTTCGCGCTGCAGAACAATCGAAGCGGCTGCCAAGCTGGCTACGTCGCACCTGCTCAGATCAACAGTGCTGTTGCGACTAGTCGTTATATTGATCCCTTTACCTTGACCCTAAGAGCGGCGACTGGATTCTCCGCAAAGCTCAGAGTCGAAAGAAACTAAGGAGTGTTCATGTTAACCGCTTCCAGCACTTCTCTTTCTCTAGGCAAAACCATTGCCCCACAGCTACCTAAGGACCTAAAAGGCCTACAGGATAAAGTTGGTGTAATGCTTTGCCCCGCAAATGATGTTTCTGGGGCCCCCACTCTTCGGTTAGTGTGGTTGGATCCTATCGACACGATTGGGAAAGCTCACTGTGGCCCAGATGTGAGAAAGAGAGTGCTGGATATAGCGGCGTCACTGTTCAAACCCGCACAGGGTGCTCCGGCTTATCGGCGCGATGAATCAAAGGTATACAGCTTGGAGGATTTTTCTACTAGTCGGGGTCGCGCCGAGTCAGGTGGGCTTCAGATCCCAGAAAGGGCAGTTAGTAATGGAAGGACTTCAGTGCTCATTCCTAGCCCCAAGGACGCAACGAATATCGGTGTGGGCGCAGAATACAAGATTACGACAGTTGGGGGAATTCGTTCTGTCTCTGACGTCACAGTTTATTTCTATCGAATAGATCCTCAAAAAGACTTTTCTATAGGTGGACCAGGTCGCAGGGCACTTCTTATACAGGCAGCTCAGAAAATAAAGCAGTCCGGCCTTGCTCTTGACGAAATTCAGATCCCTAGCGAAGACGTACATCCCAGCTTTCGATAGGCCAAAGGGAGTTTGTTAATAACTCACCTCTGTGTCCATCGCGTCCTTCGCGGTATAATTTTCGCTCGCGAAACGCCCCTGCATCGCCTGGGAGTTGAGATCTAGATTTCTGCATCTAATAGCCAACACCGCAACCACAATGTTCAATCTCTCGTGGAAGTTTCAGAGACAATCTCATGCAGCGAATGCACTATTTTCTCTTTGAAATCCTCGCGCCGAATCTGACAGTCTGAAACATTACACTTTTTGCAGTAGTTCCTTCGGCAAGGATCGATATGGAAGTGAATCTCGCCTTGATACTTGTAGCGTTCCATCGCCTCGCGCTCAAAGCGGTTGACTTCATCATGGGAGTGCTTCACATCCCAGAATTCGGGAACAATCACGTGCGCATCTATATAGTGATACGTGCCTGAGCGCATGATGCGTGCTCCGTGAACCCCAATGATGCCCATTCGCCGTACTTCATCAATCGCAGTCGCAAGGTGCGAAAGTACATCGCGATTTTGCTCGTCGAGTAGGCCGCCTACCGACGCTCTTAAGATGCGAAGTCCAACGAAGGCAAGATAGGCGCCGGCGAGAAGCCCAAGCAGAGGATCAATCCATTGGGCCCCGGTGAAATGCACGAGCATGAGCCCCACAAGTGCGGCGCCTGTCGTCCATACATCACTAAGCACGTGCTGGCCGCTTGCCTCAAGCGTCGGAGAATTCTGCTTCTTTCCAACGCGAAGAAGAATAACTCCCAAAATTAAATTCAGTAGCCCCGCGGCACCAAGTACCATAAGGCCAGAATCGGCTTCTCGCACGACATGACCGGTCGTGAGTGCGAGGGCTGAATCAATCAAAATCAGGACCGCCGCAAAGACTACTAGTCCGCCTTCAAAGGCGGCGGAGAAGAACTCGGTTTTTCCGTGACCGTAAGGATGCTCATCGTCGGGCGGGCGCGCGGCGTAGTGAATTACTACAAGCGCAAAGCCGGCAGCGACCACGTTCACAATGCTTTCGAGGGCATCGGAAAGCACTGCTTGGGAATTGGTAAGTTCGTAGGCCCAGAACTTAAGTCCAAGCGCAGCAATCCCTATAATGAACGAGGCAATGCCCCCCATGCGGACGGGCCTGGGCTGCGAGAAGACGGGTTCTCGCGCCTGAGGTGAGTTCTGCGCGGCTGGGCTTGGCGCACTCAGGTTCATGGGCAGAGCTCCTTCATTGGGCGAGATATCGCCGCACTATAAGTACTAGTAGGGCTTGAATGCCAAAGATGGCTATCAGCGCATATCGAAAGCTACCCTTCCTTGTCTTGTGACGGAAGAGCTTCATCCCAAGAAGCAAACCAGCCGCGCCACCGATGAATGCGAGAAACAGAAGGACTTTCTCCGGAACACGCGTGTAGTCCCGTCCCGCAATTGCCTTATCCCAGGCAACTAAGAGCCAGGTACTCAAGTTTAGGGAAATAATCAGGGCACCAAGAATTGAGAGTGAGTCGCTCGTGGAACTAAGAAGGGCTGCGCAACCGGCGGTGGTGAGAAGTGCTGCGGCAGTGCCGTAAGAGAGGTAAGGGTTGCGCATGGTATTTCCTTGGGCTCAGACATCATTATCTCAAGAGCATCCGTAAAGCCTCAATTATTAGAGGTCAAAAGAGAAATTGCCAACCGCGTTCTCGCTGCGCGCTTGGTGCAATTGATTGAAAAGGTTCCTCAGAAAAGAACTGTCTCTATTATGGGCCAGATTACAGACATAAAATTGAGAATTCTCCCGAAGGCAGTTGGACCCTTGAGAGCGCCGAGGGGTTAGTTTGAGAAACGACCTCAACTAAGTCAGTTAGCTTGTGTGTCACCTTCCCTTTAAACCTGGCTGTGTTTTTTATGAGCCAACTCCAGCTTTCCTCTGAGCTTTCCCAGAAAATGCAGTAACCAGGTTCGGCTCGAAATCGGCCATCGGAAAATGCAAAGATATCGTTCTTTCGATGAAGCAGGCCATTTACAAAGCTAAAGCGTGGCCAATTTCCTGAGATATAACCACCAAATTGTTTATTCCGTACCTCAAGCTCTGTCCGCAAAAATTTCCACTGATCGCGTTCTAGAATCGTGATCGAAGCCTTCTGATATACGTCGTCACGATAGGGAGCATACGCATAGGTAAGCGTTAAAAGGCTCGCGATGCCAAAGAAGGCAGAGGGGATAGCTCCTCTCACCCCCTCCCGACGCAACCACTTGCCCAAGGCGAGCATTACTAAAGCAGAAGAGAGAAGAATGCTGATAAGTGCTGGGTAAAGGGTATACTTGAACGTATAGTACCCAATAGGCACCCCCGCTTCGCGCAGGACAGTCTGGACGATCAGGGCTGATGCAACAAAGAGCGCGCCCAATTCAAGAAGGCGCTGCGTCTTTGATGAGTAATTAAAAGTTCGCGCACCAAGTGCATAACCCACAAGACCAAGCAAGAAACCAAGATGAACGAACTCAAGGGATATCGCGGTTGCCCCGCCACCTTGCCCTAGGATTGGGAGTAGGCGCATGAAGCAAATCAATGCGCCTACCATTAATCCTGCGCCTAATGCGCCAATTATGATCCAGCGAACCGAGCGTCTATGCAGGTGACGAACCTGGATGCTTTCACGCAGGCAGAGAAGCCCAGAGGCAAGAAGCATATCCCCCAAATTTAGCCCGTAAGAGAAGCGCATTATGATGCAGCTTGCTACGAGCAATCCCACTCTTATCCAATATGTTTCAGACTTCGAATAGAGCAGAGCCCAAAGAACAATGATGGTACTGCAAAAGACATGAACGAAGGCGCCATAGAGCATGAACTCTCCATAGAGCGGTACCAGCAAGAGAATGCCAAGCAGCAGCAGTAGCGAGCCACTTATTGCAGCCGGTAGCAAGCCGCTTATAGATATGTCTAGACATCGAGGGGTTTGAGAGAAGAACCAAAGGAGTGA
>JBIKWF010000020.1:0-49716 GCA_044356455.1 Bdellovibrionota bacterium | reverse complement strand
AGGTAGCTCGCTCGCTAGTAATATCAGCAGCTTACTTGCCTCGCCTGATAAGTTTGCGCTGCGCTGCCTCAACGTCGGGTAAGCTGCTATTCTCGTGCTGAACGTGTGTGTGGGGGGGCTTATGCCGGAAATCGTAGTATTCAGAGAAGTTCATTTTAATGCGGCTCACCGCTTACATAATCCGGCACGCTCTGATGAATGGAATCGAGAAACCTTTGGGGTGTGCAATTCTCCCAATTTCCATGGCCACAATTACGTTCTGCAGGTAGGGGTGCGAGGCTCCCCAGATCCCGAGACGGGATTTGTTATTGAGCTTGGTCTCCTTAAAAGGATTCTAGAGGAGCAGGTCGTACATCCGCTCGACCATAAAAATTTGAATCTGGATGTGCCTTTTCTAGAAGGAGTTCTTCCCTCCACAGAAAATCTCGTGACTACTTTATGGGATCGCATTGCTCCGCGTATTCCTTCAGGGTCCCTTCATGTGATCCGTCTTATCGAGACTCCTCGCAATTGGGCCGAGTATTACGGGCCGACTCCTGCAAAGAGTCTTTAATCGCATATTCCGCCGCATTGTCTGAATCTCCCCTTGGAGCTGTTATGAGAAAGCGCATGTATTTGCATAAGAGAAAGGGCAATGCCCCCATGCTTTCTAGAAAGTATGAACACGGCTTTGTGGCTTCAGAGGAATATCTGGCCCGTATGCCCGATATGCTTCAGGCCGAAGAGGCCATCGAAGGTGCCTTGGTTCCTATTCCTCAGGTGGGGGTATCCAACTTTAAGTTGCCCCTGCACATTCGCGGGAAGAGTCCTAAGGTAAGCCCGCTTGTCGAATGCCGTATTGATGGGACTGTCTCGTTAGATGCGGCAACGAAGGGCATTAATATGTCGCGCATCGTGCGGTCTTTTTACGAGTTCAAAGACCAGCTCTTCACTGTCGATACCCTCCCTAAAGTTCTCAAGAGATATTTGCGGAGTGTGGGGAGTTTCGATGCACGTGTGAAGATGCGATTTTCATATCCCATTCTTCAACAGAGTCTCCGAAGTGGGCTTTCAGGTTTCCAGTTTTATAAGGTCGCTTACGAAGCGGTTATTGATAGGAAGAAGCGCGTGCGGCGCTATGTCGAATTTGCCTTCGTGTATTCTTCCGCCTGCCCCTGCTCCGCGGAGCTGGCGGAACATGCGCGAGATGAAAGGGGAGTATATGGAGTCCCGCACTCTCAGCGCAGCTGCGCGCGAATTAAGGTAGAAGTGGCGCCAGGCAAGAAGCTTTTTCCGGAGGACCTGCAAGCGCTTTGTAAGGAGGCCCTCACGACCGAGACCCAAGTAATGGTAAAACGGGAAGACGAGCAGGCATTTGCTGAGATGAACGGTACGTATCTTAAGTTTGTCGAGGATGCGGTTCGACTTCTCTATGGCGTGCTGCACAAAGATGCGCGTGTTGCTGATTTTGAAGTTGCCTGCGTGCATCTTGAGTCTTTGCATTCCCACGATGCGGTATCGGTAATTTGTAAAGGGGTGCCCGGAGGATTGAAGGCTGACTTCTCGGATTTTGAAAGTCTTGTTTGCTAGTGTGGTGAGTTGCAAATTCCCTTAAGAATTGTAGGGCAATTCTAACGCGAAGGACGCGAAGGACGCGAAGGACGCGAAGGACGCGAAGGACGCGAAGGACGCGAAGGACGCGAAGGACGCGAAGGACGCGAAGGACGCGAAGGACGCGAAGGACGCGAAGGACGCGAAGGACGCGAAGGGGAAGAAGAGGTTTTTCAGAGGTTCTCAGAGATGTTTGAAGAGAGGGGGAAGAATGGGAGTAGCGCTGGTAACTGGTGCGGGACGTGGAATCGGACGTGCAATTGCTGAGGCGCTTGCGCAAGAGGGGCACCATGTGGCCCTTGTGGCACGCTCTCAGAATGAGCTCACCGAGACGAAGGAATTTCTTGAGCGCTCCTATGGCGTGCGCACGATAGTCTGTGCCGGAGACGTGGGTGATGGGGACTTTATGTCTCGGGCGGTGCATCGGTCGGAAGAGGAACTCGGCGCTCTTGAAATTCTTGTTAGTAACGCCGGTGTCTACCGGACAGGCTCCGCCGAAATGTCTCTCGAGGAATTCGATGAAGTGATGCGCACTAATGTGCGCGGGGTCTTTAATGGAATTCATGCCGCAGTTCCTCTCATGAAGAGCCGAAAAAAGGGCTACCTCATTACTGTTTCTTCTATGTGCGGCGTACAAGGCTTTCCAGGAGTAGGTGGGTACTGTGCTTCAAAACATGCCCTTCAAGGGCTGCATGAGTCCTTGTACCGCGAGCTTGTGCCCCTTGGCCTTCGAGTTACTACCTTGCTTCCAAGCTGGGTGAATACCGTGATGTCTGCCTCAGGCCCGATGCCTGACCATGCAAAAATTCAGGCTTCTGACCTTGGCAATGCGGTGCGGTTCCTGCTGCATCTATCTCCCGGTGCATGCATAAAAGAGCTGGTGATCGACTGCTCAGCAACTCCCATATAAGCTGCCTCTCTACAGCGAGAGAATCTTTGAACTGTTTTTCCTCCGCTTGCTCTGCGGCCGCGGCATAACTTTGGTAGAGCCGGGGATGCAGAGGGGGAGGCTTTAGGTAGGGGTCCCTTAACGAAAGGGATACCATAGCTGGCCCCAAAAGGTGTCTGGAACCTTAACGCGCGCATCCTTTGAAAGGATCCCTGTCTGCTCGGGACTCTTGTGCTGCGGAAAATAGAATGTTCCCAGTGCGAGGTCGATGAAGGAGAACATCGCGGCAAAATTTTTGTTGCGCGCTTCTGGATCCGTTGAGTGGTGCCAGCGGTGATAGAGGGGGCTCACCAACAAATAGTTGAGAGGTCCGTAGCTGATGCGAAGGTCAGCGTGCAGAAAATAATCATAGAATCCTAGAATAAGCGCGATGATTACCGTTGCTTCGTGAGAGGGAGCAAGAAGTGCGAATAGCGCGAGGTTAATGCTTACTTCGATCAGGGCCTCCCCAGGGTGAAAGCGGAGCGTGGAAAGCCAGGTTACTTCCTCTGAGCTGTGATGTACCGCGTGAAATTTCCAAAGTGTGCGCCCATGGAAGAGTCGGTGGCGTATATAAATGCAAATATCTCGAATCAACAGAACCAGCAGAATCTGCAGAAAAAGGGGAAGGTGACTCGTCGAGAAACTTCCCTGTAACTTTATGTCCGGAGAAGATGCGAAGAACGCCACGGCGAGGAGTGTTCCAAAATGCCTAAGGAGCGGGGCGTAGAGAAGCGACAGGAGAAGAAATCCTAGGTCGGTCTTTACTCCGGCGCTTCGCCAGCTTCGCTTATGCTTGCTAAAAATACTCTCAAGTACGGACAATAAGATCACGGCAGGGAGGAGCCGCAGCAGGTGAATCACCGCAGTCGTAATGAGGTCAGGTATGTTGGGGAAAAGCTCCACTGCGGTTGCCTATAGTCAATCGTAAGTATGGTGTCTTGCTTCTTAGGTAGTATCGGAGGAAGCGAAGCAGTTCCATAGGCTTTATTGTTCCCCTTCCGTGCGACGTGGTGTATTTCAGGGCTATTACATGGGGAGCAAATTGCCATGACAAAGATTTCAATTGTTTATCATTCTGGGTACGGGCATACAAAAGTTCAGGCTGAATACGTTCTTAAGGGCGTTCAGTCGGTAGCGGGTGTGCAGGCAGCGCTGGTAACTACTGACGAAGCCATCAAGGATATGGCCCCTCTGAGTGCCTCTGATTGCATTATCTTTGGCTGCCCCACCTACATGGGAGGCCCCTCGGCGCAGTTCAAAACCTTTATTGATGCGGCCAGTAAGATTTGGTTCCAGCAAGGATGGAAAGATAAACTTGCGGCAGGTTTTACTAATTCTCAAGGACCAAGCGGGGATAAGTTAAATACTCTCCAGTCGCTTCTTATTAACGCCATGCAGCATTCCATGGTGTGGATAGGCACGGGCATGCTTCCGGGCGACGAACTAAACCGCCTAAGTAGTTTTGTGGGAGCAATGTCTCAGTCCCCGCAGGGCCAGAAAGAGCCAATCGCTGCGGATCTCAAGACTGCGGAAGCTTTCGGAAAGCGCGTGGCGGAAGCTGCGGTGCGCTGGGTGCGTGGGCGCCAAGGATAGAGGCGGTCACTATCGCGCGAGCGCTTCTAGAATCCTTTCTCCGCCGGGAATCTTGCTGAGAAAACCCTGCAGCTCAGCAAGTTCGCCAGCAAATTCATCTTGTAGCGATTTGCCATTGTTGGAGGCGAGAGAAAGAGTTGGCTCGAGTTTGCGCTCCCAGTTCCATCTTCGCTGTGGCTCTTCATCGTCTTTGGGGAAGAGTGATCCAAGTGAAAAGCTTGCAGGTATGGGGCGCAGAGATGGCAGCGGCGCTCCTGCAAAAGGACTAAACGCGGGCGCGAGTGGCGTGCAGGTTTCTGGTGAAGAGCGAAGGCCGGCGCGTTCTGGGGTGTAGAATCTATTGAGACCGTTCCCGCATACCCGAGAACCTTGGAATTTTTCGCAGCCTTCAGCTGAAGAAGGGCGGTTCGTAAAGGCGTTTCCCTCGCAGCGCCACACATCGGCCTGGAGAAGGTGAGGGGCGAAAAGCAGAGCTGCAACTAAGCCGAGTGTTATACGAGTTGCTTTGTGGGCCACGGCCAATTCCCTCCTTTACTGCGTGCGGAGTGCGTCTTCGCATCGCATCTACAGCCTTTAGTATCGGCATGAGGTGCCTTGGGGCTTATGGAAGGGAGCTTGATATTATTTCGTAAGTTTAAATACTTACGTATGAGAAGCATTTCATTTCGGTTAAGGCTTCTTGCCCCCTTAATGTTTAATCACGCCATTTGAATGGCTGATGCGGGCTGCTTCAACACCAGGTGCGGTTTCGGTGATGGCCTTTTGATAATGCTCAATTAGGAGTTGCAAGCGCTCATGTTCGCTGCGCGATTCTAAAAGGCGCTGCTTGCTTTCATTTTCCATTTTCGCCACCGATGCGAGAACGAAAGAGAGGGGAGTCTTCCCCTCAGCTTCCTGGACGACTGGTCTTCCGGTCATCATTTCAGAGAAGCGCGCGTGAAGGCTGATTGCTTGTTCGCGTAGAGGGCTGGGCGCAGGGTTTGCGTCGGTATCTTCGACAAAAGAGACGCGAGCCTCAAGATAAGGTTTTTCCTGGTATATCTCGGTAATTGAGTATCTCAGGGCTCCTCGTACCATCAGGTCAAGTTTGCCATCTTCGTGTTTCTGCAAAAATCTTTCGACTCGAACGCCACACCCGACCGCAGCTGCTCCGCCTGGTCGTATCAGTGATATGCCAAAAACCCCAATCACGCCCCGGGATTCAACGTCAGAGATAAGTTGAAGATATCTGGGCTCGAAAATGTGAAGGGCCGTCGCTTCTCCCGGCAGCACAACCAAGGGCAGAGGAAAAAGGGGGATGCGAACGGTGTCAGTGGTCATGGGTGGTTAGTCTTCCTCTTGGAAGCTCCCTTTTGGAAGGTCTTTGCGAGGCTTGCTCAACTCCCCGCGAGGGCTCGGAGAACTAGTTTTTAGAGGCTCTCCAGTATAATAAGTGGACTTTGTGATCCTAGCAATTGGAATGTGATCGAAGAGGCGAGCGTATGTGGGCAATTGTCAGCGCACTTCCCGAGGAAGCACGAGAGCTTAAAGAGGCAATCGAGTCTCCGCGCGAATCATCATGGGCCGGGGGCACTCTTGTGCAGGGGCGCTTTGCGGGGAAAGACGTAGTGCTTGCCACGTGCGGAGTGGGCAAGGCTCTTGCCGCGATGACCACGCAGTATCTTATCCATGCCTTTTCTCCCCAGGCGCTTGTTTTTGCGGGCCTCGCGGGCGCGCTTCATTCGGGCCTTCGTCAGGGTGATGTTATTCTGGGAGCCGAGTTGCTTCAGCATGATCTCGATGCGACAGATTTTGGCTTTGAGCGAGGCCAAATTCCATTCACGTCAATTCGGATTCTTAACAGTGATGCTCGTTTGCTGAGCGCTGCGTTGCAAGTCAGCGCGGGTGGTAGCCGCGTGGTCTCTGGGCGCATTCTTACGGGAGATAGATTTATCGCGAGGCGCGAGAATGATGGCCTTGAGTATCTTACCGAGGAGCTGCGAGGGGATGCCGTAGAAATGGAGGGAGCTGCGGTCGCGCTCGTATGTTCTCTACACAAGGTTCCCTTTCTCATTATGCGAACGATATCAGATTCTGGGGATACCACCGCCAAGGAGGACTTTAACGGCTTCTTGCACCGCGCCTCTGCAAATTTGAAAGGAATCCTAAGCGCTTTGCTGCAGCAGTAAGCGGCCTCGGACATCCACGAAGACCAACAGTATCTGAGGAGCTAGGATTCGGCGCCGACGTTTGGGGATTGCCTTGCACGGTCACTGAGGGGCAAAAGTCACTGAGAGGGAAATATGGAAAGGTCACGGCTTAAACGGATTCTGGACTCTCACTCCGTTGATGATCTGAGCATGTCCCAAATCTTCACTAAGCAGGGTTTTGCAGCCGCTGGAGCGGGCGGATACCACTATAAGAGCATCCCAAAACGAGATTTTTGAAAGGATGCTACAGTCGACGGCGCTGCTGATTAAGTCGAGATCAATTGAGACAACTTCAAGCTGACTCATCATGTGTAACACGCGTTTCGCCGCCAAGGGGTCTACACCCAATTTTTTTGTAGCGACAACATAAAATTCCTGGGCTACCTGAGTGGACACTACTCCGGAACCCGATTTAATGAGGTTGCGGATGGCAGAGCGAGCTTTCTGTCTGCGGGGCTTGTCGCTCTTATCAACGGCATAGACAAAAATATTGGAGTCGAGGAATGTCCTACCGAGAGTACGCATCTTCCCTCGACCATTTTTTGCCTTTGCTATCGCCGACGGCCTCATCTAGGGCCTCCATCATCTCCGCCGCAGTCTTATCGTTGGCAACACCCACGACACGCTTTCGCAAGAAATCCCGGAAGAGTTCATTAATAGATGTGCCTTGCAGTTTAGCGTAGCGCTTGCCGGCCTTTATAAGCTCTTCATCCAAAGAGATCGTTAAATTCTTCGTTTTCATTGTCTCAATTTCACACAGTCACACAGGCTGTGTCAAAGTATAACAACGACCTCTCTATGGTAGGAAGTCATATAACCACAACGAGTCTGATGGGTTACGTGAGTTAATGGAGTTTGAGTGTGGCCTAGTGAACTCATGACGTTACGCGGCGCAGCGTCTCAGAGGAAAGGGGATGGGAACGGCACGGTACACCCGTGTCGCCACTGCAACACCTAAGAAACCTCTGAAAAACTCACCTCTGTGTACCTCTGAGCCCTCTGTGGTGAAATTTTCATGAAGAAACTCACCACAGAGGAAACGGAGGTGTATTAAGAATGGAGTTTTTTCAGAGGCTCCTTAGAGAATCTTTCTCCAGCGCGCATACAGATACAGGCCAAGACCAGCGGTCAGGCATGTGGAAAATCCAAGCTTCGCGACATCGGTGTGTCCATTAATAAAGTCATGTACCTGAAAATAGCTTAGTCCTGTTTGGAGAAGAAACAGTGGAACGCCAACAAATGCAATTTGTCTTTGTCCTTCCGCCCTTTTCTCTTCCCTCATCTGGGAATTCGTTCCAAGGAGTCCATCAATCTTATTTTCACGCCTGTCTAACTTTCCTATGAGATCCTTGGTCCTGCCCGTGAGTCGAAAGATTGCTTCTCCTGCGTGAAAATCATAGGCCTGGTTCTCTTTGCACCAGACTTCTAGTCGTTCCGCGACTCCAGAAAACGATTTTGCAATTCCCTCCATCTTCTCAAGGTCATCTTTGAGAGAAGATGTTTCTAAAAGGAACTTCTTGTCGAGCGAGCCGTGTTTATCAAGAGCTTCATCTTGGCCAGCAAGTTTGCCCTTCAGATCCTCAATTATGGCCTGACTGTGTCTCACGTAGCGCTCAAGCAGTCCTGCGAAAAGGCAGGCGGCGCTCGCCTTTGCTACTTCTTCATGATCGTATGAACTAAGTTCGTGGCGAAATGTTTCAAGTGCTTCCTCGGCACCGTTGCCCATAGAAAAGACTACATTGTTACCGAGAACTACCGTGATCGGTTCAAAGGTAATCTTCCATTCGCCGCTTTTCGGGGGCACGGGGATGAGGGAGCTTACACAGAGGAGGCCTCCTCGAATTTCAACTTTTCCCACTTCATCGAGCGCTCGAAAGGCATGTTCCTTTCCTTTGAACATGGGAACTCTTTCAAGCAGGGGAGAGAGCTGCTCTGGAGTGAGGGCGGGAGCAGAGATCCACAAAAATTCTTTTCCGCCAGCGCTGCTAGTCGCTTCGGTAGTTACGGAGGAGCCAATCTCGCTCTCTTCTGCCTTTTTGCCCGGGCTGATCTTGAGTACTTTCATAGCATTGAAATCTGGAGCAATGAGTGCGGTCTCCGGGTTAGCAACAGGACGGAGAGCTTGCGCCGCGCCAGAGGCCGCAGTGCAAACAGGGCCTCTTCCAGTATGGCCTCTTTGAATGTGGGGCTGATTCATGCCGAGATTCTACGGTTTCTTGAATTCCTAAGATACTTAGGCCGCGTGGCTAATAGGTTGAAGCGTATTGGGATTTTCGGTGTGAAGCGAATCTTCTGGCTGGACTTGCCCGCCGTCTAGGTGACTAAGAGCACCCTCAAGGACGGTTCTAGCCCCCGCAGAAATCTTCGCATGATTGAGCAGATAGGAGATGAGCAGGCCGCGCTGAGAGCGGTCTCCCAGGTTCACTACTTCGTTAAGCAAAGCCTGTTCAACGAAGGGGAGCGCGCCATCAGAAAGGTCAAGTACCGAGAGCGCGGCAAGCAGGGCATTGATACGTTCAATATCGAAAGATTTGGGAAGCATGGCTGATTCGCGCAGGGCGATTGAGGCAATGCGGTCTCTAAAAAGAGGGTCATTTCGAAGTGTCCTTTCCGTGTTTCGGGCACAGAGCAGGAGCGCGTTTGCATCGCACGGGTAGTCCGAGCGTGAGGCGGCAAGATAGTCTTCAAGCATGCGCTCTAACACTTCGCTGCTGATTCGATGTTGAAAAAGGCGGGTTCCGTGACGGGTGATTACCGCGGCGAATGAATCGTAGCGGCGTGTGGGATGCTGAAATGCGCGGCATGTGCGCAGGGCTCCATGAAGGGCACTGACCAGTGCTACGGGGAGGTGCGAATAGCGTAGTTCTGATTCTGGGGGCATGTGAAGAACTTTAAAGAAACGTTCGCACGCAGCCCTCGAGCTTTTAATTCGGCCATGTCCCGTTTCAAATGAGCGCGCTTCAGCAAGCTTTAGGTGAACTTCTAGTCCTGTATCAGTTGAGAGCGGTCCATGCCTGGCTGAGTGGACTGCCACTTGAATTTTGCGCCATTCGTGAAGAGCAGCCATAGACATCACCATGGCAATGAGAGCGGCGGCGACACGTGCAGAGGTGTTTGGAATAGTTCCTTCGATAAGAGGGGTAATGACCACGCTGTCGATAAGGAAGATAACTGGAGCGATATAGAGAACCATGCTGGCAAGCGCCTGAAGAAAAGCAGCACCGCTTTCTGCAATTTCCCAAAGCCGTGCATTGCGAATGTCTTGTGCCTGCAGTTTCTCTGGGTCCCTCTCCGTCGTCATATACGGCGAGAGGCGCGTTTTGAGAGTCTTTTGTAGGGACGAGGTGTGGTGGCGGTAAATTCTTCTCGCCGCGCTTTTTTCACCAAAGAGTTTTTCGGTATGGCGCAGAACAACTTGGAGCAGTGAAGTAGTAGTTTTAATGGGGCAGGCGCTTGTGGCGAGAGGTACTGATTCTGCGCCTAAAGAAGTCTCCATGGAGGAGTGGTAGCCGAAGCAGGGTGTGGTGTCGGGTTCCCCTCAAGGTGCGGGTGTTATTTATGGTTAAATTATAGGGTTATTTATGCTACCATTTCTCTCCTCCCGGTGTTCTTCTTTTGTTGGCGAGTTCTGAGTGAGCCTTTGGATAGTTCGTGCAAGTTGCCTCGTCGCCCTTATGAGCGTAGTGCCTTTGGGCGCTATTGCTGAACCGCTATCTCTCCCCAACCAATTTATTCTTAACAGTGTGCATCTCACTGGTGCTCCGGAGTCTGCCGCGGTTATTGGCGAAGGCTCGTATCTTTTGGAAACGCGTTTCTCGGTCACCAATAGTTTCGTGACGGAAGAGGGGTATGTGGTTGACGCTGAGCAGCGCACCACCGAACTTGCTCTAAGGGCCGGGGTGGCGAAAAACCTCGAACTTGGTCTGACGCTTCCCATCTTATGGCGCGGCGGGGGAGTTTTCGACCACACGATTCGACAATGGCACGACACTTTTGATTTGCCAGATGGAGAGCGCGAGACCGTTCCAGATGACCAGTATTTGGTCGAGGGTGAGACAAAGGACGGGAGGTTCTCGCTCGAGAATGAGGGCTTCTCTCTTGGGAATCTCAAAGCTGAGCTCAAGCAACAACTGCTTGGGGGCTGGGATGAGATTGGATGGCAGGCTCAGGTGGGAAGTCGCCTCTCGCTCCCAACTACGCGCGAAGGATTTGGACACAGAGGCTTGGATGCTTCGCTCAGCGGAGCCATGGGCTATCTGGGTGCGAGTTGGGAACTCAGCATAGGTGGGGCGCTGCTTTTTTATGGTGACCGCACCCTGGGTGGGCTTTCCTACGATACGTGGCATGGGGAGGGATTCCTGAGCGCTGAAATTGAGCTTTGGTCCCATGTAGAAGTACTTCTTGGCCTCTATGGGGGGCAGCAGTCGGTAAACAATGTAGAGGGTTTGCCGGCAGGGTTCCTTTATTTAGACACCGGGCTAAGAGTGGGGCTTGGGGGCGGCCAGAGTGTGGTTTTTCTCGTTCGGGAGAACCCCTACCCATCGGGACAGTCGGCTGACGTAACCGCGGTACTATCTTATTTCGCCTCCTTCCCCGAAGGTTCCCTTTAAAAGGCGGCTGGCGGGGGGCATATAGCTAGCTGCCATGGATAACTGCTCCTTTGACAGCTCGTGAGGGGGGAGGTAGCGTGCTGAATTAACTCTCTAACCGTGCGCGTCATCGTGGCTAGTGCGTGGTGCCTGAGTGTTTGCGGCCTACCTCTCTTCGTTCGGGCGTAACTTCCTTGGACGTTTTTGCGGTTGAGTCGCTTTCTTTTCCCGCCGAGCTTCAAAGCGCTTGGCGAGTGTAGTCGTGCTATGAGTTCAGAAGAAACAACTTCGACAGCATCAAGTTCAACAGACGCAACTGCGGCGACCGGGAAGCGTTCTCTTTCAATGCTTACGGTTCCACCCTCTGCCCAGTCTTTAGCAGAGATTCGATCCCTTGCCGCGCAGCCATCTGCGCGGGTGGATGAGCTCGCGGCTCTCGTCTGTCAGGATCCAGTTATCGTTATTGAACTCCTCAAGACTTCGAATTCAGTCGAGATCTCAGCCGGCCGCCCCCCCGCGACGACGGTCAAACAGGCGATAGACAGGCTTGGCGCACAATCTCTCGTTCAGGTCCTCGATCGTATCGCGAGCACGCCATCTATCGCCGCGCCTGGAGCCGAGAAGTGGCTTGAGCTCGGTCGTCGCCGCTGCAGAATTGCGGGGCGGGCCGCGAGATACTTAGCCGAGGTAGCTGCAAAGACTCTTGTTGATGATTGTGAAGTCGCCGGGTTGCTCGTGCACTACGGCGAGCTTCTCGCGCTCGTCTCCCTTGGGGAGCAGTTTGTAAAGTTGGCAAATGAGAACCCGCGCGTAAAACTTTTATATCGCCTCGAGAAGGATCATCGATTCGACACCATGAAAAATGGAATCACTTACCTGCGTAGGTTTGGGGTTCCTGAAGCGGTGATGTTTGGAATTGATCCAGAAGCTCAGTCAAAAGCTCCCGGCAAAGGTGCCATGAAGATGATCTGTCAGGCGGCTTCTGAGATTGCGGTCGCATTCGAGACCGAGAAGTGGGAGAAATACGCTCCTGGACAGGCGCTGCCACCAAAGAGTCCTATTCGAATGCTTGCACTTAGCGATCCTCAGTATGCAGGGGTGTATGATAAGTGCACCGCGTTTCTTAGAGCACTTCCGGTAGCGAAATAAAAAAATTCAACGAGCCTCTGAAATACCTCAAAATCCTAATACACCTCTGTGTGCTTCAGCGTCCTCTATGGTGAAATTTTCATCAAGGAATTCACCGCAGAGGACACGAAGGTACACAGAGGTGAGTTTTTCAAAGGTTCCCTGAGGAACCTCCACCCTCAATTGCTAGTTACCCTGATCTGGCGAAGCAGGCTTTCGCACTTCAACAGGTTCACTGCGTGGCCCTTCCTCCGCCCCCGTATATGAGGAGAGCGCAACAAAGAGAGGTCCATCAGGTGGTACGTCGGGGATAATATAGCGATAGAGAGCTCCCGCATCGGGATCGGGGAGCGTTTCAAGTTCATCGCTTGCGACTCGCACGTGAGAATCTAATCTGCTTGGCGTACTTCCAAAGTAGAGCACAAAGCCTTCTGCAGGACTCTCCGGGATTTTCCACGTAACCTCGAGGCCGGTGATAGATGAATTCCCATTCAGAGAGGTGGGCAGTTCAGAGGAGGGAGAGCTTGAACCCCTCCCTGCTACTCCGGAAAGTTCTGAAATGCTGGCCCTCGCCAGTGGCTCTTGCTCCTTCGCGGCGATGTTACTCGACCCTACGTTCGACTCTTCTTGCTGCTGATTGAGACTTTCTGCGGAATTGGAGTGGCGCGTTGTGTCTTTTTTGAGTGCGGCAAGCTTAGAGCTCATTCGGCCATTTTTAAGCGGAGAGGACTCGCTCGCAGCGCTGTTTTCGTCGGAAAATAGCCCCTGACTAAAATCTCCGAGAAATGCGCAGCCCGAGAGGCTAAGATGAAGAAAACAGAGGCTCAGGCCGAGGGCAGACATACGAAAAACTGTGGGAGTAAGTTTCTTCATGGCAGTTTCTCAAGTCGTTGTTATTACTGGGTTTGTTTCTTTCGAAAAATGCATCTCACGAGAAGAGTCCACCCAGCTCGCCTTATAAGTCAATTCCCCTCAATATATGTCCATAACCTTCCGAAAGTACCGGTGTATGGGACGGGTCACCGCCGGTGGTGATGTTCGAGGATCTAAGTTGATTCCATGGGAAACGGGTTCGGTCGAAACAAGATGGTAGGCCGCGGGTCAGACCGCGACAAGCTCATGCTGATTGCTACAGCGGGGCTTGCCGTATCGTTGCTTATTATCACCGTGCTCGTATTGAACTTCAGAACGAGCGCGAGTGCGACACAAGATCGCAGTGATGACGTGCAGGCCGTGGCCCCAGCTGCCATAGGGACGGTAAGTTTATTGACTCCTGAGCGGACCGTGCGTGCAGGGACTCCTCTTAAAGAGGTAAAATTCAAAGAAGTCTTCTGGCCCAGGAATCAAGTTCCTGAAGGAGCGGTTCGAGACGTGGCGGAGTTCGCCAACCATTTTGCGAAAATTGATCTCGAGCCTAATGTCCCAGTAAGAAAGACTGATATCACGACAGAACCCATGAGCGTTTCGCTGCCCCTTACTCCAGGGATGCGGGCGGTATCAATCGATGTGGATGCAACCTCTGGACTAGAAGGACATGCGCTGCCGGGCACGCGTGTCGACGTCGTGCTGACCTATCACGAGGATGGCAAGCTCACGAGTAAAGTGATTTGCCAAAATGCGCGGGTGTTATCCTATGGCGGAGATGTGACTCCTGGGACACGCCGCTCTCCTGTAGAGAAAGCATCTGCGGCTCTTAGCAGAACTATGACTCTTGAAGTTTCAACCGAAGATGCGCTTAAGATTCAGACCGCTCGTCAAATGGGGCGCATAAGTCTCATTATGAGAGCTTCCGATGACGTGCAAGCTTCGGCCGTTACGGATATGTCCGCAGCCAAAGTTGGTGGCGGCGAAGATGCTCGCCCGACTCATGGTAACGGCTGTACGCGCGGAAAGATGCGTATGGCAGGACGTGAGTACATCATTGATTGCGATGGACGGATCAGTGAAGTCATGAATAATACTGAGCCCTAGCTTTGTAGAACGGCGTTATCGCCATGCTCTTCCATTCTCCACCTTCGAACTCCCAGCTTTTTCGGTGATTCAGACGCGCGCCTCTGTGCTCTTGTGCTCTCCGAAGCTTTGCGTTATCTGAGCTTGCAGCTTTCTTGGGGGTATTTATTTGATTTAATTAAATATAGTGCCCTCGGAAGTCTCGCTTTAAGGTCTCTCTTTGAAGCGCGGTTGTTTCTAATACGTTTCTCCTCCGAGAGTGCTCTCATGATTGAAGTGCAAAAGCTTGCCAAACACTACGGAGACTATACGGCAGTTTCCGCTATTAGCTTCTCTGCTCAGAAGGGTCAGATTGTTGGATTTCTTGGACCGAATGGTGCGGGAAAGACCACTACCATTCGAATGCTTGCGACGTATCTTCCGCCCTCCTCTGGAACCGCCACGCTGGCAGGCTTTGATATCGTCAGTCAGGCTGATGAGGTTCGGCGCCGGATTGGGTATTTGCCTGAGACCCCACCTCTTTACGGCGAAATGACTGTTGAAGAGTATCTCTTTTTTGTTGGCCGGATAAAGGGCGTCGAGAGTTCTCGGCTTACCTCAAGTGTGGCTGGGGTAGTGGAGCGCTGTGTGCTTGGTGATGTGAGGCGCAAGCTCTGTCAGCATCTGTCGCGTGGGTTTCGGCAGCGCGTGGGTATTGCTCAGGCTATTATACACGACCCTGAAGTTATCATTCTGGACGAGCCAACCAGTGGTCTTGACCCCAAGCAGATCATTGAAATCCGTCAGACCATTAAGTCTCTTGCCCAGCAACACACCGTCATTCTTAGCACGCACATTCTCCCTGAGGTCTCCATGGTGTGTGACAAAGTGGTGATTATTAACCGCGGTTCGATTGTGCTTGAAAAGCAGCTTAGCGAGCTTGGCGACCAATCTCTTGAGCAAGTGTTTATTGAGTGTGTGAGCCGCGAGGCCGCGGAGCCGGATGCGGAGGGCGCTGGGGTTTCCGCAGCGCTCTAAAAATATACTTCGTGTTCTTAGTGGTAGTTTTTCTAAGCCACTGAGACCGCGAAGGGGGACGGCGCCTCGGCTGGCCTGAGCGGCTCTAATTCTATAGTAATTTTAGTGGTGATGCGCATGAAGAACACCTTAGCAATCTGCAGAAGGGAGATCCTTTCCTTCTTCGTTTCTCCCGTTGCTTACTTTGTAATCGCGGGTTTTGTTGTCCTGGCCGGGTACTTCTTCTTTAATTTGCTTGGAATTTTTAGCGTGATGTTTATGCGCTATCAGGCCATGGCTAGTTACAATCCCGGCGCTGAGGGGCCCAATCTCAATCAATGGGTAGTGGAGCCCTTTTATTTTACCTTGGTGATTATTCTCGTATTCCTTACGCCTGTCCTCACCATGCGGCTCCTGGCTGAGGAGCGAAAGCGTGGGACGTTTGAGCTGCTGATTACCTCGCCGTTGTCTGTGCTGAGCATTGTGCTGGGGAAATTTCTTGGCGTTGCGGTGGTGCTCTTCGTTATGTGCGGGCTTTGCTTTGCGTTTCCTTTGCTTCTTGTCTACTTCGGCGACCCTGGTCCCGAGCTCAATCCTATTTTGAGTGGATGGCTTGGGCTCTTCCTCTGCTCTCTCGCGTTTGCCAGCGTTTCGCTTGCCGTCTCCGCCTTTACGGAGAATCAGATTGTCGCTGCGGTGAGTGGAATCGTGACGCTTCTCCTTCTTTATGTAATTCACTCGCCTGCTGAAACCATGGAGGGGCCTGCGGCAGCGGTGCTCAAGTCGCTGTCTCCCGTGCTGCAGATGCAAGATTTTGTGCGAGGAGTCATTAGCCTCCAATCGATAACCTATTTCGTGGCCTTGATTGTGCTTGGGCTGTTTCTTTCCCAGCGTGCGCTTGATGCGCACCGCTGGAGATAGAAGGTAGTTTCTCGCGGTAATTTGGACAGCTTTATCTCGAAGTTTATCTCTAAGGTTCGTATGAATAAGTTGGCTGTGAATCAATGGTCGGGCTTTCTTGGAATTCTCGGGTTGGTGGCGCTGCTTTTTGGCGTCTCGGCGGGGCTCGTGCTTGGCTTCACGTGGCTGCCCATCGTTCTGCACTTTGTTGTGGGTGGTTCACTTATCGCGGTTTGGTTCTTCTCACGGGGCTCCAAGAATTTGGGGCAAGGGGGCAAAGTTGGGTTTGGTCGCGCGGCGCGTTTTAGCTTGAATGCGGGACTCTACACGGCGGTTTTTGTCGGCTTGTTGGGAGTAGTCTATTGGTTCTCTCACCGCTACGACAGACGTTGGGATTTGACCGAAAGTGGCGTCTATAGCCTCACTCCCCAAAGCATGAAATTGATCGAGGGGCTCTCAAAACCACTTAAGCTCGTAGCCTTCACGGGCTCTCCCCAAGTAAGTGACAACGAAATCGAAGAGCTTCTAGCTCTCTATCGGTACCACAATAGCGCTCAGGTAAAGACTGAGATTGTAAATCCTCGCACCAAGCCTCACCTGGTCGACGTTTACGAAATGAAGGAAGGGAACCTCTTGTACATCGAGTATGGGGAGGGAGATCAGAAGGCGGTGAGCCGCATCAATCAAGTTTCTGAAGAAGCGCTGACCAACGCGGTTATCAAGCTTACGCGTGGGGCCTCGAAAAAGATCTATTTTGTGACGGGACATGGAGAGTCGTCTCTTGAGGATCAAGGCCAGCAGGGACTAAGTCGCCTTAAGGGCGCACTTACGGACGAGCATTTAACGGCAGAGGAGATTGTTCTTGGTCAAAAAGAGTCCGTGCCGAGCGATGCGGCTGCGGTGATCCTTGTTGCCCCCAAGCGCCCCCTCCTTCCGCAGGAGCGCGAAATGCTCATTACGTACGCTGAGCAGGGCGGAAGACTCATGTTGTTTGGAGATCCCAGGACCTCAAGTGACGTGCGCGAGTTGGCGGCACATTTTGGAGTGCAGATTGATAATACGGTGGTAGTCGACTTGGTACAGCGCTTGTTCGCTGCACCCGCCCTTGGTGTGCAGCTGGCGGTAACGGACTACGGCGCCCATCCAATCACCAGTAACCTTGAGCGGAATGGTCCAACCATTCTCTCTCTTACTGCTTCTGTCCGGCCAATGTCAGAAGTACCTGGTTCTGAGGGGAAATCTGTTAAGGATGCGACATACACGGTTCTCCTTAAGTCCAAAGATTCAGCCTGGGGTGAATCCAATCTTGAAGCGTTGTTTAACCCTGAAGGTGGGACGGCAAGCAAAGATCCAGAAGACGCTCCAGGTCCTATCGGACTCGCGGTAGCCTATGAGAAAAAAATTGCGGCCTCAGGTTCCGCAGAGGGAGATACCGCGCAGTTTCAGAAGATGACACGAGTTGTGGTTCTGGGTAGCGGTTCGTTACTGGAGAACCCAAACATTGAACTGTATGCGAACCAAGATTTTACCCTCAATGCCGTTAACTGGCTTGCAGGAGAGGAGGGGGGAATCACGGTCGCCCGCAAGTCCATGCGTGCGTCTACTGCTCCACTTACGGACGAGCAGTTTAAAATGATTTTGGTTTCCAGCTTGCTTATCCCTGAGCTGATCTTGCTTACAGGTCTTCTCGTGTGGTGGCGGAGAAAAATGTTGGGAGCTGCGCTTACCTAGGGAGCCTCTGAAAAACTCCCCCTCCGCGTTACTTGAAAACAATTTAATAACGCAGAGTACGCAGAGTACGCGGAGGAGAAACGGGACAGAAGAAGCTCGTTCCTGGGCTTTTCAGAGGTTCCCCAGGGAACCTCTGAGGGCCCGGGGACTAACTTATCTGTGTTCCTTCTTTGTGGGTCTTCTGGATAAGGGGGCGTCGTAAGCAGGAAGGGCGCGTCTCGTGAATTCAAGGAACTAACTAATGAGCCTCAAGAAAACCTTACTTCTTTCACTCGTGCTGGCTCTTGCAGGAGCCTACATTTACCTGGTTGAGCTTCCCGCAGGAGAGAAAAAGGAGAAGCAGGACCAACTTTTTAGCGAGCTCACTGAGCGCGCAATCTCTGAAATTGCAGTCCAGAAAGGACAAGACACCTTCCTGCTTAAGAATCTTAAACCAGTAGCCGCGCCAGAAGTTGAAAAAGCTGCTGAGGGCGATGCCGAGAAACCAATGGGTTCAAGCGGAAAAGGATCGGATTGGCAATTGGGAGAGATCTTAGGTGCTCAGCTTGACGACGGGGCATTGACTTCCCTGACCTCCGCGCTTTTGGGGCTCAAGGTTGGCGAGTCGCTGCCTTCAAGTGATGTTGACAAGGACCTTTCGATCTATGGACTCTCCTCTCCAGAGCTCGTTCTTTCGGTCTCGGGGGTTCGCAGTGAGGGCGGTTCATTTAAGCGTACCCTTCGTTTTGGAAAGAAGAACGAGTACGTGAAGCTTAGATATCTTCAGGTTCAGGAGCAGCCCGACGCGTCTTCTCAAGCGCCCGCTGTGTACTTGGTGCCGGAGACCCTTTTCATTAGCGCAAATCGTGCAGCAACTGATTTCCGTAAGAAGACGTTTGTTTCTTTCCTCGATGCCGACGTAAAGACGGTCAGCTTTAATTCTCAGGCGGGGAAAGTCTCTCTTGAAGCAACACCCATAGCGGATAATAAAGTTCCGCTTAAGGTGTCCAAATGGGCTTTAACCGAGGGCAGTTCGGCGGAGGGGGGCAGCACTCGCCGTGCCTCTGAAGCCTTAGTCGCAGAGATTTTACGCGACCTTCGTAACGCAAAAGCCTCGGCGTTTATTGACGGGGAGGAGGCTAAGGCACCCGAAAAATTTGGACTTACTGAGGGAGCTGCCAAGGTGTCGATTGGCTTCAGCAGCCAAGGGCGAGAGCCTCTTGAGCTTCGTTTTGCCGTAGTGAAGGAAAAAGACAGTTTTGGGCGCGGGCCAGGAACGTATGTTTCAATGTCTGGAGTACCTTCACTCTTTTTTGTGGATGGGGATCTCTCTGCAAAGCTCTTTAAATCAGGAAACGATCTAAGAGATAGACAACTTTTCCAATTTGACTCTGAAAAGACGCAGAAGATCGAAATATCGAAATCTGGGGCCGAGCCAGTCATTCTCGTCAAGGCTTCAGGAGAGACGTGGAATGTGGCAGATGCAGCCGGAGCAACGGTTTCCTCTGACGCCGCCTTTGCGCGCCAGTATGTGGCTGATTTGGCTCTTCTCAGAGCCGACGGGTTCCCAGAGGAGTCGCGTGATTTTGGCTTTGAAACGCCGTCGAGACGAGTGGTGGTCTCATTTGCGTCTGAAGGAGCCCCCAAGGCAACTCTTGTTTTAGGGAAGGAAGCGGTAAATGGGGCTCATTTTGCGGGTATTCTTGTTGGGGATGAGAAGATTGTTGCCGAGCCCTTTATCTTGAGTGCTGAGGGAATCGCAAAGGCATTTCCTCGTCGTGAGGTTCTTGTTCCCGCACCCATAGCCGCTTCCGTGGCGGCTCCCGAGGTAGCCGCTGAGGGGGCAGTGGCTGCACCAGCAGCAGAGATTGTGGAGCAAGGCAGCGCTGAGTAGGGCCTTACGCTCTTGTGTTGTAAGGTGGCGAAAACTTAGGCACTCTCTCTCTAGGGAACCTCCGAGAAACTTACCTCTGTTCACCAAGAATGGAGCTTGTTCAGGGGTTCCTTCGGTTGAAGCAAAGTTTCCTCTTCTCTTGCGTTCATCCGTGCTCTTGTATTTTCGTCTCTTGGCATTTCCTTGGGGTGGCCGGTAGTGAAGCGTCTGTTTATTTTTGGGTCTGTGCTGTTCCTCCTAGCCTTCCTTGGAGGCGGCGTTTTTGCTGTCTGGGGCTACTATTACATTACGCGAGATTTGCCGCGTATTGAGTCCGTAAAGGATTTCCGTCCGCCTGCGGTCAGCTCCGTGTATGCGCGTGATGGTACGCTTGTGGGAGAGTTCTTCTCCGAGCGTCGTTACCCGGTCAATATCAAAGAAGTCCCCCCCGTGGTGAGGAACGCGTTTCTTGCCGCCGAGGATGCGAATTTCTACACCCATCCTGGAATCGATGTATTCAGCATTCTTCGTGCGGTGAAAGAAAATCTCGCCGAGGGGCGAGCGAAGCAGGGCGCTTCTACCATTACGCAACAGGTGGTTAAGAATATTTTGCTCACTCCTGAAAAGAAACTTGCTCGTAAAGTCAAAGAAGCGTTGCTGGCCTATCAGATAGAGAAAGCGCTCTCGAAAGATGAGATTCTCGAGATCTATCTTAACTCCATTTTTTTCGGGAATACTGCCTATGGCATTAAGGCAGCCGCGCGCCTCTATTTCCGAAAGGAGCTGTCGGAAGTAACGCTCGCAGAGGCTGCTATTCTTGCCGGGCTTCCCAAAGCCCCCTCGAAGTTTTCTCCTACGGTCAACCCCGAACGTTCGCGTCGTCGGCAGCAGTATGTGCTCGGCCAGATGGTGAAGTCTGGTTTCGTTACACAAGCCCAGGCGAGTGCGGCATTACGCGAGGACGTAAAGGTGTATGCCGCTACGGCTCAGAATATCTTCCAAGCGCCTTATTATGTAAGCGAGGTGAGGAGGATTCTCGGTGAGCAGTGGCGCTCTCTGGATATAGATAGAGATGGACTCACGATCTACACCGCCCTTGATGCGAAAGCCGATAAGATGGCCCAGCAGGCACTTCGCTCTGGGCTACGTGACGTTGACAAGCGCCGCGGTTGGCGTGGCCCTCTGGGCGAAATCCCAGGCGCAAAGGTCGAGCAATTCGAAGCCAAGTATAAATCTCAGCCGTACGAAGCAATTGATTTCGGAGAGCCCACGCCTGCGCTCGTGAGGGAGGTTAAACCAAATGGCCCGCGCGGCGATGTCGTATCGGTATATGTGGGTGGGGAAACCAAAGAGCTTTTTCTCAAGGATGCTTCTTGGGCAGTGAGGCGCCGTGATGCAGAGGATCGAGTATCTTCTATGCCACTGGAGCGCGCCCTGCATGTGGGAGACGTTATCGAAGTATCCCGCGCGCTTCGAGTGTCTCCCAAAAAGGCAGATGCGAAGAATAAAGTTGCGGCAGGTGAGACGGTTGAGTCGAAGGAGGAGTATCTTGCGCTCGATCAAACGCCAGATCTTGAAGGTGCCATTACTCTGCTGGACCCCTTTACAGGAGAAGTCCTCGTCGCGTTGGGGGGATACGACTACGGCAAGAGTGTCTTCAATCGAGCCACCCAGTCGTATCGGCAGCCGGGCTCCGCCTTCAAACCGATTGTGTATTTAGCCGCGGTCGATGGCTTTAATTATACCCCCGCCACTCTTGTCGATGACAGGCCTCGAACCTTTCGCGTCGGGGATCAATATTGGACGCCATCGAATTTTGACGAGAAATTTCTCGGGGACATAACCTTGAGAGTGGGGCTTGAGAAGTCCCGAAACCTTGTCTCTGCCGATCTTGTCTCGCGCATCGGGGTTGATGCCGTGTTGCAGTATGCGAAGAAACTTGGCATCGAGAGCAGGCTGGGCCGGAATCTTTCAATTGCTTTAGGGAGCAGTGAGGTAACTCTACTTGAGCTCTCGCGTGCCTACGGCCCATTCCCGGCCAAGGGAGTGCTTTGCGATAGCACCTTTATCACAAAAATTATCGATCGTGATGGTAAGGTTCTGTTTGATTTTGAGCGCGAAAAGCTTAGCCGCGCACATCAGGTTATTAGTGAGCCGAGCGCTTTTATCATGGCGAATATGATGAAAGGCGTCGTGCAAAGTGGAACGGCGATGAAGATAAAAGAACTTCAGAGACCTGCCGCGGGAAAGACGGGGACCTCCAATGATCAAATGGATACCTGGTTTATTGGCTTCACGCCGCACTGGGTTGCGGGGGTATGGGTGGGATTTGATCTGAAGAAAAATATTGGAGCCAAGGAAACAGGCGGCCACGTCGCGGCGCCTATTTGGCTCTATTTCATGAAAGAATTCCTTGGTCATGAAGAAAAGGCGGAGTACGAAAAGCTCGTGAATGAGACCAAGGCGGAGGCCCAGCGGCTTGGTATTGAGTACATTCCGCCAGATCCTATCGAGCCAATTGATTTTGGTGTGCCTGATGGAGTTGAGCCGTATCTTGTCGTTAAGGCTACGGGGCAGCTCGCTTCTGAGCCCGGTCCTGGGGTTATTCAGGAGTACTTTGTAAAGGGTACTCAGCCCTCGCGCGGGGTAGAGCAAGAGCAGACGCAGCAAAGTTATTTGGAATCTCCGGAGCTTTAGAGTGGTGAGTCGCAAATTCTCTTAAAAATTGTAAGGCAATTTTAACGCGAAGGACGCGAAGATAACTATTCGAATGTCTTCGCGACCTTCGTGTCCTTCGCGTTATTTCCCAGAATATAGCTCACCTGCAATGTTTGGGTTTAGCGCGAAGTCGACTACGCCCCTAGGCTGCGGCGAGCCCGACTTCAGTGCGGCCTCGGCGCAGCTTTGGCGGAGACGGGGGCGCGAAGGGGAACCTCAGAAAAACCTCGAATTTTTATTTTTTTCTCTCCGTGATTTCTGTGTTCTCTGTGGTTTTTCATTATTTTAAATCAACCACAGGACTACTGGCGTACAAAGACCTTAATCTCCCTAATTCGATCCCATTGCTTGAGTTGCCTGAGCACCTCTTCCCCTTTTACAAGCTGACCAAATACCGTGTAGCGCCCATCCATATGAGGGGCGTCCTTAAGGAGGAGGTGGAACTGACTCCCATGCGACTGACGGCCAGGGTTCCCGGCATCCTTTACGCGGGCCATCCCCAGTGAGCCAAGCCGGTGCGACCTGCTGCTAAATTCAGCGGGCAGCGAGTATCCTGGTCCACTGTCGGGGTCGTTGGTTGGAGCTCCCGCTTGGAGGATGTAGCCCTCATAGAAGAAATGGAAGCGAAGCCCCGTGTAGAAACCTTTGTCGGCCAGATATTTAAAGTTTGCGACATGCCAAGGGGCATCCTCGGGATAGAGTTCAAAACAAAGGTCTCCCCGGCTTGTTGAGATCAACGCGCTGCGGAGCTTCCTAAGCCCTCCCGCCTCCGGGAGCTCAAAGGGCGGATCTTTGGCTAAGGCTTCGCAGGTGAAGGTCAAAAGGCTAAGGCAAATGGTAAAAAGCTGAAGTGCCGTTTTAAAGCGATTCATAGTAGATATTTTACATTTTACCAGGTGTGCGCGGAGAGAGAGAGTGGGTAATATCGGATAGTTATGGAACGGTTTTTGATTGCACTTGCCCGCGCTGCTTCCGAGCGCACGCTCATTCGCGTGGCTCTGCTCGTGTGCTCGCTTGTCTCCTTCGTCCTTGGCGGAGGCCTTGTTTTCGCTCAGCAGCGTGAGATTGCTGGGGAAAAATCAGAGAAGGTTGATGCCATTTTGCTGCTTGATAGCTCAGGAAGCATGCTCATAAACGACCCCCAGAGGCTTCGCGACGAAGGCGCGCGGCTCTTTGCGCAGTTTCTTAAAGCGGGGGACTCGCTTGCAATTGTTGATTTTTCTGAGGGGGCGAAAGTCGTTCGGCCACTCACTCCCTATGATCCAGAACAGTTAGAAGAGGTGGCTCGACAGATCTCAGGTATTCGTACCGAAGGCCAGTATACCGATCTTCTGGAGGGAATTCAGAAGGCGCAGGCGCTGCTCAATGAGGCCGGTAGAGCCGAGGCGAAGCCGGTCGTGGTGCTGCTCTCCGATGGCAAGATGGAGCCCCCGCCTCAAAGGGGAACCGCGAGCATAAGAACTGATACGTTGCTTGAGGAAGTACTTCCCGAGATGAAAAGCCAGGGGAGGCGAGTCTACACCCTCGCATTCAGCAAGGACGCTGATAAGGAACTTCTGCAGCAGATTGCAGCGGGAACTGATGCCGTACAATGGTTTACGGAAAGCGCAGATCAAGTCCATGAGTCCTACGCCCAACTTTTTTTGGCCGTGAAAAAACCCCAAGTTATTCCGCTTAGCGATAAGGGTTTTTCCATTGATGAGAACGTTTCGGAAGCAACCTTCTATATTAACCGGGCGGGAGATCAAGACATTCAGGTTCAGCATCCTAATGGACATGTATTTAACTCGGCGGATTACCCTAAGAATGTAAAGTGGTTTAAAAGTCCCAAGTTCGAGGTGATCACGATTGAAAAACCCGATGTCGGTTTGTGGCGTATCGCGGGTGTTTCGCCTGATGATGGCTTCGCCACGATTCTTACCAATCTCAAACTTGTGACTGATTGGGGTGCGCCCATAGATGCTGGAGCGCCGGAGATGCTGCAAGCGCGCATGTATGAAGCTGAAAAGCCTGTATCGCTTCCAGAAATGACAGGTCTCATTAAGTACGCGTATCAGATCACTCCGACTGACAAAGTATCTGCTCCGATTGTGCGTGATTTCCTGGTGGATGACGGAAGGCAGGGCGACAAAATTGAAGGAGATGGCATTTTCTCGCACACCATTTCGGTGGATGAGCCTGGCGAATATGTGCTTCGAATCATTGCGAAGGCGCCTACCTTCGAGCGGCAGCTACAGATTCCCTTTCGCGTGAAAGCGCCCCTCATTACTCTGACAGCTGAGGTGGGCGAAGGGAGCCATGCAGAAAGTGCTCACGGCGAAAGTGCGCACGGTGCGGAAGCGCCGCCTGCGGAAGGCCATGGCGATTCTCATGGCGATGCGCACGGAAATGAAGGTCATTCTCAAGCAGGTGGCCATGGGGCCTCGCCTGAGCCGCATGCCCCCAGAGGGGCAGCTCAAAAGGACAAGGATGGCGTGGTCTCCGGAGACGAGTCTACGGTTTTTGTTATTGAACTTGGAGATGAGGCGAAAAGCCTCAAGCAAGTTAAAGTAGAACTCTCCGCCATCGATGAGCATAGAACGAAGCTCATCCTTCCCGTTGAAAAGGCAGGTGAAAGCGGAAGGTATTTTGAAGCTTCCTCCAGTCTGCTTCCGCAAGATGGGCGCTACGAGCTTCGTGCTACCCTTTCGGGAGAGGGAAAAGGGAAGGCATCAGTTCATCAAACGAGCAAGGTGCTTAGCTTCAAGCGAGTTTCCTCTGGGCGTACCGCACAAGAGGTACATGTCGTTCAAGCGCCGAAGGTGCCGGAAGTTGAGGGCTTTCCGATAGTCGGGCTTATTGTAATGGCCCTCCTCATTGCAGGCGGAGGTGGGGCTGCGGTTGTGCTCGTGAAGCGGTCTTCAGGGGGCGCGAGTGTTGAAATAAAAGAAACGCCAATTCCGCCTGAAATACTGGCTGGGGTGCAGGAGCTTGAAGAGAGAAGTGCGCAGAGTGAAGTTGATCTTAACGATCCTATGTTTGAAGAGGAGCCTCAGGCTGCAGCGTAGCGTATGGAAGTAGTAGTCTTCAGCATTGTTGCGTTGGTTGAGGTGGGTGTCGCCATAGGGCTCATGCACGTCCTGCTCTCAAAACAGAAGGGCGCGGTTCTTAACCTTGTGGCCGGGGTTGCAGAGCAAGCTGCCCAGCGCGAAGCGCTTCTTGAAAAAGTGAAGTCTGTCTCTGCTGAGATGATTCCTCTCTCAGACCTCAAGGCCAAGGTGCATGAGCTACGAATTGCAAAGGAGTCTCTCAAGACCGAACGCGGGCGCATTACGATTACCCAAGCAGAGCGGGAAACGGTAGAAGGCCGACTTCGAGAGCTCGAGGAGATTGAACGCGAGCTTGAAGCGAGCGGTGTTGAGACGAAAGAAGAACTCAATATCCTTCAAAAGAAGCAGAAAGAGCTCTCGGGAAAGAACGATGCTCTCAAAGCGCAGATTAACAGTTCTGTCTCTCAGATGGATGAGATTCTCAGTAAGATAGAACTCTCTGCTCAGCAAACAGAACAAGTGCAAAACATGAAAGCTCAGATAATCCAGACTGAGCAAAAAATTGATACCCTCTTGCAGCAGATCGAACAGGGCAATGATCAGTATTTCATACTTAAGAAGCGTTATGATGCGCTCGACATCGAGTACGCACAGCTCTTTGAGAAGTTCTCTGAAGCGGGCGGGTAGTTTGTAAAAATCTGGATTTGATCTTCGAGTCAAGGTAGGGGGCGTTTCGAAAGCGAAAGTTTTAACGCGAAGGACGCGATGGACACAAAGGGGAGAGGACTCAATACCTTCGTGCCCCTCGCGTCCTTCGCGTTAAAGTCGGAGCTGACACAGCCTCGGACAGTGTCTGCAAGATGAATTTGCGCCTATTGTAAGTAATTTTTCATGTCCGCTGAATATTTTTCCACTTCGCTTATTACCCCCCTTCGTGAGGTTCCGCCTGGTGGGCGTATCCATGTCATTGGTGTATGTGGCGTCGCAATGGCGCAGATGGCGATGCTGCTTGCGAGCCTTGGGTACCGAGTGTCGGGGAGCGACAAAGAGTTTTACGAGCCCATGGGGGGGCTCTTGCGTGCTTCCTCCGTTGAACTTCATCAGGGCTATCGTGCGGAAAATCTTGGCCCTGAACTGCACCTTGTGGTGATTGGAAATGCGGTGAGCCGCGATCATCCGGAGGTTGAAGAAGCAAGACGTCGCAAACTGCCGTACTCCATATTCCCCCAATTGCTCCATGAACTTTGTATCGGGGAGCGGCATTCGATTGCAATTACAGGAACCCACGGCAAAACGACAACCACGGCACTTGGGGCCTTCCTTCTCTCGCGTATGGGGCTCTCGCCCTCGTATTTTGTCGGGGGCGCGTCTCCTGATCTTCCTGAGACCCTGTGCCGAGGGGCGGGGAAGGTGAGTATCGTTGAGGGGGATGAATACGATAGCGCTTTTTTTGCGAAGGTTCCTAAATTCCGGTTTTATGGGCCAGCAACGGCGATCGTAACTTCTATCGAATTTGACCACGCGGATATCTATCCCAATCTAGAGAGCATTGACCGCGAGTTCGATGGGCTTATGGGCATTATTGGAGAGAGCGGCGTGGCGATATGCTGCATCGATGATCCTGGTGCGAGAAGGCTTCTTGAACGTTGGAAAGGGAAGACAGATGCGCCCCGCATGATTACCTATGGAACTTCAGCTGACGCGATGGTGCGCCTTTTGCGAGTAGAGCAAAGCGGCTCGCGGCAATTAATCACACTGCGAATGGTCAGCGGCCAGGACCTTTCAGCGGAGCTCGGCATCCCAGGTCTCTACAATGCAAGGAATGCAGCAGCGCTCTTCGCCGCTTTTGAGCAGCTCGGGTACTCTGTGGAGACAGCCGCAAAATATCTGGGCGAATTTAAAGGAGTGCGGCGGCGGCAGGAGATTCGGTTCGACGGGGCGGTGACTTTGATAGAAGACTTTGCGCATCATCCCACGGCAGTCAGGGAAACTATTCAAGGAATACGCGCGAGGTTTCCGGGGCGACGGCTTTGGGCCGTTTTTGAGCCTCGCTCCAATACAAGTCGTCGCAAAGTCTTTCAGGCTGACTATGAGCAGGCCTTTGATGCTGCGGATCGCGTAGTGCTTTGTGCCGTTACCGCGAGGAGTCAGGATAGTGGTCAAGAGCTCCTTTCAGTAGAGGAATTGGTGCAGGGAATCAGAGGCCGCGGGAAATCAGCAGAGGCCTTGGGGACTGCGCCTGAGGTGGGGGAACTGTTGTCGAAAGAAGTTCAGAAGGGGGATGTGGTCCTCCTTATGTCAAACGGCGCCTTTGGAGGGCTTCCGGCTTTAATGGAGGCCGAGTTTCAAACGAAATTCTCCCGCACCAAAGCCTAGAGCATATCCTGCGGATCCATATCAAAAATGATGCGCACTTTCTTGTTACGCGTCTTCTCGTGCTGAAAGAGTCGTATCAAGCGGTTCAGTTGCACGGAGCTCTTGCTCTTTACGAGGACATGCCAGCGCCAGAGGGTTTTTATTTTTTCTATGGGCGCGGGAGTTGGACCTAACACCACGCAGTGCACCGCCTCTTTTTGGCGAAGATCGTCAACTTCTCTTACGAACTGGTCTAAGACCTCTCCGCCGGCAGCTCTCTCGCTGCTACTGACGATAATTCTGAGCATGCGGGCATAAGGCGGATACTGCAGCATCTCACGTATCTTGAGCTCATGCTCTGCATACCCGACGAAGTGGTGAGCTTCAGTGAAGACAAGGCTCGGATGTTTCGGGACTCGCGTTTGTAAGAGTACTCTCCCTGGCTTTTCTGCACGACCTGCGCGCCCTCCGGCTTGCGTGAGGAGCTGAAAGACCCGTTCTCCTGCGCGAAAGTCAGGCATGTGGAGCCCCACATCGCAATCAACGACTCCCACTAAGGTGACCCCAGGGAGATCGTGCCCTTTGGCGATCATCTGAGTACCTACTAAGATCTTTGTTTCTCCACTTCGAACGCGCCCCAAAATGCGGGCGTATTGTTCGCCATCACTCACTGCATCACGATCTAGCCGGTCCATCGCTACGTCTGGGAAAAGTTCTTGAAGTTCCTCAAACACCCGCTCCGTGCCCGAGCCTCTAAGGACAAGATCGATGAGGGCGGCGGGCCGTTTTTCGTTGGGCATGGCGCAGGTCGGACAATGCTTCGGAGGAAAAGAGCTAAGTCCGCAATAATGACAAACGAGAGCATTGTCGTTCTTGTGAAGCGTTAACGTGACACTGCAATTGGGACATTGCACCACAAACTCACAGCGCTCGCACTGCAAATAGCTTGCAAAACCTCGGCGGTTATAAAGTATGAAGGATTGATTGCCATCTTGAATTGTTCTTTGAAGTGCTGCGTGAAGTTCCGGAGACACGCTGCGTGACTTCATTTCCCAGGGCTTGATCTTATTGAGATCAATTATTTCGACGTGCGGTGGCTTTGACGCGCCGGGGCGCGTGGGGAGCTGCACATAGTCATAGCGTTTTGAGACCGCGGCATGAAACGATTCAAGCGAAGGGGTTGCGGAACCTAGCACCACCGGGCAGAGGTCAAGTTTTCCGCGCACGAGTGCGAGATCTCTCGCGTTATAGCGCAGTCCTTCCTGCTGCTTGTATGAGCTGTCATGCTCCTCGTCGACGATGATGAGGCCAAGATTTTCAATCGGCGCGAAGATTGCGGAGCGCGCACCAATGCCAATGCGAGAGCGCTTCTCGAGCAGCGAGCGCCAGCCGTCCCAGCGCACCCGGGGATGTAGGCCGCTATGAAGGATGGCAACGGGTGCTTCGATTCGCGCGCGGAAGCGATCGATAAGTTGAGGAGTGAGGGCGATTTCAGGAACAATCACGAGCACGCCCTTTCCGGCTGCCAGCACGTCCTTTGCCGCTTCAATGTAAACCTCAGTTTTTCCGCTCCCCGTAATGCCGTGAAGGAGAACCGGAGTAAATGTCTGCGCCGCGCTTGCTTTGGTGATGTGCGCGAGAGCTGCCGCTTGTGCACTAGTGAGGGAAACCGCAGTTAGTGCCCACTCCGGTGCGAGGGCACCCAGCAGGTGTTGGTCGAGAACCTCGCGTTCAGAAACTGAAAGGACTCCTTTTTCCGCGAGCCGCTTTATTACTGCGCTTGAGCCTTTGATTCTTTGCTGGATGAGCTTGAGGTCGAGGCCCTCAGGATGCTGCGACAGCATGGAGACCAGTGCTTGCTCGACCTTGCCCTTTAGCAGGTGGGGAGAGGTCGGCGAATGGAGCTTGGCAGTTCGTATGTACTTCTGGGCGACTGGGGGGGGAATCGCAGAGTCGATAACATTGCCGAGGGAATCACCGTAGTAGTCGGCGACCCACTGAAAGAATTCGAGCTGGCTCTCAAGAAAAAGAGGGTGTTCTCTCCGCAGTGCCTTGATTGGTTTCACTTGGAACGTGGGCTCAGCGTTGGACTCGGGCGGACTGCCTACGATGTAGCCCACTGCAGTTCTATTTCCGAGAGGGACATCAACTTCGCAGCCAATACCTGCGCGTGTTTCGAGAGCAGGAGGGAGTAGATAGGTGTAGGGGGTGCCCAAGGGAGGTATAACGACGTTTATGAGGGCCATTGGGTTTAAACCTTGGTTCAGCACGTTCTTTATATACCCATTGCGAGGTATTTGGCAGGATCGGGTTGGCAGGTCCAGGTTTTCCTATGGAACGGAGCCAGCAAGGCATCTCACGTTCATATTAAACCGCGTTTCCGTAAGTAAGTGCCTCAGATCACCATCTTTTCATATCAGCCCTTCCCGAGGTTTACTGTAGTCTCCTCAGGGAATGGCGGCTTAAGGACAGGTTGCAAGGAAATGAGAGACTTTATTCCCCAAGCTTACGCCCTTGGAGGAACAAAGTAAGAGCGAGGGAGTAATCGCAAAGTCTAAGGAAAAGACTGCAAATAACTGCCCTCGCGATCATCATATTCAGTACGCATCGTAGTTGGACCTTTGCGCAGGGAGCGAGTTCGCAGTGTTTGGTAATCTTTTCAAAAAAACTGAGTCGTTGCTGGCCATCGATATCGGTTCGAGTTCGCTAAAGCTCGTTGAGCTCGATCTCAGCGGGGAGCGGCCGCAGCTTGTAAATCTGGCCCTCGCGCCAGTTCCGAGCGGAGCACTAAGCAATCATACCGTTCAAAAACCTGAAATAGTCGCGGAACAAATCGGCTCGCTTCTTGAGGCCAACAACATAGATGACTTGCGGGTGGTGACGGCGGTTCCTGGTCCCAGTGTGTTTACGAAGCGCATCAAGATGCCGCGCTCCAATGCTTCTGAGCTTGCCGCCAATATTCAACTCGAGGCGGGAGGGTTTATTCCCCATAATCTTGATGCCGTGCGGCTCGATTTTCAGGTGATGGGTGCCTTTGGGAAGAACCAGCTCGAAGTTCTCGTCGCTGCAGTGAAGAATGAGGTAATTGATAGTTTCGTAGATAGCATTGCTCTTGCGGGGCTTGAAACTGCGATTGTTGACGTCGACTACTTTGCACTTCAGAACGTCTTTGAATTCAATTACCCAGAACTCCTCCCGAAGACCGTGGCCCTTATCAATATTGGGCAACGACACTCTAGTATTTGCATTTGCAGAAACAAGGAGTCGCTGTTTACGGGTGATATTAGTGCGGGAAGTCGGTCTCTTGACGAAGGTCTGCAGAATGATCTGTCCCTCACCGCAGAAAAAATCGAGGCGGTGAAAAAATCTTTGAATCGCAAGAGCCCCTATGAGGGACTTCCTAACGGCGTTGATGCGCGCGCGCTTGAGAGTCTCGTCGGGGGCGCTGCAGAGGAACTTGCGGTAGAGTTTAACCGTCAGCTGAGCTTTTTCTGGAATGCGTCAGGGGCAGATGAAGGCATCGAGCAGATTTTTATCTCCGGCGGAATGGCGCGCCTACCTGGGCTCATTGAAAGCCTTGGGATTCATACCGGACTGCCATGTGCCGTATTAGACCCTATGAAGGCACTCGATGTCGGGGAAGGCTTTGATAAAGAATTTCTTGCGGAAGTTGGGCCATCTGTTGCCGTGGCAATTGGACTTGGCCTTAGGACTCCAGGGGACAAAGCTCTGGAGAGTGAGTGGAGTGATGAAGAATAGGGAAGGGAGGGATCTATGATTAAGATTAACCTCCTCGGCGAGGAGACAGTTTCAGATACTTCGGGACATGGGCTAATTGCAGGCTATGTAAGTTCAATAGTGCTTGCTGTTCTTCTTGGTTTCTTTTTCCGCATGTCGATTGTGGGAGAAATTGCCGAATTCAAACAAACGCGCGACGCGCTTGAGCGCGATCTTCGTGTGCTTAAGCAAACCACCGCAGAAGTTCGGGAGCTTGAGAAACGCCGCGATGAGCTAAAGGCGAAGCTTACGGTTATTGCCCTGCTTAAAAAGAGTAAAGCGGGTCCGGTCCACGTAATGGACGCGATAAATAGCGCGATACCAGAGCGTGCCTGGGTGCTTGATGTGCGTGAAAAAGCCCGTGACATGACCATTCAAGGCATGGCGCTAGATAACATTTCAGTTTCTGACTTGGCCAAGCAGCTTATGGCCTCAGAGTTCTTTCAGAACGTCGAAATTGTGGAGACAAAGACGGCGGCTTGGAAGGATGCCATGATTCGTCAATTCACCATTAAGGCGCGGGTCAATTACGCAGGCCGTATTCTTCCCGTGGATTCGGGGAGTCAGTCGGCAGCAGTTGCAAGCTCAGGGGGCGCGGCGAGCTCGTCGCAAGGGGCTTCGCAGGCAGCGAGCGCGGTGGCTGCTGCCACCTCTAGCGCGGCAGCATCTGTGGGGGGAGGTCAATAGAAAAGCTATGCACCCTATAGTTGAAAATATTCTTGAGCGTCCATTAAGCCATAAGATGGCGATCTGGATCGGTACCTTGATCCTCGTATTCGCCTGCTTCTGGAGTCTTTCTATCGGGGGGCTCTTAGCTGAGCGCGATGAGGTTTCGTCGCGGATCGAGGGCCTGAATGCAGAGATTTCAAATGAAAGGCGACTGGCGCGTAATCTCGACAAATTTCGCAAGGAAGTTTCGGAGCTTGAGCAAAAGCTTGAAGTTGTGTTGCGCCAGCTTCCGGACCAGCGGGAGATACCAGACTTCTTGATATCGATTGAAAGAAAAGCGCGCGAGTCGGGCCTTGAAGATGTCTCCTCCTTCAAGCCTGCAGGGGAGCGGTTTAAAGAATTCTATGCGGAGGTTCCCGTACCGATTTCGGTTCTTGGGAGCTATCACGAGGTTGCTACCTTCTTCGATGAGGTAGGTCGTCTTCCGCGCATCGTGAACGTAAGTGATATTGCTCTTTCTCAGCCCTCAGTTCGCGAGGACGGGGTGCGGCTTAAGGCGGAATGTACACTGACCACCTTTCGCTATCTGAGCGAAGAAGAGCGTGCGCGACTTGCAGCAGCGGCTGCCTCCAAGTCTGATGCCTCAAAGAAGCGGCGTCGATAATTATCTCTTCGAGTCCGGCAAGGGGGAATTTGAACGGTGGTAAGCACTGGATCAAAACGTCGTTATCGAAAAATTGGGCTCCGCTGATAGATAACTCTGCATCAATCTAACGGCAGCTATGAATGCTCGCGTGGTGAGTGACGCTTTGCTTTGAGTAATTTTCGATTGTCGCGACCACTCGTTTTCCAGATACGTTATTGACAGGAGTACCCGCCGTCTCTTTTACTGTGTCGACGGGAAATGTAGAGGAAGAATATCGATAAGGGTTTGAGATCCCTTGTGGTAGTCAAGAACGCGCAGCTCCATGATCGAAGTCGGTTCTGGCTGTAGAGATAATTTGGTTTGTAGCAGTAAACACTGGTGGAAGGAGAGGTCTCATGGATCGGACCAGAGAGCGAGCTAAGGCTCAGCATACTCAGTCTCAAAGTATTGGGGCTCAAAATATTGGGGCTCAGCAGGTTGATGTCGTAGGGGGAGTGAACATGGGAAGCCTTGAAAATCGGGCCAGCTACTTTGCAAGTGGACGCTTTATCAGTGCAAAAAGATTGCTTGTTGGAGTTTCTGTTTCGGCCACGGTTTTGGCCTTTTCTGCTTGTGCTACGAGGCCTTCAGCAAGTGTTTCGTCACAAAATACCAGCTCTTCGTTTGCCGCCACTTCGGAAACGACGATGGCGAGCGAAGTGGTAGCAGCGGATACGTCTGCAGCAGCAACCACCACAGGTTCTGTTTCTTCGCGAATCTTGCGTGCCGCCAATGGCAGCGCGCTTGGCGTAGAATTAGTTGATGGCGAAGGCTTCAACCGCATTGTAGTCTCGCGCGCTTCCGCTCAGACGGGGAAGACGCAAGCTTCGCCTCTCGCCTATGAGGTGAGCAGGCTCGAAAATCCTGCCAGGCTTGTAGTTGATATTCTTGGCGTGCCCAATCGCTCCCCTCAGTCCTTCTCGACTGAAGATTCAGAGCTCGTATCGCGCGTGCGCTTAGGGGCGCATCCCGAGAAGAGCCGAATTGTTCTTGATCTCGTTTCTGGTGAGGCAGTTGAGCACCGCATTGATTCAACGGTGATAGACACTTCAAGCGCTCGGGTCGACGGCAGCGCTGCTGCTGGTGCTCGAGGCGCCGCAGCAGGTGATGAACTTGTCATCACCCTTGCACGCCCCGGTCAAATGGAGACCGCTCGTGCAGTTACGAATACTGCGAGCACTTCTCCAGCCTTTACCTCAGAGACCTCTCAGAATGCGACTGCTCCAAGTACGCTAAATGACATGCGAGCATCGTTTGGCGAAGCTTCTGAGACTACTGAGTCCTCTACTGGTGCCTCAACTGCGGCCTCTGCAACGGAGAACGCCCCTGAGATTGCGTCAGCTGCGAAAGATAACTCTGCAGAAGCGGCAGCATCTTCAACCGTGATTGCATCGGCGGAGACCGTCGTAGAGGAGCAGCCCGCTCCCAACGCTGAGGCGCCATCCCCTTCGGCGAGTGAGCAGCCGCGTGTGGTTGCTCTCTCCATCGATCCCGTGGGTCCGTCTGAAAACATGATTGTTGCGGAGGTTTCGGGGCTTAGCACGTACCAGCTTAAGCGTACTGCTCCTTCGGAGTATGTTCTTTCAATAAAAGGGGTAGAAGTTGATCCTGCCGTGGCAACGACCCTCGTCGCAGCCCCTGGGACCGGGCACATTCGAACGGTTCGCCCGATTACTTCAGGAGAGAATGTTTTGCTTCGCATATTTGCGGATCCAAAAGTCGACCTTTCCGCACGTGCGACAGAAAACAAGATTGTAGTAGTTGCGGGTCAGCCTTCAACGGATGCTCGGGCTCAAATGGATCCTACGACGGCAAGCGACGCCGCCGCGAAGAATGAGAAGAAGGACGCGGGTGAAGATAAAGAACAGTCCTCCGAGGTAAAACTCGGCGCCCAAAATCCAGCGGATGATGCAACTGAACTAGATGCCGGAGTAGCAGCGCTGCTTGGCGAGCAACCAAAGTATACCGGTCGCCTTATTTCGCTCGACCTTCAGGACACTGATATCGATAACGCGCTTCGCATTATTGCCGAGGTTTCGAACCTCAATATTATCGCGAGCGATGATGTAACAGGAAAAGTTACGCTCCGATTGATTGATGTTCCTTGGGACCAAGCGCTTGATGTGATCCTTAAGACCAACGGCCTTGATAAGGTGCAAGAGGGCAATGTCGTTCGTATCGCGCCGGTCGAGAAACTTCGCCTGGAGCGAGAAGCTCTCAAGCAAGCTCAGCAGGCGGAGGAAGAACTCGAGCCAATGCAAGTCCGCTACATTCGCGTAAGTTACGCGAAAGCTGCGGAACTTCGACCTCTTGTTGAGTCCGTCATTTCAGAGCGTGGTTCCGTCGCGTACGACGATCGCACTAATCAGCTGATTGTGAAGGATATTCGCAAGGGTATGAAAAACGTGGTTGAGCTTGTCTCCAAGCTTGATCTGCGCACCCCGCAAATCCTTCTCGAGACCCAGATTGTTGAGGCGAACAGAAATCTTCTTCGTTCCCTTGGAACTGAGCTTGGGTTTAATTTTGTGCAATCGCCAGCAACCGGTAACGCTACGGGGTCGAATTTCCCGAACTCAGTTGCGGTCGGTGGTGAGTCCAACTTCCCTGCAGCGACGGATCCTACGATTGGTGGATCGGCAATTAGCTTCCTCTTGGACAGCGCTGATGCGACCAGGAACCTTAGCGTAACCTTGAATGCTCTTGAGCAGGAAGGCCGAGTAAGAATCGTGAGTCGCCCAGCAGTTGCGACTACGAACAATACTCCAGCCACGATTAAGAGTGTTGAGAAGATTCGTGTGAAAACCCCAAGCGGCGGCACCGTCGTTGGCGTGGGACAAGGATCGACTCCAAGTAGCGGCGGGTCTTCGGCAACGGAGAGCATCGAAATCGGTATCGTTCTTGAGGTGACTCCTCAGGCTTCGCCCGATTACTTTGTGCTTCTCGATCTTAATGCAAAATCGAGTACCTTCGGCTCCAAAGAAGTTGATGGTATTCCGTCAGAGGTCGAGCGTAGCGCCACGTCATCGGTCCTGGTTTCGTCAGGACAAACCTTCGCTATGGGCGGCATCTACCGCATTATCGATAGGGACACCGTTACTGGCATACCTTTCTTGAAGGATATTCCAGTTCTTGGGCATCTATTTAGAACGATGAAGAGCGACAACTCCGATGAGGAACTCATTTTCTTCGTGACCCCACGTATCATCGAGGGCAGCTTTGATGATGCCGCTATGAAGGTATCGCTCTAACCACAACTTTGAGGAGATTTAGTATGCGAAGAGTTTCAATCTCGGCCGTGGGCACCACGATTGCGAAAGCATTTGTACTTGCGGTTGCTGCAGGTGCGATGTTTGGCTGCGGAAGTGCCTCCAATGATCAAGGTACTTCCTTTTCATTAAACAATGTAGTGCCGGCTTCAAATGAAGTTCCGCTCTCCACTACCGATGGGGATGGCACGACGACAGGAGGGGTTCGAGGAACATATACCCTTCAGAACAATCTCGCTCGCCAGGGTATTCGAGTACAGCGCATTAACCTTAGTTTCTTCATTGAAGGTTCTGATGTGCAGCCACCTAGCACCACATTGGCTGCTGGTGGAGTGCTTGGCCCGGTGCAGTCGGAAGGTGACGGAAGTTTGCCTCCGGGATTTGGTGGCTCGCCCATTCTCGAATTGAACTCATTCGTGGTGCCAGTTGAGATTATGACGTGGTTGAATCTGAACCGCGCTCAACTTCCAGAGCCTCCCTATACTCTTACCGTGGATGCTTCGGTGAGTGGGACGACTACCTCAGGTGGGGGAATCGAGAGCAATAGTTTTGCTGCCCTTGTCTCAATACTTCCAGACGTCGTGATTGAGCCATCGGTGCCGGAAGAGGAGTCTGAGGCGTAGGCCTTTCTTTAGGTAGGGTCATTAGGTAAGGGGCGCAGGAAGTGCACGTGGTCCAATTTTTGGGGAACCGAGTATGAGACAGAATTCTTTTAGGTTTTTTGCTGCTACCGCAATTGTATCGATTGCAACAGCCCTTGTTGCCTGCTCAGGCAGTACTGGTGGTGGAGAGGATAATGGAAATGGCACTGGATTTGACCCAGACAATGCGGGGTCACTTTCTCTCACGCTCAATGAGACAGACCTGCAGGTAGCTGAAGCAAGTGGTTTTATTGTGGCGGTTAAGGATGCTTCTGGAAATGGAGTGCCTGACATCCGCGTCACCTGCGACACTGAACTTGGCCTCGCACTTATTGAGCCGAGCGATGGAAATCAGGTCACGGACGGCGGAGGCCTGGTAAGTGGCCGAGTCGGCTGCGAGCAGATTGGAAGCTTTAGAATGGGTTGTCGACTTGGGGTGGGCGCGGGGAAGCGCCAGTTTGCTACAGTTACATGCCGTGGACCAATACCAGTTGGGTTTGATGGTTTCCCGAATGCAGGTGGCGGTGGACTTGGGGGTGGATCTGGAGAGGATCCGCTAACTAAGGAAGTTTCTATAACAGGAATAGCAATCTTCGATCAGGCTCAGGAAGTTCCAAGCGGTGAAAGTGGCTACCAATCTGGGTTCGGCGATCTTGGCATCGATGTGTCTCAGCTTGACTGTGACCCCTCGCCGACAGTGATCGAACCTGAGATATTCGCTGACACCATCATCGGATTCGACGTGGAGAATAACGAGGCTACGGCAATTAATTTCTCGCGATCAAGTTTTACGGTTACTAATTCTGACGGATCAGGAACTCCATTTAATTCGGCAGAATTTGCGCTGATAAACGCTGATGAGGTTAAGGGTGAAGACAGTACTGGAAAGCCAGGACGCACCAGGTTTATTGGCTATATGACGAAAGTTGGAGCGAATTCCTCTAATGGCAAGGTGCTTGTGGGGAATAGCTCAGCGCTCCCTTTCGAAGATTGGGTTTCGAACGTTACCTTTAGGCTCTACGGGGTTACTTCAGCGGGCGAGGAAGTCACCACGACACTCAGAACATCAATCGCATTTGGAAACTATGATCGATGCGGCTGATGCAATTGAGGTTGCTCTAGCAGTGTAAGGTGGAGAGGCCTCTGGCCTCTCATCTTTTGCTCCGTGCCTGCATGCGTTTTTGCTACACCTGCTCTGCTTTCCCGGTCGAGGCCAAGCCGGGATAACGTGCGTCGCTGAGGCTGCCGCAAATTGGGATCAAACGGGGCGATGTGGAAGTTCGGCCAGTATCGTTGGTTCTCAACGGTAATCTTGAGGGCCCGAGGGGAACTCGTGACTTTGAAAGGTTAGAGTCTTGCTTGTGACGGATACTCGGCGCGAACTAGAGCTAAAGGAAAGGTTGGTAAGTAATCCTGGAGACTCTGCTTTCGCCGAGCTGGCTGACTTGCAGATGGCTGGAGGAAGGCACCAAGAAGCCCTAGCAACCTTGTTGGGTGGACTCTCGTCAAATCCCTCTCACCAAGTCGGTAGACTAATTCTCGCACGCCTGTTCCTTCACCTTGATTATACTCCCTTCGCAATTCGTGAGCTGAAAGAACTTCGGGTAGCAGCTCCTGCCTGCGAGTCACTTAAGAGGCTGATCGAAGCTATTGCGCCTGGGACCTTGGCTGCAGAGCAGCTAGTTCAAGGGAGCAAAGATCCTGTGAACGCAGAAGATGCTGCATTAGCGCCTGCCTCCTCCAAGGAGGAAGTGGTAGCGGAGGATGAGTTCGAGTTCGATATTCTTGAGAGCTTGGAAGAGAAGAAATAGCCACCCTGGTCATGAGGCCTGGGCTTGGATATGTCATGCGAGAAGTCCCGTTTGTCTTTATAGGTAGGGCGCGCTGTCCTCAGCGCGCCGCGCATCTATTCGGCGCCCTGAGGACAGGGCGCCCTACCTATAGGTGAGATGAGCGTTCCCCTTCGCCTGCTAGTCATGTCAGCTACTTAGCTGCCGAATGGCTAGACCTAATGTCCTGCAATTGCTAGAGTTTATCGGCGCTTTGTGGCACTATCGCGCCTCGGTCCGGGGACGTTTGGCGCTTTGCTCGTCTAGGGGCGGCGCTCATAACGCAGAAATGCGTTTTTCGGCCCTGGCGCTAGTTGAAGACTCATTTTGGTCATTCAAGCTTTAGCTTCGTCCTCAAGGGGCCTCCGCAGGCAAAGCGAGTGGGGCCGGTAAGGTAGTTCAGAAAAAGGTAACTCATGGATATTAAAGAACTCGAGCAGATAATTTCGATTCTGAAGCAAAATGACGTAACACGCTTCGAGCTCGAGCAAGATGGCACTCATATTCGTCTCTCACGCCTGGGGGGTGTGCAGAACGTAAAGTTTCAATCTGTTCCCGCTGGCTACGTTGAGCATGCCATTCCTACGGCATCAATTCCGCATGCGGCTCCTGCCACTGTGCAATCAGCTTCCGCAGGTGCTGCTCCTGCGCAAGATTTGAGTCGTTTTACCAAAGTAGAATCACCTCTCGTGGGTACTTTCTACCGCAAGCCCTCTCCCGATGCGGAGAATTTTGTGAAAGAGGGGCAAATGGTTTCTAAGGGCGATACCCTTTGTATCGTTGAAGCCATGAAGCTAATGAATGAAATCGATGCTCCTATCTCCGGTAGGATAGAAAAAATATTGGCCGAGGATGCGCGAGTTGTTGAATTCGGTCAGGTGCTGTTTCTGATTAATCCATCGGCCTAGTCGGAATATATTTAGTCTTCCATTCGGGCAATCCGCTTCTTCTCGGAGTTCGCCGGTGATTATTTTGGCCTAGTACGTAAGGCGCTGTATGTATAAGCCTCCTTTCAACAAAGTGCTGATTGCAAACCGCGGTGAGATTGCCGTGCGTGTTATTCGCGCCTGTCATGAGCTTGGAATTAAGACAGTGGCGGTCCACTCCCTTGCCGATAAAGACGCGCTGCATGTGAAGCTAGCTTCCCAGAGTGTTTGTATTGGACCAGCGCTTGCTCGCGAGAGCTATCTTAATATCGCAGCGGTGATGTCGGCAGCTGTTGCGACGGGAGCCGATGCGATTCATCCTGGTTACGGCTTCCTTAGCGAAAATTCAGGTTTTGCTGAAATCTGTGGGAGCTGCGGAATTACGTTTATTGGCCCCTCCGTGCGCGCTATGCGTGTCATGGGAGATAAGGCTCGTGCGCGCCGCGCCGCTGATAAGGCAGGTGTACCAACAGTGCCCGGTGATAGCCGCGGTTTCCTCGTCGCCGCTGAGGCACAAGAGGTCGCTGACAAGGCGGGATACCCCATTCTCCTTAAGGCCTGCGCGGGTGGCGGTGGGCGTGGCATGAAGGTCGTGCAAACCAAAGAAGAATTTTCGAGCTTGTTCTCCACGGCACAGCGAGAAGTTGAGGCCGCTTTTGGTGATGCCCATCTTCTTGTCGAGAAATATCTCCCCAAAGTTAGGCATGTTGAAGTTCAGGTGGCGGGAGATCACTTCCACAATGTGATTCACCTTGGAGTAAGGGATTGCTCCATACAGCGCCGGCATCAAAAGATTATTGAGGAATCACCTTCTCCCGGTCTCTCAGCTGAGCTTGAAAGTCAGATTTGTTCTGCGGCCGTAGAACTCTGTAAGTCGGTAAATTATACCAACGTGGGAACCTGCGAGTTCCTTGTCGATATTGAAGCCCAAAAATTTTACTTTATTGAAATGAACACCCGTCTTCAGGTCGAGCATCCTGTGACGGAGCTTCGCTGTGATATCGACTTGGTAAAAGAGCAGATTCGCCTTGCGGCTGGCATGGAGCTCTCGTTCCAGCAGAAGGACATCAAGCCAACTGGCCATGTAATGGAAGTTCGCGTTAACGCAGAAGATCCAAGGACTCTTATCCCGTCGCCGGGCCATGTCACGAGTTATCATGCTCCTGGTGGAAATGGAGTGAGAGTTGATTCTGCCCTCTATCATGGCTACACCGTGCAGCCCTATTACGACTCACTCGTTTCAAAACTTATTGTCAGAGCTAAAGATCGAGAGTCCTGCATTCGGAAGGTGCTTGTTGCGCTCGATGAGTATCTGATTGATGGTATTAGAACTAATATCGAGCTTCATCGCCGTATCCTCAATCATCCCGATTTTAGGTCGGGAAATGTCTGGACGAGATTCCTCGACTCAGTAAATGTGTTTGAGGAACCTAAGGTTGAGGATTCGGAAAAGGCCTCTGCAGCTTAAGTCGAGTCGCTTCCGCGAGTCGTCGAGAGCCTATCTGGGGATGTTCATTCTGAACTCGCTCTTGGTAGTGAGCATGGTCAGGCAAAATAGGTGGGTTTATGCGGCTTTTAGCAAAATGGAAAATAAGCGCCTCGCTCTTGCCTCTTGTGCTGGTGCCCCTTGTGTTGGCCTGTCTTCTTAGTCCCGTAGCTGCCTTCGGCGAAGGTGTTCCTCAGGCTGCGGTGAAAGAAAAAATCTTTAACTTTGGCACGGTAAGTCAGGGTGCTGTCGTCGCACACGACTTTGTTATTAAAAATACAGGGACCGCGGATCTCGTAATCCAGCGCATAATTCCCGCCTGTGGTTGTACCGCCGCTCAGGCTTCTCCTGATCCCATTAAACCCGGGGCCGAAGGAAAGGTGCAGGTGAAGTTTGATACGGCCGGCTTCTCAGGGGAGAAATTTAAGACGGTTCGGGTTAATACCAATGATGTAAGCAATCTCTCGCTCGTGCTTTCCCTCAAGGGGACGGTTCAGCCCGATGTGATGGTAGATCCTCAGAGTGTATTCTTTGAGAATGTGGTGCGGGGAGTGCAGGGGAATTCAAGCACAAAAACCGTTACCATCTCAGTGCGCGAGGGAGCCTCCACTACGATTACGGGAATAAAGAGTTTCTCCCCGAGTATTCAGGTGCGGGAAAAGGAATCGTCCCCACGTCGCCGGGTGCTTGAGGTTTCCATCGATCCTTCAGTTCCTCTTGGTGAGGTGCGCGACAGGATTATTGTGGGGCTTTCTGGCCCCAATGAATCCACGATTAATGTGCCTGTCTTTGCGTCAGTGCAAGGACAGCTTGCTCTCCAGCCTTCCCAGCTCTCTTTTGGTGTAATTGAGGGCAAAGAGGTGCTTGTGCGCTCGGTGAAATTTGAGAACCGAGGGCCTCAGCCAGTGCAAGTGAAGGAAGTTCGCAGTAACAACCCCGCAGTTACCGCATCCTTCAAGGAAGTTCAGCCGGGCAAGAATTACGTCATACGCGTCTCTGTCGATCCCGCTAAGGTTTCTCGGGACTTACGCGCTGCCCTTGAGGTAGTAACCGACAATGCTCAAGAGCCTACTCTCGCCCTCAATCTTTTCGGCATCTTGCCTCCGAAATAGGCCGAGGAAAAGGTTGGAACCGTTTTTTTTGCTAACCCTGTTTTGTTTTAAGATCAGGGGTTTAGCTCTCCCTTCGTTGCGCCGACGTTCAATAAGCAAGGTTAGGAATTTCTGACCTTTGTAGGGCGCGGCAGGCATTGCGTCCCTCACGCACGATAAAAAGGGCTCACTTCATTGGATGCAGTCAGCACTTCACGGCAGCACACGCCGGGAAGGATTCTAGCGCTAGTTATACTCTGTGCCTCCCTCCTCGGGGGAATACGGGAAGCGTGTGCCGAGTCAGTGACCATTGAGGGACTTGCCTTTCGCCTAGAAGGAATTGCGCCCGTCGAAAGCAATCTTGTCAAGGTTACGGTTGAGAACCACGAGATGCTAGTACCCAAAGATGAAGTGAATGACGCGATTGTTGATTTGTACTTCACTCCAGAGGGGCGTGGGCGCTCGGTGGACTCCGATCTCTTAGGTATGTTTATCGAGAGGTGTCTCGCGGCCGGAAAAATTTCTTATGCGGCAGCCGCCTTGCCCACCTACCTCTCTTCTCCTCGGCTGGATGTTCTTGGCGCAGTTGACGTGCTTGAGCGTATTTCAGGGTTTGCGGGCGCAGCTGATTCTTTTAAGCAAGCACTCCTGGAGATCCGCTCCAACGGCGAGGCCTTCTCCGAGTTCCGAGCGCGCCCCGAGCTTGTGGCAATCGTGCTATTCACGATTGGAAAGGCAGATGGTGCGTGGCTTAGGGCCAATGCGCTGCGCTGGGTCTTCACCTTTTCAGAGTCTTTTCGTGGCTATGTTCTTGATAGGCTAAGCAAGGCGGTCTCGGCGAACTCCGTCGAGGAAGTGCAATCCATTCCGGGAGTAGTGCGAGATGCGTTGGGCGACGATCATGAGTTCTATCTCTCGATCCGAGTTTTGACGCAGCGCCTTGTTCAGGCCTATGGCCATCAACTCGGAGATCCCGCAGAAGCACTTTATCCGCTTGTAGAAGCGGCGAGGAGAGATGCGGTTTCCTCGCGCATCCTCTATCCCGTCGTTGCTGAAAAATTGCATGCTGCAGCGGAACATTTTCTAACTGAGGGGGCGCCAGCGCGAGCCCTACTTGTGCTCTCGCACACTGACCCTACACGCCGTACGCCTCGAACGCATGATCTTGTGACACGTGCCTTGACGGCAGTGCCGGCGAATGAAACGGAACTCCTTCGAGATGGTGAAGCCGAGCAGCTTCTCACGGCACTCGCCCTTCGAGATGTTGGAATACGGCGACGCTATGAGGAGCTGCTTGCGCGTCAGTTCGATTTTGCCTTGCAGTCAAATGACGTGAGCAGAGGAAATATTGTCTTACAGCGTATGCTCAAATTCCGGCCCGACCCTTATCCGGCCAATGACGATATTCGGGTAGAGCTCGCGCTCGGTGAGCTTAGGCTTGGAAGCCGAGATGATGCTTTAGCCACGCTCTCGGGCGTGCGCACGGGAATTCCGCTCTATGATCGTGTCCGGCTCGGTCTTGCCGGCCTCTATGTTAGTCGGCTCGTTGCCTTTCTCTGTATCGTAGTGCCTACCGTCTATACCATCTGGTTTCTGCTCATCGAGCTTAAACGATTGAGAGCATTCCGCTTGCAAAGAGCCAGCCGCAGCTCGGGTGCGCATGTGCGATCTTCCAGCACCGGCCAGGTCCGCGAGGACGCTGATTCCTCAAGCAGCGCCTATGATAGAAATGGCGGAAAATCCTTTACGCATAATGGAATACAAAAGCCCTCGGATCCGCGTATTGCGGAGTATCAAGAGTGTCTCAACGTGCTTGGGCTTGAGCCGGCAGCAACTCTTAAGGAGATAAAAACTGCATATCGATCTCTGGTAAAACATATTCATCCTGACAGACTCAAAGAGAACCAGGGGCTCGCTTCGGATCGCTTTATTCAGCTTACACAGGCGTATGACAGAGCTATAGAGCTGCGGCGCATGACGGGGCAGGAAGACTAGAAAATTGGTCAGGGGCTAACGGCATCTTCCCCTCTTCTTGTTAATGGTGTTTAGGACAACCACTAAGACCACAGAGACCACTAAGAGAGAGGCTTTTATAAGTCCTCTAACCGGAATGCGCCACGAGTGCGTGACGGACTGCGGTCGTGCGGTTCCTTACTAGTGCGGCATTCACTGCAGGCGAAGGGATAAAGCGCTTGACCGTACTGAGCGTTGGTCTGTGCAGATGCATTAAGCTCTTTAATTCCTCTTGCTGCTTTTTTGAGAACTGACTGAGACGCTTTCCTGAGGTGAGTGCTGTTCTAAGCTGGCAGGAGATGGGAGCGGTAGAGAGGGCTGCGCTCGCTCGTGACACAAGAGCCGTACGTAGGTGAGAGTCGACCTCGTATTCATTGAGGGTAAGCAGCGCCCATACCGCTTGTCCTCGTGAGATTCCCGAAGCTACCCGAGTAAAAAGTGCTGATGAAAGTTCCATGAATTACCTCTCCATGAGCGACTCGGCACAGGGTCTAAAGAGCTGTGCGCCCGCGTTATTGGAGAGCGATAAGAGCAAGGGCAGGGCCAGGTCGGGCTAGGCGATAACTAATTGATATTACTATGCTTTGGCTGTTGTCGCCTGCTCAGAACAGAGGCGAAATGCCTCAAGCCTGGGGCGTTTCGCCTCACTTTCAAGTGGGGGCGATAATCTTGGCTACTTTTCTTTGCTTCGCTTTTGCACTGACGGCGAAACAGACTATAGTCCCGGGGCGGTGGCTTGGTCCGTGCGAGTAGAATCGTGAACCCGGTCAGGCCCGGAAGGGAGCAGCCGCAGCGAATCTCTGCTGCGATGCGTGACTAGGCTGCCGTTTATATTTTTTTCCTCTCGTTCGCTTCTTATTGCGGGTCACAATTCTTATTGTGGATTTTAGCGGCTCATGTCCTATCTCGTTATTGCCAGAAAATTTAGGCCGCAGTCATTTGACGATGTGAGCGGTCAAACCCAAGTAACGCGCACTCTCGCGAATTCCATTCTTCGCGACCGTGTGGCGCATGCTTACCTTTTCGCGGGGCCTCGCGGAGTCGGCAAGACTTCTATTGCGCGCATCTTTGCTAAGGCACTTAACTGCAAAAATGGTCCGACGCCGACTCCTTGCGGAGAGTGTAGTAATTGCACAGAAATTGCCCAGGGCTCCAATCTTGCAGTGAGAGAGATAGACGGAGCCTCGCACAATAGCGTGGATAATGTGCGAGATCTTATCGAGTCCTTTCGCGCGCTACCTGCACCGGGGTCCCGTTACAAGGTGTATATCATCGATGAAGTACACATGTTTAGCACCGCGGCCTTTAATGCGCTGCTTAAAAGCCTCGAAGAACCGCCGCCCAATACCGTCTTTATCCTTGCTACCACGGAAGCTCATAAAATCCCGGAAACGGTAATCTCGAGGTGTCAGAGGCACGACTTTAGGGCACTGGGGCAAAAGGACATTGAGGATCGGCTTCAGAGCATTGTTAAAACTGAACAGATTGTAATTGAGCCTGAAGCTCTGCGCATGATTGCGCGCCTCGGTGATGGATCTATGCGCGATGCGCAGTCCCTTCTTGAGAGAGTAAACTCGTTCTCTGAGGGAACTATTACCGCGGCGAATGCTAGCATGGTCTTAGGAACCGTGGAGCGGACGATTCTCTCGCGTCTCTCGCAGGCGATTCTTGCAAGAGAGGCGGGAAGCGCGCTTGAGATTGTATCCGAAGTTTTTACCAAGGGAGTAGACCCAGGTCTGTTCCTTAGAGAATTTGCAACCCATTTTAGGGAGCTTCTCGTCGCGCGCTTTGCAGGCGACCGAGGACTTGTGGCTCTTGGTCTTAGTGATGCTGATAGAGTTGAGCTTGTTCGCCAAGGCGGCTCGGTGAGCGAGCATGATTTGCAGGATCTTGCGCAGCTCTCGCGTGAGGGCTGTGATGCTGCGTTAAGAAGTGCCTACCCCAAATATGCGCTTGAGGCATTGGTGGTGAGAATGAGCACCAAGGAGCCTGTAGCTACGGTAGCTGAGGTGCTCGCCGCAGTGCGTCATCAAGTGTCGTCTGGGCAGGTGGCTGTGGGTCAGGTGGCTGCAGCGCAGATGTCTGCAGGAAATTCTGCGGGAGGCGCTCAGGCGGGCATTCCACAAGGGTCTGCAAATGCTCTACCTGCTGCACAAGCTACCGGCTCCCAGGCGGCCCCTGTTGGCACTCCTAAAAGCCAAGCGAGTCAAGCTCCTTCAGCTTCAACCCCTCAGATAATCCGCCCTAGTGTTAAGCCGGCTGCTTCTCCTTCCGCAGCGACTGCTGCCGAAGATCTTGGAGACGCAAAGTCTCTCGACTGGGTCCAGTTCGTTCGCGGGTCTCCGGAAACTAGCTCCCGCATAGTGGCTGAGCATCTTAAGCGCCTGACGCTTAAGGCCTTTGCGCTCAAAGAAGGCGGGCAGCTTGGGGTGCTTGATGCGGCTGGGCCAGATTTCTCCGTGGCCTCCCTCAATCAAGCTGAGAGTAAGAAAAAACTGGAAGGTGCCCTTAAGCAGTTCACCGGAGTTGCTGCGTGGCAGATCAAACTCACTGCATCCGGCGCTTCGGCTGGGTCAAGTAGCGAGCCTCCCCCCGGCAGTTTGCTGCATCAAGAGGAAACCAAGAGGCAGCTTACGAGAGCCGAGAAGCAAGCTGATATTTCAAACCACCCTCAGGTGAAGAGTCTGCAAAAGATGTTCCCTGGGACTCAGATTGAAAACATCAAGATTCGAGAGGAGTAAGTAGAATATGAGTAAGGGATTTTCCGGCATGCCAGGCAACCTTCAAGGCCTCATGAAGCAGGCGCAGAAAATGCAGCAACAGATGGCTGAAATTCAGGCCGAGGCCGAGCAGTATTCCGCCGAAGGAAGTGCCGGTGGCGGAGTAGTAAAAGTGGTTGCCAATGGTAAGCACGAAATTCTTTCTGTGAAACTTGACCCTCAAGTGGTGAACCCTGCTGAGTTAGAGATGCTGCAGGATCTTTTTGTGGCGGCGACCAATGATGCGCTGCGCAAGGTGGCTGAGAATCTTAAAAATAAGATGAGTGCAGTTACTGGTGGGATGGGAATTCCAGGCCTGTTTTAGGATCTGGTGTAGGCTGCAGCTATGGCTACGTTCCCCCCCGCAATGATGAAGCTCATCGCTGAGCTCGCAAAACTTCCCACCGTGGGGGAGAAATCGGCCACGCGCCTTGCCTATCACCTCGTCAGTAAGAACCGCGATCTTGCAAATTCGCTTGCCCTGGCGATGCAGGAGGCGGTGCGTCAGGTTGGCTTCTGTGAGCGCTGCTTTTTCCTTGCGCAGTCCCCCCTATGTTCCATTTGTAGCAATGCTGCTCGAGATACCACTACCTTGTGTGTAGTCGAGAAGCCCATGGACGTGATTGCGATTGAGCGCCTGGGAGACTTTAAGGGGCTCTATCACGTACTCCATGGCCTCTGGGCTCCGCTTAAGGGGCAGGGGCCTGAAAGCATGAGGATCGCTGAACTTAGGAAGCGCTTACTGGAGGGGGGCATCAAAGAGGTAATTGTTGCCACGGGCGCAACGGTAGAAGGGGATGCGACGGCTCTTTACGTTGCTCGGATTGTCTCAGAGCAGGGGATTCCGTCCACAAGGTTAGCTCAAGGAATGCCCAAGGGCGGCGAGCTAGAATATGCCGACGATGTTACCCTTTCCCGGGCATTTTCGGGTCGTAGCCGAATTTCCGCCTAAATTGAGGAGTCGCGATATTTCTTAAGTTGAGGGTGAACTCCGTTGGCGCTTGCCCCCAAAATCGCGCAAAATCTCCCATGGTTACCAACTCTTGACTTAGTTTTGCGGCCAACGTAAGCATTCGTCTCCGCTCTTTTCGAGTTCCCCGGTAGCTCAGTTGGTAGAGCAGGTGGCTGTTAACCACCTTGTCGCTGGTTCGAGTCCGGCCCGGGGAGCCATTATTCTTCTCTCAGAGAATCTCTGAAAAACCTCCATTCTTGATACACCTCTGTGTACCTCGAACCCCCTAGAGCGCCGCAACTAAAGTTTTCCACGTGAATCTCCAAGAATTGGGGCTCAGCTCGCCTTTTCATTCGCCATATTTCGGGGGATTGAACTGCGGCGTGAAAAGGCGGCTACGGATTGTGTCCAAAATGAAGATTTATGTTTCTTCGGGACACACTCCTAGGTTATCTACCGCTGCGTCTAATTTACGAGAATAGGCCGCCGGGCCGCTGCGCTACCAGGTGCGGTAAGGCGCGCATCTTCGCAGCTAAGTCTCGCTCTAATTCCACCGCACCCGTATTGTGGTTTCATCCTTTCGGATCCTAGCCAGCACGCGGAGTTATCCTCTGCGGGCGTGCATCCAGGAATCTTGCGCGGGAGACAGGATTTGCCTGAAGCAATGACCTCAGGCTTCTGGGGAAAGCCGTTCAAGGTAAGGCCAGATTCAAATGCACCTCTGCAGGCACTGTAGTTCCCGTCAGTCGGCATTTTGATGCAGTTCCCAAGTAACTTCCACGTTGGCATAATGAAGCAGTCGCTACCGCTAATCTTTCGGTAATCTATCGAATTTGGAATTGAAGGTTTGGACGGACCGCCCCCACAATTTTTCGGGCAACCTGGAGGAAACGGAGAGTTGCGAGGGCAGGCAGCTGCTTCTCGGCGACACTCTCTCCACTCCTTGTGTTCTTCTGTGAAGACCTTCCCTTTTTCCATCAAGGTCTTGTACTTGCCGCTCATAATTACCCCAGCGGGGTTTCCCGCGTTCGGATCTTCTCCCGTTCCATTGGGAAGTGCGGTGCTATTCGCGTAGGGAGGAGATAGGCGAAAATCAAAGAGACTGGCTTTCACAAATCCAACGATTCTGGGTTTGGTAAGTCCCTTGGGTGCAGTCGTATTCTGCTCTGAGCCCTCAAAGACCGCCTTGTAGTCGCAGTATCTGTAGGGAGTGCCATCATCTTCACGCTCCGTGGGTGAAATTACCATGACGTACACTTCAAGGGCTTTTCGATCGGCAAAGGGTAGCGCGCGTAGTTCGGGGTCCGCGCACATGGGGTTTACCATGGGCGGGAAAAGCTGATTTCCGGTTGGGAATTGCTTCATTCTTAGGGTTACATCAGGCCCCATCTTGATGAATTTATCCTTGTCAGAGGCTTCCGTTCGCAGCTTCGGATAATTAATCGCGGGTTCGCCCGAATCTGGCGGAAATACATCAGTGAAGAGAGCGCCGTCGGCGGCCAGCATGGTACGAAGGTGAGTTGCGGCATCTCGGCCAAATTCGTAATTGTTGTCAAGCAGTCCACCCGGAAATACCCCATTCTCGAGAGGGTAGAAGTAGTCGCCTAGTGTGGCGCTTACTGAAAAAGAAGAAGTGCCCTGTTCTGCTAGTTTTTCAAGGGCATCCACAAGTTGCTTGGGCTTAATGGTTTCATTTGGCCCCAAATCAAGAGTCTGCGAACTTGGGAGTCCAAGAACTCCGTGGAGAGGTAGCGAACGCTTCGTTGCACGCTCTGGGTAACTCTGAGACCGAAATATACCATGAGCGCGAGCGTCATAGGACGCCATACCTTCGATGGGATTAAAAGGGGCTAAAGGATTTGCTTCGGTAAAAGTAGCATCTCGTATGCATTGCGCTTCGGGAGAGAACTCTGCCGTGTCGTAATTATGAGTAATTGAGGCGGTCCCCTCTGTATCAAGCAAAAGCGCGCAGGCCGGGACTGCGATAGGAGCTACGGGGTAGGTGAGCGCCGGATCGGAAACTGCAATCGAATCCCGTGCCATTGAGGAGAATGAGCTTACCCCGACGAAC
>JBIKWF010000019.1:0-49753 GCA_044356455.1 Bdellovibrionota bacterium | reverse complement strand
ATGGTCGTCTCTATATCCTTGAGCAAATGCGCCAAGTGATTGGAGCGCCTCGAGTTGAGCTCAGCAAACGTGCGCCTCGTATTGTCTCGCTGAGAATCAATCCCGATAAGATCAAGGACGTCATTGGACCAGGCGGAAAAATGATCCGCTCGATCTCAGAATCTTGCGACGTCAAGATTGATATCGAGGATGACGGCACCATTTCTATCGCAGGCTTTGACCAGGATAAGGTTCGAGCCGCGATTGGTATCGTTGAGAGCCTGACCCAGGAAGCAGTTGTTGGGAAGCTCTATAAGGGAATCGTTAAGCGCATTGCTGATTTCGGAGCCTTTGTTGAAATCCTGCCTGGCACGGACGGCCTTATCCATATTTCGCAGCTTGCCGACGAGCGCGTGCGCCGCGTCGAAGATGTGGTGAAGGAAGGAGATGAGGTAACGGTGAAAGTTCTCGACGTTGATCGTCAAGGAAAGATCCGCTTGTCCCTCAAAGAGGCGATTGCTGAGATGAAGGGTGGAGTTCCAGCTCAGTAAATAGTCATTAGGGTAGTGTTCGGTTGAGCCCGCAGGGTTCTATTGGACACTATTCTTATCTAGGGACACTCGCAGCGATTGCCGCATCAGGTAGTTAAATGCACCGAAAGAGGAAGGGGCTACGCGGCACCATTCCTCTCAAAACCCACCGAGAGCAAGGCTCTCGGTGGGTTTTTTTGTTAGAGCCGAGACTTTCTGCGGAGGTAGGTGGCGGAAATGGCTTGTAATTACAAGCGGTTAGGCGTTCTTATGTTTCTGAGAATTCTTGAGACACATTTCTAGCAAAACTTCGCATATCCCTTGTCGTTATCTCGCTGCCGAGTCCTGAATCAAGGAAGGCGGCACATAAGTGGTGGTGGAGAACTAACAATGAAAAATTCTGTTTGCGCGCATTGGCGTAGCGCTGGTGCGTGGTCGTTTTTTGTTTTCGTGGCAGTTTCTGCTGTGCTTGCAGTAGCAAGCGACGCAAGCGCTGACGTGCTTTGTCAGCGCAAGAACTTGGCCAATCCCAAGAATCCCAAAACGCGTGTGCAGGCCCTCGTCGTTTCAAAGACGGGCGTCTGTCGGAAGGGCTTCAGGAAGGTAGCGACAATTCTTACTGAGGCAAATGTTGATCAGCAGATCCAAACCCGCATTTCACAGCAGGGTGCTGGTCCTCAAGGTCCTAAGGGCGATAAGGGAGATACCGGAGCTGCTGGTCCTCAAGGCATTCAGGGTGTCACAGGTCCCGTGGGCCCTCAAGGTCTCCAAGGCGAGACTGGTCCTCAAGGAATTCAAGGTGTAGCAGGCCCCGTTGGTCCTCAAGGTCCGATCGGTCTTACCGGAGCCACGGGCGCACAGGGCCCGATTGGACTAACCGGAGCCACAGGCCCTCAGGGTCCTATTGGCTTAACTGGCGCAGTTGGCCCTGTAGGTCCACAGGGAGCCACTGGTGCGGTAGGCCCTCAGGGTGCTCAAGGCGTTGCTGGTCCTATTGGTCCTCAAGGTGTACCTGGTGCCCAAGGCCCTCAAGGCCCAGTCGGCCCTGCTGGTCCTCAAGGTCCTGTAGGTCCTAATGTGAACACGGCCTGGGGGCGCGATTTCTTTGACTGGTGGGATGCCGATCTTACTTCGGATCCTTTTAACGATCTTGATCCTTCCGGTCCAAGTAACTGCTCTTCAATTCCGGCCTTCCCAGGCGATCTCGCCAAGGGGATTTCGCTTGGAACGCTCGCACAGCGTGCTAGTGGAACGACCAATAAGCTCGTTCCTGGTGCGCTCTATAGCGTAACCGTTTGGGGCGAGATCATGGCGAGCTCGGACGATGCAAGTCCGTTTGATGCCTGGGTAGCTGTTTCGCACTGGATGGGCGGATCTGCTACTAACTTCTTGTGGAAGCGAGGCGGCGGGCGCGGGGCGAATTTCCCTGACGGCTCAGCTCCGTTCTCTACCACGTTCTTTGCAACCGCAAACCAGAACGGAGATGTGTTTATCCGCATGAAGTGCAGTGTGGGTACATTCCATGGTCTCAGTTATGTAAGAATTAACTAAGACTTGGATCTCATAACCAAGAGGCGCCCAGAAGAAGAAATTCTTCTGGGCGCCTTTTTTTGTTCAAAGGTAGAGCGCTTCGCCCCCAAAGCGCCGAAATAACAGAGCTCCTCTTATAGAGGCCGGGATTCTTCTCTGGCTGCAAAGAGGGGCGTTGACGTCCCTGCCCTAGGCGACCAACAATCCCCCCTATGGTCGAATCAAAGCCGATAGTGGTGGTGGGCGGAGGGTTTTCTGGACTTTGCGCTGCGCTAGAACTCGCCAAGGCGGGGAAAAAGGTAATTGTCCTAGAAAAGGACAAGGCTCTCGGCGGTCTTGGCGGGAGCTTCGAGCTTCAGCCTGGCATCCGCATTGAAAAGTTCTATCATCATTGGTTCACCTCCGACCGCGCCATTCTGGGCTTGATTGAAGAACTGGGACTTTCGAGCCATGTGCGGCACCTCTCATCTCGGACTGGCCTGTACTACGCCAATAAGCAATTTCGCCTTGCTTCTCCGTTTGACCTGCTCCGTTTTACGCCCCTTCCTTTTCTTGATCGCATCCGCACAGGAATCATGGCTCTTGTGGCGCGGCGAATTTCTCAGTGGAAGCCACTCGAAGAAATAAGCGCTGCAGATTGGATGAGGAAGATAGGCGGGAAGAAGGGGTTCGAAGTTATCTGGCAACCGCTTCTCAGTGGGAAGTTTGGGCCTGAAGCTGAAAACGTTTCGGCGGTGTGGATTTGGAATAAACTCAAACTGCGCGGAAGTAGCAGGGGAGAGAAGGGGAAAGAAGAGTTGCTTTATTTCGAGGGGGGATTTCAAGCTCTCACGGATGCGCTTGGGCGTGCGTTGCTTGCGAAAGGGGTAGAAATCCGCCTCGGAGCTGAAGTCACTAAGGTTGTTTCTGATGCTCAAGGGGCGGTCTCGGGCGTTGAGATCGAAGGGCAGCTGCTTGAAGCGGCGCAGGTAATCAGTACCGTTCCTCTTCCCATATTCTTGAGTCAGGTTCCTTCTCTGCCCAAAGAGTTTATTGAGCCTGCCTCCAAGATTCGATTTCTTGGAAATGTATGTCTCGTGCTTCGTATGAAGCACAGTCTCTCAGAGACCTATTGGCTTAACGTTGCGGATCCTTCCTTCCCTTATGTGGGGATAATTGAGCATACGAATTTCGATAGTCCGGCTAATTTTGGCGGAGAGCATATTGCGTACCTTTCTAAGTATCTGCCGACTAGCGAGGCGCTCTACACCATGAGTGATGAGGAGGTCTTCTCATACTCGGTGCCCTTTATTAAGCGCATGTTCCCCGAATTTTCAACGGATTGGTTGCATGGTTATGCGGTATGGCGAGCCGAGTTTAGCCAGCCAGTAGTAACGAAAAGATATTCAGAATTAATCCCGCCCTTTAAGACCCCGCTTAAGGGACTCTGGCTTTGCACCATGGCGCAAGTATACCCCGAGGATAGGGGCACCAATTACGCGGTCGAATATGGGCGCAAAGTTGGGAAGATGATGCTTGAGGAGTAGTCGATTTTTCCATAGCCTCTTCTTACGGAGCCTCGGAAAACCTCGCTATTTTTTCTTTCTCTCTGTGAACTCTGTGTCCTCTGTGGTTTTTCAACAATTTAAATCAACCACAGAGGGCACAGAGTTCACAGAGAGTCATCTCTCACGGGTTCCCCTCGGGTCCGTGAGAAGACCTGGCGGTAGATTAACGCAGCTTAGATTCCACCCTCTGCCCAAACTTTCGAAGAAGCTTATTCCATACTCTCGCGCTTGGCCCGCGGTAGGTGTCTTTAGTGAGGCTGGGTAGCCTTTTCTCCAAAATTTCATCAGGGATCTCAACCGCGTTTACGTCAAAGGCGGGAGCCGCAGAGGCGAGCGTCGTGAGAGCCTCGATATACTGGCTAAAAACTTCTTTATCGAAGGCAAGATGAAGCTCTACGAAACTTTTAACGGCAGTATCGTAGCGTCTCGACCTTCCGCGCTGACGGTCGCGCGCCATAAGATCAATTTCGCGCACAAGCAGGCTTACCGCGTCCTTAACGTCAGAGACGCGCCTTGTAACTTCTGCTCTATGGAACTCTACTTGAAGCAACTCTACGAGCACTTCTCGTTCCGCCGCGGTGGGAGCCGCGCTTACAAGACCCGCAATTGCACCGTGAATTAGTTTCGGAATCTCGCCAGATGGGTCGTAGCCTTGCTCAAGCTGAAAGAAAAAACAGGTTTCATCGCGGCCGACGGTCTTCATGTCCTTAAAGAAAGTATCTATGCCCTCGGTGAATGAGGGGGCGATGAAGCAAATGCTATAGGAGTGATCGACGAGTTTTTGGAATGCATCGGCTATTGATGAGACCCGGTCCGCGGCCACAAACTGGATCTCTGGCCACAGCCCCTCGCTGACCTTCTTCGGTAGTTCCGCCTCGGGCGTAATGAATAGTGCGTCAAACCGAAGTGCCATGAGGTATCTCTAGTAGCTCTTGCCCAATCTGTGATTGACCTTGAGCTTTAAGTCGATAGTATCCTGAAGGGATCTTCGGCAGTCCTTAGCGTTTCCTGGAGCCTGCGTCCTAAAAAGTTGGAGTCTTTTTTCTTGTTTAAGTGTCTGTAATTGCTATGCCTTCTGTCCTTATTCTGTGTTCTGCCAATAGCATTCGTTCGCCCCTGGCTGAGGGGTTATGGCGCATGCTTGCTCCCGACTGGCATGTAGAATCTGCAGGTGCCCTTGGCGCCGGCCATTTGCATCCTGTCGCACATCTCGTACTTACAGAGGTAGGCGCCTCTCTTGATGATTTTGAATCGCGTGCGATTGCTGAGGTGAGTGGGAACTTTGACTTTGCAGTTGTCCTTAGCGAGGAAGCGCACTTGCGATTTCCCTCCGTTCCTCTTGCTAAGGCTACTCTCTATTGGCCAATGCCGGATCCGACGGCACGACTTTCTCCCGACCGAGTCTCTGCATTTAGGGAGCTGCGAGAGCAGCTCACTCAGTCTATTCGCAGCTTTCTTGGCACCCTTTAGCAGCCTCGCAGTTCAGCGGGCGCACTCATCTTTGGGACTATTTCTCAGGGATAAGAAAGGATCCGGTGAGATATGATGGCTAGGCCGTCACTGTTCTCCATGATAGGTTGCTGTCAGGTGAATATGAGGAAATCCTCCGTACAGGAAATTTCTCCCGGGGAACTCTCCGAATGATTAAGGATGTTGCGCGGCGCCTCTTGAGGCTTTCCTCCTCTGCCCAGCGGGTCTCGGGCTCTCGTCCCCTCAGCATTCTATCCGTGCGCGCTCCCTTTGAGGTGTCAGAAGGTGCTGCGAGCGCGAACCCTGCACGCGAACGCTCCGGCCTTCCCACTTCCGAGGTTCTCTCCGAGCAACTTGATTCAGTGCGAGTGGCTCTAGGAGCACTCGTTAGAGAGCCACGGGCTGCGCTTGTTTCCTCTGAGAATGTTTCCCTTGTGCAGTCGATTAAATCTGAGCTGCAAACCATCCAACGCGGGATAGAGAGAATGAAGGGGGCTTCGTTGTGGGGCGGGCCGCACTCGTCTTCTCACGCAAGTCAGGCCTCTTTCGATGACTGCGAATTGCCCCGAGACGGGGTTACCGTCTTTCATGAGAGGGAGCGAACCGTTACGCATTCTCCCAGGGGTAGCGAGGAATTCGCGCGAAGTGGCTCACACGCAGCGGCTCTCAGATTAGCTGATGGCACGCTGCTTACTTCTGAAATGGCAGATCAGCTTCTCCAGCAGCTTGCAGCGCTACATGCAGAGCAGCATGCACCGCCCGTTTCTCTGCTTCTGCTTTCTGAGCTTTCAGAAGTGCGCGCGCTGTGCAGAACCCTTAAGGAAAAAATTACAACCCTTGAGAGCTTGCACGAAAAGCGTAGCCGCGAGGTGCATGCTGCTGCAGATTCCCTCGAACTCCAACTAGAAGGGCATATTGAGAATTTGAAAAGTGTGATGACCAGGGTTAGCGCCGTGCGGCGTGGGGCAGAAGGAATATGACTGCGATGAAATCTGGCGCAAGCACTCAGGAGGATCTTTCTGGAGTTGACCCTTTTATTGCTGAGGCGAATCCCGCCTTTGCTCGCCTGAAGGACCCTGAGGCGGGGGACCTTCCCTGCGCAGCGGTAGAGACTGATTTTTTGGGGCGGGTAGTTCTCATGAACCGTCAAGCGAAAGAATTACTTGGCGTGTCCGGGGCGGCAATTGGACGCGAGTTTTTTTCAGATCTTTGTCCCTGGGCCAATAGCCCCCTTTTTCTCGGGCGTTTTGTGCAGGGTATTAAAAAAGGCCTCCTGAATGAGACGTTCCCCTTTGTTCTTAAGGTTGGCCGCGAGCTGCGATTTGTGACGGTGCGTCTGCTTCAAATGGGGGAGGAGCCTCGGGTGTGGATACTTCTCCGCGAGCAGCCCGTTCACAAGAATTCAGTGTGACTGCGCTTCGCGTCTCCGCGCTGCGGCCACGAGCTCGCGAACGCGTATCTTGTCGAGGCCGCGAACCTGCGTTCTTCCAATTATGAAAAGGGGCACGGCACTTCCGCCCATAGCTTGAAATTCCGCCTTGGCTCTGGCGTTTGTCCTTACGTCCCGAGCCTCGTAAGTGATGCCTTCTTGATCCATGAATGCCCGGGCCTTGGCGCAGTGAGGGCATTTGCTATTTACATAGACGATTACTTCGGGAGCTGAGGCTTCAGCTATGGGAGAATACGAGACGGCGGGCCCTGAGCTGCAGGCGGCAAGCGCAAGCGCTGCAACATACAGAGCCACTAGTGGCAATCGAGACAGATTCCCTTCCATGCGCCGTCCTTAGAAAAGCTTAAGCGTGAGCTCGATAATAGGGGACAAGACTTTCTCTACGATTCCTGAGAGTAGGAGGCCCGCCACAATAAAAAGGCCAAAGCGTTCCAGCTGCGCCCAGCGCAGCGCGATAGGCTTGGGAAGTAGCGCTACGGCGATGCGGCCACCGTCGAGAGGGGGGACGGGAAGGAGATTAAAGGCGGCGAGGACTACGTTAACAAGCACGCTCATAGTAAGAACCGCGAGAACGTACTGCCCCACAAGAGAGTCTTGCGGCGCATAGTGAGCGACGGGTAGGTAAAGGAGGTAACTTAGAAATGCCAGGCACGCGTTCGTAATTGGTCCCGCAATGGCGACCCAGCCCATCCCGCCTCGAGGGTTCTTGAAAAACCTAGGGTTCACGGGAACTGGCTTCGCCCCGCCAAAGACAATTGGAGAACCAGCCAAAATAAGAGTTGCCGGAAGGAGTATTGTCATGAACAAGTCAATGTGCTTGAGGGGATTCAGTGTAATTCTGCCAAGAGATCGCGCGGTGGCGTCGCCGAGGCGCTCTGCTACGAGGCCATGAGCCACTTCATGCAAAATGACCGCCACAAGAAGTGCCGGGGCTACGATGAGCGTCGTGGTGAAAATATCAGTTCCTTGGGCGCTCATTACTTTTTCCTCGCACGAGGCTTGGAGGATCGAACGGAGACGTCTCCGCGATGGTAGACCGTTGAAAACGGGGGGACGCTGGAAGTGAGCCAGACATTCCCGCCGATAACACTTCCTCTCCCAATTACAGTCTCTCCGCCTAGTATCGTGGCATTTGAATACACCACGACTTCATCCTCAAGCGTCGGATGACGCTTGGTATGGGACAGCGATTTATCAACACTCAGTGCACCGAGAGTGACTCCTTGATAAAGCTTCACATGGTTTCCTAATACCGAGGTCTCTCCGATTACTACTCCTGTTCCATGATCGATGCAGAACGAATGCCCGATGCGCGCTGCGGGATGGATATCAATTCCAGTTTTCTCATGCGCATATTCCGTGAGAAGCCGGGGAAAAAGGGGAACTTTTAATACATGAAGGTGGTGTGCCGCGCGGTAGACTGCTGACGCAAAAAATCCGGGGTATGAGAGAATAATCTCGCTCTCGCTCTTTGCGGCAGGGTCTCCTTGGTAAAGTGCCGCGAGGTCTGAGCGCATGAGTTTTTGCAGTTTCGGAGCATCGTCTAGGAACTTTTGTGCGATCTTTTGGGCGCTGCCTTCAGGGAGTGCCTCTGAAAGCGGATTCAAGGCGCCGCGCAGATGGGAAACCATGACTTTGAGTCTCTTTTCTTGATCCTTCTGACGGGATTCTAAAGCCGCGTGGCCCTCCCTCGATCCAGGCTTGCCTAGCCTCTTTGTGCTGGGCATGAGGGGCACTTGTGGGAAGAAACAGGGGATAAGGCACTTGGCGAAAGCCCGAGCAGACTCCGGATTTGGAAGATCTGGTTGGCTCGTTCTAGGAAATTCTTTGAGGAGCGCCTGCGCAATTCTCGTAAATGCTTCCTTAGTCATGAATCCCTACAAGTCTTTAAATCAATTAGGCCTGCGATTCTCTGGTCATAAAAGGCACTGCATAAACCAAAACCTTCACGTCTCACAGAGCACTTTAAGCAGTAGAGTTTCGTAAAGCTCCCTACCAGAAACACCGACAACTTTGATGAGGTGCATCGCATGAGAATCAACGGTACCATAGCAGTTTCCATGGCGCTATTCGTCGCTATGCTGCTCTCTGCGCCTGGTGCCCAGGGGCAAAGGCCATCTCTTGACGAGGTAGCAAGAGGTGGTGTCTCTAGTGATGAATCCAGCGAGCTTCTGGAGTTCGCCGCGCCAATATTTAAGAAGCAAAGGCCCGCCATGAAGCGGGTCTGTTCGATGCTGGCCTTAGACGGACGAGCGGAAAGTTTCGCCAAGCTACTTACCCCTCTCGCGCAGAGCGATGCTAACTGCCGTGCCTGTGGTCCTTTGGGGAAAGTGTTCTCATCTGCTTGTAGCGGAGCACGGCCCCCCAAAGGTGTTCCCGCAACTTCCCAGGGACGATTGCAGCGTGAACCACATGTTCTCGTGTCCGCTGCGGCTGACGACCTCTTTCGGGCGCTCGCTGAAGATCGGGAGTCGCGAGAAGAATCTGCTGTTTTTGTAGAGCGACTTGTGCTTGGGCTTTCGAATCCCCCGGGAGTTACTCCGGGAGCGAGAGACTACTTCTCTCTGTTGTCAGAATCTGCGCGCGCTCCCTTTGAACACCTGATGCCGAAAGCAACTGAGCCTTCCCAGGGTAGCCGAGGATATCTCGCGCCCCTAAATCCTTTGGAGCGTAAGCAGGTGCTGGATGATCTCTTCTGAGGTTTTATGCGTTATTTCTTAGGTTTCTTGTCGGTAATGTTTTTTCTTGCGGTCTCTGCGGCGCCTGCGTTTGCCGATGAGCTTATGATGTCCCAGGAGGCTCCCTCACAAGAGAGTGTCGCCCTAGCATTTGTCGGGCCACCACTTCCGCCAGTGGAAAAGACTCCTTCCGAGAAACTCAGTTGCGCATGGACGGCCGTAATTCAGGCGCTTGATGCTGGCCAGATTTCTCTCGCTTCTCAAGAAATACAAACGCTCTACGAGCTTCAGCGCGATCTTGGGTATGAATCTGCCGAAGGGTGGTCACTTGAGCTTGTGCGCCGAAGCGAAGAGGCATTTTCAAAGGGCGAGCGAGATACCGCAACCGCACTGTTAGGGTGGGCAGAAAAGATTTCTCCCAATTCTGTCTCAGTGGTGCTCTCCTCCGCCAGAATCGCGCATCTTTCGGGCTATCGCGGGCTTTTTGCACAACTTAGTAGGGCTTATGCTGCGGCTCATGGTGACCGAGTTTTTGTCTTTAGCGCCGGGATTGCGGCGATCTATCCCTCGCTTTGGGCTCTTACCCTGGCGCTTTTCCTGCTCATGGCGCTTGCGCTGGGCTATTGGATGAAGTTTCCGCTGCGATTTGTGGGGCTGCGGCTTCCACTTCTCGTGAGAGGGATTATCTCTCCGGTGTTGGTTCTTGGGGTTCTTGGCCTTCCACTTGTGTTAGGACCACTCTGGTCCGTTACGGCATGGTCAGTGTTAATTCTTCTTGTCATGCCAGAGCGCCGATGGCTCGTTTTCTATTCCGCTCTGGTGGTGGGCCTATGGGCCTCTGTCATCCCCATCCGCGAGTCCATGAAGCTTTCTCTCGATGAGAGCCGAATTCGCGCCTACCTTCGGGCTTCTTCCGGACGCATTGAGCGAAGCGACGATGCCTTGATTGGCTCTTTTTTGCTCGATTATCCGACTTCTGCTGCGGTGCAATATACCAAAGGGGTCACCAGTCGCCGTGAGGGGCGGCTTGCAGAAGCAGACGAGGCATTTTCCCATGCTGAGCTTATGTGGCGCTCGCAAGGGAACGATTCAGTTGCCTATGCCATAGCTCAGCGCGGCATCATCGCCTTCCTCAAAGATGACTATTCTGCGGCGTCGCGCCTCTTTAATGAAGCTGCAGAGCTTGGCTTGCAGGATCCCGCTTTCGCGCTGAATCGCTCTAAGCTGGCTTTTGCAATGACCGATACGGTTGCAAGTCGCGCTCTCTTTGCAGAGGCAGAGAAGCGCAGCCCTGGGCTTTCCGCTGAGGTGAGAGAAAGAGAGGAGCAGTTCGGTGACAAGCACCCACTTTCTATTGCCGAGTTGCCGCTTGGCTTCCCTGCCACATTGTCTTCGATTCTCATTCCCTTTTCTGAGGTGCATGAGCGTGCGGAGAGGGTCTCTGCGCTCATGATGCCAGGAGCACCTCCTCCCGTGATGGGCGCTATTGCCTTGGCCCTACTGCTTGGTTTTGTGATGCGAGGGAGCCAAGTCAAACGCCCTCGCAAAGAGATTCTTTATCCTCAGCCCCCCAAAAATGTGCCCCTCAGGCTTTTGGTCCGAGTGGTGCCAGGCGGCAATCTCATGCGGGTAGGTCGGCCTGGAGCTGCCCTCGCTGTTCTGTCACTTTGCATTCTTCTGGCTATGCCTCTTATTGGGTGGCCGGGGGAATCAATGGGGCTTTTGGCGCAAGCTCCTGATTTTAAGCCATATTTCATGTCTCTGGCGGTGCTTCTTAGCTTGGGAAGCATCTATGTAAGTTGGCACCTAGTCGGAAAGGAGGACTAGGCTATGGAAGTAGGAATTGCGACAGAGGAAGGACTTACTACAGTACTCAGGCAGATTGGACAGAAGCGCCGTCAAGGCGTCTTAGAGCTTGTGTCCCCGGAACGGCATGTCGAGATTTTGTTTGTTCAGGGAAAGATCGTGGAAGTCCTCTCCCAAGGAGAGGATGTGTCCAAGGCGGCCCTTACGAGACTAAAGGAGGCGGGGATTGTGCCTCCCCAGTGGGTCTACGATAGCCAAGAAGGCGGCGAGCCTCAGGACCAAAGTTATCGGGCTCTCTTTCTTACGCTGGTAGAAGCCGGCGTGCCGCTGGACGAAGACCTCTTCCGTAACACCATTAAACAGAGCGTCTTAGATCGTCTCTACCAGATAGACTTGTCAGGCAGCGCTAGATTTCAATTCAGAGTAGAGATGGTGGAGTACGATCGGGAGTTTTCTCCTACCATTTCAATAGGGCAAGTTCTTCTTGATCTTGTTGCGCTTCCCAGCAATAGAGAGCGTTTCGAAAAGCTCTTCCCAGAATCAGCCCATCTTGCCGTCAGGCGCACCGAGGTTCCTGAAGGGGTGCTTACTGCCGAAGAGAAATTGATTTATGCCGCTTTGAGCGAGCCACTTCCGGTGGAGACTTTGCAAAAGAGAGTCATGCTGAGCCGTTTTTACTTTTGGGATGGGGTGCTTTCCTTATTCGAGAGGGGGCTCATCGCCACGTGTAGCGTGGATGCGAGCGCCCACAGCAAAGACTCTCCACCCCTTCGAGAACTCATCCAAAGCGTAGTGGTCTCGGGGGCAGAAGCTGAAACCTTGATTGGAGCAATTGCCGATATGGCTACTCAGCCAGTAGAGGCCATCCCGGCGGAGCTTTCCTTGCGCTCGGAAGAGCCGCAGCAGGAGGAGCGGGAGAATTCTGCTTCTGCGCCTCAGGAGCTAGTTCCCTCACGAATTCGAAGTGAGCGCTGGAGTCTTCGCGTTCTTGAATCGGCAGCAGCCGTGCAAGTGGTGGGCATCCTCTATATTTTGGCCTGCCTCACGGTGCCTTGGTTTACGTGGTCACATATCCTGGAATATTTCGCTCAATAAAGGGACTTCTCAAGAGGTTCTTGCGCATTCCTGCCCTCATTTAGCCCTAGCCGTCGTGTCTCACGGGATCCCTGACGGGTCCGTGAGACTGCGTTGGAAATCCGCCATCCAGGCGGATTTCCAAAATCGCGCACCTGCGAGCGCCGCCTACACAGCGTCGCCCTCCGGTGCGCTCCAAATCGCTCCCGTTGGTCGCGATTTGCTAACGCCGTCCGGGCATTAGCTAGCCTGGTTTGCTCACGGCCCGGAAGGGCCGTGAGCAAACCAGGCTAGGCGCCTGTCAATTCAATCTGAACGCGCCCCAGGGGTAATCTACTTGGCTATAGGACCGTTATCCGATAGAAATGCGCTGAGCATTTACTTCTCAATGGGGCATTTATGGGAAACAGTGTGAAGTTGCATGCAGAGTCGCATGGTGGTGCGCATGCAAAACAGGTCAATGAAAGTACCTGTGGAATTCTTCCCTTTAATCAGGCGGCTTTTGATTCATTTATCCTCGAAAACAAAGTCATTGGATTCTTCGAGAAGCCCATTACTCTTAAGTCAGGTCGCCAGTCTTTCTGGTATGTGAATTGGCGCACGGTTTCCGAAGATGCGTTTCTGCTCGACACTCTCTCGGATTTCGTCATCTCGTTTCTTCAGGGGCTGATAGCGAAGGGACATGTGAAGGTAGCTCCCGATACTCTCTATGGGGTGCCTGAAGGTGCCACAAAGGTGGCGCTCCTTGCCCAGCTCAAATGGGCTCGGCTTTCTGGTCATTTTAAGCCTGGGTCGCATGTCCTTGCGATGGGGCGAGGGAAGCCTAAGGAGCACGGTGTCCCGAAAGATAAGTATTTCCTCGGTGTCCCGCGCGGGCACACGGTGGTGATTGAAGATGTAACTACCACTGGTGGTTCGCTTCTCACCTGCGTCGATAGCCTACGCGCCTCAGAAGTTGATTGTTCGATTGCTTTAGGACTTACCAACAGAATGGAGCTTCGAGACGATAGAAAGAGCGTCGCGCAGGCTCTTGAGTCTCTTAGCCCGTCTGTTGCCTATTTTCATATGTCGAATGCAGTTGAGCTTTTGCCGCAAGCGGCTCGTATTCAGAAGCCTTCAGCGAAAGTTCTCGCTGAAGTAGAGAAGGAGTTTGCTGAAGTGGGAGTGGCTCCCATTAAGTTCTAAGAGCTGAAGGGGCCTTATCGAACAAATGTTCCGGCGCCCTGTCCCCAGGGCGCCGTGTTCGGCCAGCCTCGATGTTCGGTCTTACTAGGGAAGCTCTGAAAAAGTCCCCTCTGTGAACTCTGTGCCCTCTGTGGTTAGTTTAAATTGTTGAAAAACCACAGAGGACACAGAGTTCACAGAGAGAAAAAATAAAATATCGAGGTTTTTCAGAGGCTCCCTAGGAGTGTGTCCCGTAGAAACATAAATCCTCATTTTGGACACAATCCGTAGGGGGGCTGTCCCGTTGCCACCACAACGTGTAGTGGTAGAGTTTTTCTACGGGACAGACTCCTAGCCATACGCGTCGACCTAACGTCTTTTTAAAAATGGGGCGGGCGAGGTAGTGCTGCGACTAGGGAGTTGCTTAGACCCCCACGAATAACCAATTAAGATAAGTCCATTGTGCCTCACGCCCTTAACCGCCCCGTTCATCCGCCGATGTTCCCCCTTTAAGTCCCAGAGGAACGAATCTGCGTCCGCATCTTGTCGGGGTTGTTCGCCCGTTCAAGCGCCTTGTCGTGGTCGATGACACCACTTCGGGCCAGATCGACCAGGTGGTCGTCGAGCAGCTGCATCCCGAGGGATTTGCCGCTGGTCTTGATCACCGAATCGATTTGCTCGGTCTTCTCCGTGCGGATGAGATTGCCGATAGCGGGGGTGCATTCCATGAATTCGAATGCCGCCACCATCCCATTCCCGTCCGCCCGGGGGATGAGCTGCTGGCACAGCACCCCAAGCAAGCTCGTGCTCACCTGCGACCGAACCTGTGAACGCTCCTCGCCAGGGAACTGCTCCACCAGTCGATCGATGGTCTTCGCCGCACTCACCGTGTGCAGGGTTCCAAACACCACGTGGCCAGTTTCAGCAGCGCTGATTGCCGTACGCGTGGTCTCGAGATCCCGCATCTCTCCCACCATGATCACATCCGGATCCTGGCGGAGAGCCTGACGGAGCCCCTCCTTAAAGGACGGGACGTTGGTGGGAACTTCGCGCTGGGTGATGATGGCCCCGGCGCGATGAGCGAACCGATATTCCGTCGGCTCCTCAATGGTGATGATGTGCACGCCTCCCGCTTCGCGAAGGAGGTAGTCCACGATCGAGGCCTGCGTGGTGGTTTTCCCTGAACCGGTAGGGCCGGTCACCAGGAACAGCCCCCGAGGACGCCGTGCCAAGTCCAGCACGCGCCTGGGGAATGCCACCTCTTCAGGCGTCAGGATCTTGCTCGGCAAGCGCCTGAACACCATCCCGAGGCCTCCTTGCTCACGGAACAAAGACACGCGGAACCGCACGTCATCGATGGCGATGGCGAAGTCGCTTCCGAACTTGTCCTTGTCGGCGACTTCGACTTGGGCCGTGTCGGGGCTCACCTGACGCATGGCTTGCACCATGAGTTCATCAGTGAGCGTGACCGTTTTGACCTCTCGAATATCGCCGTTCACCCTGAGGGTCGGAGGCTTTCCGACCCTCAAGTGCACGTCGCTCGCGCTCTGCTTGATGGCAGTGCGGAGCACCTGATCCAACTGAAAATCCATACGGCTCATAAGGAATTCCTTTCTTGAAAAAGAGCCACAGGAATACGGCCGCACCGGCAACGCACCGATGCGGAAATCACTGAGCTGCGCGCGCAGCTCCTGATAGTGGGGAAAGGGGGGGGGCCGCGTTTGTAGAGACACAAAACCGCAAACAGAGAACCTTCGTCTGTCGCAGCACTACTCGCCCTAAGCCTATGCATCGAGAGGGATCTGAGATAGCAGGGTAGATCTTCCCTATCGCTCCAAAAAAGAGCCCGCGACCTCAGTATCACCGCAAGAACATACGCTTAGAGGAGTAGCACTCTCGTTGCTACCCCGATTTGACTGTGTGGCAAAGAGCAGACCTTAAAGGTTCTCTAAGAATACGGGGCAGGGAGTAGTTAGCCGAAGAAATTAGGCGCTTGTGGAGTGGTCATTTCTCTAAATAAGAATTAGTGCCGCTTACCGGGGAACTTTGTGCTTCCTCTCTTTAGCGGTTGCTTGTTTCTACTTGAGATCATCTCCCGAGACATCCAGAAAGAAAACTCCTGCGACAAAATCAAGAAGTTCGTCAACACAGAGTCCGCCGTAAGCGCCCACAATAAAAAGATCCGCCCCGGCGCCTAGCTCGCCCTTACAGACTTTTCTTTCATTCGATTCTATGAAGCCCGGCCCGATACCAAACTCGCTTGAATGTTCAAGTAGTACGGGAAGTCGTCTTCCAAAGAGGCCGACTCGGACAGAGAGTGGAGAAATGCTGCGATAGCCAAATTGCCCATACTTCGTAATGCGCCCGACGGCGCCGAAGGACATGCCCGCACCTACATCCAGCTTTACCACATCAAGTAGGTCGAGAACCCTATTCGGCACCCAAAGCAGCACTTGAGCCCACCATGGTTGGCGGCGGCTCTTGGTTTCCTCTGCCTCGATGGCAAAGTCGCCCCAAGGCTTTTTAGGGCTGACGGCTACTTCTGGGTCGTCATCTGAGGCAGTGGTAAGAAAAAGTTTCTTCGACTGGGGCAAGGCTGGGTCTAGTAAATAGTCGCCATGACTTACCTCAGCAGATCCCGTTCTTCGTTTTGCAATTTGAGCCGAGTAGGAATCCTCCCCCTCAAGGTTCGCATGAATCCCTGAGCAGGCGCCAAGTGCGATACTTAGCGCAGCTAACAGAGGTACCGTTATTCCCGCAGGGCTCCTTCTCATGCCTAAAAGGCTGTCATGGAGGGAAGGAAGCGGCAAGGTGGGAATCCTGAGGGAGGCCGAAGGCTATAGGTACACCTTGGTGACTCCAGGATTGAGCGGATCAAGGGCGAAATGTCTCACTACTGATAGACCCTTGAGGTAGTCGTGCACGGCGTCACGCACCTTGCCTTCGCCAATCCCGTGAATGATTTCAAGTGAATCTTTGCCATCCACTAATGCGTCATCGAGGCACTGGGCCGTTTTGCTGAGGGCGTCAGCCACGCGAAGCCCATGCAGGTCTATACGCGCTTTGGCGCGGCCTCGCGAGAGGCGAGGAAGGTGGGGGCTTTTTGAGGAAGTCTTGGAGGGCGGCTTTTGGGCAGGGGCGAGCTCAGAGGCTTTGCAGCGCAGCCGCAAATCCCCCACGACTACCGTCACAGTAGCGCCAGAACTCGATTCAACAAGTCCAGCCTTTTTTAGTGATCTTACGGTGACCCAGGAACCGGGCTCAAAGCGCGTGCTCATACCCCGGGCTCTCGCCGAGGATGTACGAGAGCCTCGCCTATGCGAAGCGTGTTTTCGTCAACGACGTATTCGAGGAGCGATTGGTGAGCTGCTCGCATAAAACGCGCTCGAAAGGTGCCCTTGGCGCGGCAGTAGAATTGCTCCTCGTTACCAATTGAAATGCTCTCTGGAACGAGGGGTTCTTCGGAGCCCCCTGCGAGCACAATTCGCCAAGGCATAGTATCGGTGCGCAGAGCCGCTACAAAATAGGGCGTATCCTCACAGGTAAACGTAGCTTGCTGGGCCCCCAGGCGAACCACAGGGCATTTTCTCTCGGTGTCCCATACGACGGAGCGGTGAAAAAGGTCTGATACTTTGGGGTTCGAGAAGGGCACGCCCTCGTGAACCCAGCTTCCATGTTTCGTGAGCGTCAAGCTACCTTCAAGGAGGGCCGTGTAACGCGCCAGGAGCTCAGTTTCCGGAACCGAGGTGCCAGGCTCACGAGCCACAGTTCCCTTAGCCACACCATCCTTGCTCACGGTTACTCGGCCATTTTTATAAGGTGATAACTCTTTTTCCCGCTGCGAAGCACTATCATCGAGGTGCTCTGACTGAGTGCCTCGGGCCCAAGCAACTCAGCGCAAGATGCCTCTGCATTGCTGACGCGTTCGTTGTTGAAGTAGGCCCCGCCATTTTGAAAGAGACGACGAGCTTCTCCTTTGGATTTTGCCAGACCTGAACTCACAAAGAGGTCCAGCACTTTAAGCTCGGCTATCTGGGCGCGAGGCAAAGTAGAGGAGGGGACGTCCTTAAAAATTTCGCCAAGCTGAGCCCCTGAAAGTCCCTCTAATGAGCCGCCAAAGAGTACTTCTGCACTGCGTTTTGCGTCCGTGGTAGCTTGCTCGCCGTGCACCAAATTGCAAACCGCATCCGCGAGCTTTTTCTGGGCTTCACGTTTCTCGGGATGCTGGGCGGTGGCCTCGGCGAGCGCTTGAATCTCTTCCTGCGAAAGGAAGGTAAATATCTTCAAGTAGCGTATAGCATCCGCATCTTCTACGTTCAGCCAGAATTGGTGGAACCTATACGGGCTCGTGGCGTTCGCATCGAGCCAAATAGCTCCGTCGGCAGTCTTTCCAAACTTCTTGCCTTGGCTATCAAGAAGGAGCGGGATACCAAGCGCGTAGGCTTCGCCCGCTCCTTTCTTCCTGATAAGCTCGAGACCAGCGGTAATATTGCCCCATTGATCGGAGCCCCCAATTTGCAGTTTGCAATTCTTAGTGGTGCGAAGATGATGAAAGTCCATCGACTGCAGCAGCATGTAGCTGAACTCGGTAAAGGAAAGTCCATCACCATCTAGCCGAGTTTTTACCGTTTCCTTTGCGAGCATGTAGTTGACGGTAAAATGCTTACCCACATCGCGCAGAAACTCTATGACTGACATGCCCCTGGTCCAGTCAAAATTGTCGACAAATTCGGCTTCCACGCCAGCCCGGGCAAAAATCTGAGAGGCGAGGCGCTTGTGATTCGAAACATTTCTTTCAATATCCTCTCGGCTTAGGAGCTGACGCTCTTGCCGTTTCCCGGAAGGGTCGCCAATAGCACCCGTTGCGCCGCCAAAAAGCTGAATGCATTTTATTCCCGAGCGCGCGAGGTGCAGGGACGCTATCATGGGGACAAGGTTGCCGAGCTGCAGACTTGGAGCGGTGGGGTCATATCCCACGTAGAAGCTGTCATTGGGACCAAGCTTCGCAATCGCGTCACGGTCCGAACATTCATGGAGAAGGCCTCTCCATTCTAAATTTGAAACTCGATCCATAAAGGTCCTAAGGGGTCACTCTGATTAGCTTACGCGTACACGGTTGCCACAATTTTAAATTGCAGCTGCTGAGTAGCAAGTTCTTACTGCTCCTCTAGTACTCTTAAAAGATACTGTCCGTATGAATTCTTTTTTAATCCTTCGGCCAAAGCGAGAAGCTGTGAAGCCGTAATATATCCGAGTCGATAAGCAATTTCTTCGATACAAGCGACCATAAGCCCTTGGCGCTCTTCAATGGTTTCGATGAAGTGAGATGCTTGCAGAAGGGAGGAGTAGGTTCCCGTATCAAGCCATGCTATCCCACGCCCCAGTCTCTCGACGTGGAGCTGTTTGCGATTCAGGTACTCGCGGTTAACGTCGGTGATTTCGAGTTCCCCGCGCGGCGAGGGTTTGAGGTTCTTCGCGATATCGACCACTTGGTTGTCGTAAAAGTAAACTCCCGTAACTGCCCAGTGGGAGGGGGGCTCTTTGGGCTTTTCTACTATTTCTGTTGGTGTCCCAGCTGCATCGAAGGCAACAACGCCGTAGCGCTCTGGATCTTTAACTTGATAGGCGAAGACGGTGGCACCTGCCTCGCGCTGGGAGGCTCGCATGAGATATTCGGGCAGGTCATGGCCGTAAAAGAGATTGTCCCCAAGCACTAACGCGACGCGATCCTTGCCAATAAAGTCGCTGCCGATAATAAAGGATTGGGCAAGACCGTCCGGACTTGGCTGGACCGCGTAGGAGATATTCAGTCCAATAAAGTGACCATCTCCTAGAAGATTCTTAAAGAGCTGCTGTTCTGGCGGAGTGGTAATTATCAGGATGTCCCGAATTCCAGCGAGCATGAGGGCCGATAGGGGGTAGTACACCATCGGCTTATTGTAGATCGGGAGCAGCTGCTTACTGATTGCACGAGTGATAGGGTAGAGGCGTGTGCCTGAGCCTCCCGCGAGGATGATGCCTTTCATGGGCGATGCCTTTTTCGGTTTGTAACCTAAGGGATGATGAAGGTATCTTCCTTCAAGTTCAAGCGGTTAGGGGCTTTTTGGTGCTGGGGCTAGGGTAAGACTTTTAGGCGCCAAGGCTTGAATTTTACTCTGGAAAACGGTATCCAAGTGCTCTTCATGTGCGTTCTTCGTGCGCGAAGTTGTGCCCTTTATGCGGTTTAGCGAAGGGCTGGAACGAGTGAAAGGTCCCACTATTAAGCTGTTCTATTGAGCTGTACAGTTGAGCTGTTCAATTGAGCTGGATGAATGAATTAGTGGGTTAGGGATAAGATTTCGAGAATGATTTATGGCAAGAGTAGTTAAAGAATCCAATACCCTCGTCTCGAGCGGCGGAACCAACGTATTCTACACAAACCGCAAGAATCGCAAGAAGTCCAAGGGCGAGAAGAAACTCAAGCTCCGTAAGTACGACCCCGTTCTAAGAAAGCATGTGCTCTTCGAAGAGAAGAAGCTTTCTCGCAAGAAGGCAAAGAAGGCGCCTGCTGCGGGAGCACCGGCGGCTGCAGCCTAATTGGGGCCTAAGCGGAGCTTGTTCCTCACGGCTCCTTCTGCAAACTGTTCCTGCTGACTATTTCCTACGGACTTTTTCTGTAAGGAGTGCCAGCAGGCTTTCTTATAATCGCATCGCAAACTAAACTGCGCTTGGCGCTGCAACTGCCTCTTTAGGGGGGGGGAGCACCTCGCTCAAGCCAAACAGTACGCGGGGCAGAACCTCCCCTGTGTTCGCTCTCATTCGCAGCTATTTGGTTTTTGCTTTTACCTCTTAGTTCCTCCCGGAGACGCTCTTCAGTACCTCGCGCGAGCGTTTTCTCTATTGTTAAAGAATTATTAGATTTTTTTCTGTCCTAACTGCCTAAGGACTCTCGATTTTCCATGCGCACGCAAATCATGTGCCAAAAATATGGCACCCTTCTTGCGCCCTCTGCATCACAAAATTGAGGGGCACCTTTGGTCCCCAAGACCGGAGGGCTCCTCGGCTAAAACGAGGGAGGGGCCGTATGGCGTTCGCAGAAAGTGTCGCGTTCGAGTCCTCAAGAGTTGGAACTGTCCTTCTGGAGGATTGGGTTGATTCGGAGAGTGGTCCGGCGCAGGGGCCTGAAAGGGCTCTCATGTCAGCACTGCTCTTTGACGGGGTCATAACCTGTCTCAACTATGCTGGTTGTACCAGCGCATCGGGTCAAAGAAGGTTTCGCGAAGCGTTTGCGTGGGTTTCCTCGGCTGATACCGAGTACGTGTTTTCCTTTTACAACGTGTGTGAGTGCTTAGGGATAAATCCCGATGGGCTTCGTTTGGGGCTCATCAATGCTTGCAACTCTAAGGTTGCGGCTTCACGCAAAAAGTCTCGCCGTAATTTTTAATGTCGCAGGACAGGGCGTTATGCCTCCTCTTTGGCTTCCCCACGTACGGGGGCCCACGTTAAGGAGGTGGCGGGAGGCTGAGCGCCCTGTCTTGGTCAATTTCTTAGAATGTGTCCGATGCTTCGTGGTGCGCAAATTAAATCGTGTCCGTGATTTGGGTTCAGATTGGACCGCAAAGGACGCGAAGGACACAAAGGTCTCCAATTACCTGAAGGGTGTTCCGCATTTCCCTAATTCAGAGACTCATCGTCTTGTTCTCTAGGCTCAGGCAAAGCTTCCGCTTCACCTACTCGGTCATCGAGAGGTTTACCCTTGATGATGTAACGCTCAGATGCCCAGGCGCCTAAATCGAGCAGCTTGCAGCGATCGGAGCAAAACGGGAACGCACGCGACGAGGATCTATCAAAAGGTGCTTTGCACTGCGCGCAAATTGCGTGGGAAGCAGGCTGTGTCATCTTACCTCACGAAAGCATTCTCTACCCTTTGGTGGTTGTCTTTTTAAACCACAAAGACCACTAAGGGGCTGGCATTAACTAGGGAAGCTCTGAAAAAGTCCACTTTGTGAACTCTGTGCCCTCTGTGGTTTGTTAAAATTGTTGAAAAACCACAGAGGACACAGAGATCACAGAGAGTAAAAAATAGACTGTCGAGGTCTCCCTAGCTAACCTTCTCGTCTGCAAAATTGTCCATGACCCTCTCCTTGAGAAGATGGTTCATGTAGGTGAGGAACGCATCCTTAGACATCGAGGTTTGCTGCTCAGTGCAGTAACGCCTCAAGGTAATTCCTCCCGCAGCCATTTCCTTGTTCCCCACAATCACAATGTTGGGGATCTTGTGGATTACGGCTTCGCGAATCTTTTTATTAAAGGAGTTACTCGAATTATCCGTGCTCACCCTAAAGAGCTGCTGCTTGAGTTGTTTCTCAAGCTCCTGGGCGTATTCGTAGCACTGCTCTCCCACAGGGATAATCTTCGCCTGCACTGGGGCCATCCAGGTGGGGAACGCACCTCCAAAGTGCTCAATCAAGAAAGCAATGAAACGTTCATGCGTGCTCAAGGGGGCGCGGTGCACAATAAAGGGTCTGTGCTCTTTGCCGTCCACTCCTACGTAATTAAGGTTGAAGCGAATCGGGGAAGAAAAATCGAGCTGAACCGTGCTGATGGTCTCTTCTCTACCGAGGGCTGAGGTGTATTGAAAGTCAATCTTAGGCCCATAGAAAGCCGCTTCTCCAGGTCCCATCGTGAACTTCGCACCAAGTTCGGCAAGAACTTCCCCGACCGTGTCCTCGGAATACTTCCAGAGCTCTGGGTTGTCGATGAACTTTTCTTTGTTCTTCGGATCGTGCGTAGAGAAGCGCACGTGTGAGCTCTCCATCCTGAATTTGCGGTAATACTGGAGGGTGAGGTGGAACGTGTCCTTAAGCTCCTGCTTAAGTTGCTCAACGCTGCAGTAGATGTGCGCATCGTTCATGGCGAGTGATCGCACGCGCAGAAGTCCCGAGAGGGATCCCGAAGATTCGAAGCGATATACCGTCCCATATTCCGCATAACGCACGGGGAGTTCTCGGTAGCTGCGAGGCCTCAGGCTGTAGATCTGGTGATGATGCGGACAGTTCATGGCTTTGAGGTAATAGTTCGCCTCACCTTCAATCTGCATAGGAGGAAACATGCTGTCTTTGTAGTAGGGGAGATGCCCCGAGGTGACATAGAGTCCCTCTTTCGCAATGTGCGGGGTGCTCACGCGCTCATAGCCAAAGCGAGCCTCGGTTTCCTTTGCAAACTGCTCGAGAGACTCGCGAATGGCGGTTCCATTCGGAGTCCACATAATCAGACCAGGTCCGACTTCTTCGGAAACGAAAAAGAGTTCAAGCTCCTTTCCAAGCTTGCGATGATCTCTTTGCTTCGCAAGTTCCCTGGCCTTGATGTACTCATCAAGACGCGGCCTATTCTCGAATGCGAGCACATAGAGCCGGGTGAGCTGCGGATTTTTTTCGCTCCCTCTCCAGTAGGCACCTGCTACCGAGTCGACCTTGAAGCAGTCCGGGGGGATTTCCCCGGTGTGGCTCACGTGCGGTCCTGCGCACATGTCTTCAAAGGGACCATTGACGTAAAATCCGATTTCTTTTTCGCCGCCAGTGGCGAGCTCTTGGCAGTACTCAACCTTGAAATTCTGGCCTAGCTTTTCGAGGTGCGAGATTGCATCCGCTGACGATCTCGAAGAAGCGCTAAAGGGCTGGCGCGCGGCGATGATCTTTCGCATGCGCTTTTCGATGTCGGGGAAATCTTCCGTGGTGATAGGAGTGTCAAACAAAAAGTCGTAGTAGCACCCGTTGTCGATCGGCGGGCCGAAAGCGAGCTTGGCTCCGGGGCGAATCTCGAGCACCGCTTGGGCGAGAACGTGAGCGAGAGAATGGCGAATTTTATAAAGAGAGTCCGACGAATTTTCCATGAACGAGCACCACGAACAAATGACAAAAAATGAAGGCAGCTAAAAGCGCAAATTGCCTCAAAGCTTATTCCGCAAAGAAGCACGCACGGCGTTTTCTGCCTAACCAACGAAATCCAATTAGGTACAGGAGGGTAAACTAGCCCTGGGGAGAGCTCAACTTCTTTATTTTCACGCGGTCCACGCGGACCGCGTCATGTGCAAGAAGCTGAAGTTGCTGTCCTACCGCATCCTTGCATAGGTAGGTCTCCTGCTCTGGTGAGCAGGGCTCGAGGAATAAAATATCCTCTTCGAAGTGGTAGGACTTGATTTTACGAAGTTGGTCGAGGATGCCAAGCTGAAGCTTCTCGTCCAAGCTTGTGAGTAGCTTGTTCCATCGATCGGGGCTATTTCCGCGTGTCGCCGAGGGTTCCATAGGCACATTTTACCAGGGGCACATTCAACTTGGGTAGTTATGATCTCGGCGTAAGGCTCAGGGAGGTTCATTCAAACCGGATGCTCGTTCGGATTTGTGCCTTTCTTCAGCAGTGACAGGGGGTTGCGTATGGGGGAGGTAGTAAGGCTCTGGACAGATTATATTGAATCTGGTGCGGCAGTGCCGAGGCGGTCATTGGGGGGGGGGGGCAAGCAAAAAAGGCACAGATGAGAACCTCATCTGTGCCTTTTCGCTTGAGCAATATTGCTCTCGAATATTGCTGTTATTGTCCTAGCGATATTTCATCAGCAGAAACTAGAGAGCTGCTTCCTGGAACATCATTGAAGCAACTGCAGGCGCTACTACGGAAGAAGCTGCTGCAATAGAAGGTACCGGCCGGGATGCACTTACGATCGAAGCTCCCTGTGAGCCTCCCACGATTGGGTTAATGGCGAGTGCCTGAACCGAAGCTCTCACAAGCACGCGCTCAGCCGATGCTGCTTCCGCGGAAGCGGCGGCCGTTGCTGCTGTTTGCGCCTCTTCTTGCATGAAAATAGCTTTGCGCAAGCTCGAGAGGTCAAGGTCGAGGGCTTCGCAAATGAAACGGAATGAAAGAGGGGCATCTGCGCAGCTTTCGTCTTCTAGAAGCCAAAGGCGAGCTCCTTCTTTTAGCTCACCGTCACCACTAATAAAATCAGTGATTGCTCTTTGCAGAACAGCAGCTAAGAGTCGTTTCTCAGGGACAAAAGTTCCGTGAGAAGGGATGTCACCGTTCGACCAAAATTTCATATCAAGTCCTCTCCAAAAAAACTGAATGAAACTAACACTATACTTCTATGCTCGTGCTCCCCAGCGCTGCGGCTAAACACAGCGCTGCGGCTAAACACAGCGCTGCGGCTAAACACAGCGCTGCGGCTAAACACAGCGCCGCGGCTAAACCCAGCGCCGCTTCAAGACTCAGCGCCGCTGCGAATCAAGCTACCGCCGCCAGTCTCTCTGCGCGCTGAAATCGCAAGGCAGCCTTTTGCAAGCTTTTCGTCATGGCGAGCTGCTTGCGTCGACTACCGTCTTGGCTTGAAGCAAAGAAGACACGAGGTCCTCACCGTTAGTTGCGGGCTACAGTTAGCGACACGCTGGCACCGGCAAACAAATAGGCCGCTCCACAGGGGAGCTGCCTCATGAGCCGCAGCTATGCCGACACGCTGTAGTTCGCCCCCTTCAAGCAAAAGATGGGCTAACGTTAAGCATCAAGCATTTTTCGGGATGGGAAGAACACTCGGTGAGCAATTAATCTGCGCAGCGAATACATAAGCAGCGCAGGCAAACACACTAAAGAAAGAAAGTGAACAGAGAAATTTTTATCCTCTTTCGAGAAAAGTTACGTCTCGTCTCGAAAAAGCAGAAAAACGATTCCTGCCCAATTCAGTTGCCGACTAGGGGGATTCATACTCATGAATCCGCCAGTCGATTCGCTCTCAGTGTTTGTTTGCTTCCCGGGCCCCTTTACTCACGACCCTTTTACTCACGGCCCCTTTTATTCACAGGGTCCCTATGCTCACAGTGTTCTTCTTCTGTACCTTCAAAAAAGCTACCCAGCTAAGATCATTCTCGCCAAAACTAAAATCTGATTTTTCATGTCGCCCCCGAATCGTTTAACTAATCGTTTAATCAATTCGAGAAGAGGCACAAACATCAGGCCTCTTGAAGAGGCTATATTTTAGCGAACTAAAAACTGCTGAGGGGCACAATCTTAAGTGATACAGACCACCCGACCCCGATACGTCCGGGGAGGCTCACGAAGGTAGTCTGCCTGAGGGGCTAATTGCAACAAAAAAATGAACGGGGGCGAAAAAATATTGGTTTTGAGACGTTTGGTCAAGTTTAGTTGTGTTAAAGTTTTATTATAAAATTGTTTGCGGAAGGGCATTTAGTAAGTTTTTCATAGAGAGATCTTTAACTGTGGTAACAAGAAGTTTGCTGTAAATGTGTAACTTGTTGATATGCTGTGTTTTTAGCTCTGCTGCCTGTTGATCCATAGTGGCAATGAGGCTTTCAGAGGTCGATTCTAGTTCTTGAGCCTCTTTGAGAAGGGCAGCTCCAGTGGCCTGAAGCTCAGCAAATCTCGCCTGCCGCTCTTCGGCGCTTGTTCCGTCAGCAGCCAGCGCCGTCCCCCCTGCATTTACTATCGCGCTCCGCAGACTCTCTGGGGATTCGAGCCCATCTGGAACTTCAGGCAAAATCGGGAAATTGGAGAGGAGTCCCGAGGAGTAGAAGTGGGTATGCAGGGAGGAGGGTGCCTGCGACTCTTGCTGGCTTAATATTTGAGCCTCGTCGAGGGGGCCGATTCCGAAAAACTGGGCTGCGTCAGCCCGGACAAGCTCAATTCGTTGGCGTAGGGCCCTTGTTCTTTCTAGCTGCTCCCCCCAGGCACGAGTAGTTCCATCGAGTAGGCTTGCGCTTGCGGAAATCTTGAGACCGGCCTCTTCAAGCTCTTGCTCGATCGGTTCTCGGCCTGAAAGCCCAAGGGGCAGTTCTAGCTTTTCTGTGCTCGCGGCTAGCCCTGCTCGCAGCAAGTACTTCACTTGTTCAGGGCTACGCTCGCTCACGAGAGCACGCTGCGAAGAAATTTCACGTAGCACCGTGAGTGCGAATGAGGCTGAGGCAAGGTCGCCTCCCGCTTCGCCAAGCAGGCTCCTGAGGGTATTGGTAAGAGGCTCAAGAAGAAGAAGAGAAGAGATGCCACTTTCCAGTTCCCGCAGGATTTCTTCTTGTTCGGGCATGCTCGCCTCGAACGCTTTTGAGGGCGCACCAAAGCGTGAGCTGATTCGAGCAGCAAGGGCTTGGCTTGCGGAGACTCGCCATTCTTGGCTTGCAAACAGTATTCCTCCGGAGCAAATCAGAAGCACGCCGAGGGCAATTAAACTCAAAAACACCCCCCATGCGGCTGGTTGCGGGCCTCGTGAATACCTCGGTACTGCCATGGAAGCTGAGGATTCCCTGGGTTCTTCTCTTTCCATGGCTGGCATAGGGGAGGTCCTGCGCGTTGCTTATTCCTAAGGTGAAGAGCATGCTTATGAGGTTACTTCGCCAAAAGCATATTCTTGATTAAAAAACTCAAGATAGCTATTTTTAATGGCCTCATGTCGCAGACAGCAGCTATTGTGAATACTACAGAATCTATCCTCCAGGGCGGCTCTTCGAGTGCCCCAGACTTTAAAGGCACCACTGATTGTAGTGGGAAAATGCTTATTCCGGGAAGGGAGCTTCGCTCGGAGTTCCCTATATTTTCAAGTGCAAGAAGGGTAGCTCAGGGCAGGATTCTCCCGCTCTCGTATCTTGATTCCGCTGCCAGCGCACAAAAACCGAACTGTGTTATCGAGAGGATTTCACGCTATTTGAGTTCCGAGCACGCGAATATCCATCGCGGCGCTTATGCGCTTAGTGCCAATGCAACGGATTCTTACGAGGCTGCGCGGCGTAGTGTGGCGTCGTTTCTTAAGGCGTCCTCGGAGCGCAGTATTGTTTTTACTCGCGGCGCAACTGAGTCGATTAATCTTGTGGCGCGCAGCCTAGAAGATCGCTTTCAGCCGGGTGATGTGATTCTTCTTTCTTTGCTTGAGCATCACAGCAATATCGTGCCCTGGCAGATGCTTGAAAAGCGCCGCGGTGTGAAGGTGGTGTTTGCTGACATTGGGTCTGATGCCAGCCTAAGCCGAGAATCGTTTTCCACTCTGCTCGCTTTGCATAAGCCAAAACTTGTTTCTCTTACGGGGCTCGCCAATTCTTTTGGCACGCTCTTGCCAATTGTGGAACTGGTGCAAGAAGCCAAGGCCATAGGTGCCATGACTCTTGTTGATGCAGCGCAGCTTGTGGCGCATGTTCCGATTTCAGTTCAAGAGCTTGGCGCTGACTTCTTGGTTTTTTCAGGCCACAAGCTTTACGGCCCTACGGGAATCGGTGTGCTTTACGTGCGCCAAGAAATGTTTGACCTCATGGAGCCCTTCCAGGGAGGCGGCGACATGATTAGTTTCGTCACCACCGAGGGGTCCACGTGGGCCGCGGCGCCGCAAAAGTTTGAAGCAGGTACTCCTGCTATCGCCGAAGCTATTGCGCTCGGAGAAGCCGTAAACTTTGTTCAGGCCTTGGGGTGGAACGCCATTCAGTCTCACGATAGAGCGCTTTTTGATTACGCGTGGGGAAAACTTTCTTCCTGTGCAGGGGTTACGCTTTATGGCCCCGCCACTCAAGGCAAGGAGCAAATCTCAATACTGCCTTTTAATGTGATGGGTGTTCATCCGCATGATTTATCATCGGTGGCGGATAGCTTTAATGTACAGATACGCGCAGGGCACCACTGCGCGATGCCGGCCTTAAAGCGTCTTGGGATTCCCAGCTCAGCGCGAGCGAGTATCGGGGTTTATTCCTGCGAAGAGGACTTCGACATGCTCGTGGAAGCGATTGCCGAGGCAAGGCGAATCTTTGCCTAAGGTTACGGGACACAATCCTACGCTGTAACGCTCAGCCCTTGCGCCCTAAGGATCCCTGCTCCTGCTTGTCCAAGTATTTCAGAGCCAACTTGGTTAGCGATAGGTTCCTGCGCCGGGTCTATGCCAAGCTCTTTGCGCTTAAATGCTTCCCAGGCTGCAAGTTTTTCGCCTATGAGAGCCTTGGTCTTTTCAACGCCGCTTTTTACCCCATCGAACTCGAAAGCGCCGAGGCCCTCAAGCGTGCTTACGGCATCTCCATACCCTGATTCAATTCCGCCTTTGATGGTATCAAGGAATTTATTGAGTAACTCAACTCCCTCGAGATTAGGGTTTTGTTTTGCGAAGACATCGAAGTAGGAGGTCGCGCCCTGTACAATACGTTCTGCCGTAGCATCCGGGGTGACGTCCTGTGGCTTTAGGCTCTGAACGCCGTTAGGTAATTTGGCTTTGAGAAGTTCATTTATTTTATCGACGACTTTTTTTGCCGTCACGCTCAGAGACTTGTAGAGGTCCTCGAAATTGGCGTCCGAGACGCTGCCGCTTTGGTCTCCGAGTGAGCTTTCAATCACGAGCGTATCTGCCCGCTGGTCTGCGCTCTGAAGGTTAAATGAAGTGGGGGAAAATGAGGACTGGGCGAGGGGGGATACTGCTACTGCTTCCATACAACTACTCCTTGGGGCATCCGTTGCCCCTATAGAGCTTATCGTCCTGGGCTTTAGCTTCTTGAGCGAAATATCGTTTCCAAGTGCTAGGTAATTGAATACATTACCCGCTTAGGGTCCATTTTTTTGTGGTGGCAGTAGTGAGCTTTCCTAGACGTAGTGGCGGAAGCGTTCGTCAAGAAGGGGTAACTCAGCAATTAACGGCTGGGGGGCAGGTGTGGGATACTACCTCCATGCCGATTACGAGGATTGACTGCCATTTGTTCAGAGGAGAAGGGGCCTCCGCAGAGAAATCCTCTTACGTCGCCATTAATCCTCATAAACGTCCGGGCAGTATGGTCATGGCGGGCGCAGTGGCCGTTCGCAGTAGTATCGGCAGTCAGGTTGCGTGCAAGCTTGCATTGCAGCACTTTGTGGCCTCCGTTCTCGACTATTTCGATCCCCCCAAGGCCCCCGACTCATGCGCAAAGGTTCCAGAGACTCCTTCGATGGCGGCAAATTCCGCTGAGTTCCACGCCCAAGAGGCGCCTGCTCCTGTCGTGAGCTTGGAACTTTTAGAGAGAGCCTTCAAAGCGGCAAATGATTCCGTATATCAATTTGGTCATAAGCTTGCGGCTGGTGGGAGACTCTCAACTTCTCTCATCGGGCTTGTCATTGAGAAGAACTTGATTGCTGCGGGCCGAGTCGGGCATGGCAATGCCTATCTCTGCCGCGAGGGGGAAGTATTTCCGTTTTTTGAAACGATTCTCGACCCGCACCTCGGGAACGTCGCTCAGCCTGGGCAGCTTACCGATGGGTACGTGGGGTCTCAGTCTATGGTGTCTGTAGAACTCGCCTCGGTGCCTCTTCGTCCTCACGACGTAATTTTTCTTTGCGCAGAGCCGCTTGATGCTTTTGGTGAGCGCGAGTTGTACGGCGTCCTCGATGACCTTGGCGTCACGTATTCTGATAGACCGCGAGAGCCCTCGACCTTTGTATGTGATCAATTGGTCCAGAGCCTCTATCCGGCGGCGTCGGAGATTCCTTTCGCGATGCTCGCAGTGGTAGGGCCAGAGACCATTTATCTTAAGGCGTCTTCCTCTGCCTCGGATTCGGCTGTCAAAGATTCAGATCGTCGGATGCCAGATAACTATTCGGCCGGCGACCGCTCCCAATACTAATCGCTGAACTCTCAGCGCTCTTTGGAAGTGATTACTGCCCCTGCGGGCTGAGAAGATCTCCGCGATGACCAATTCTCAAAGGAAATCTCACGTCCCCATGAGCCCTGAAATAGTCAGGCGGTGCCTCGTAAGAACCTGATTCCGTATTCTGGGTTGAATCCTACACTCGAGTAGGATTTCCAAGTTGTGCAATCTGACTCTCCTAAGGTGGCTCAATTTCGAGCAATCGAAAGTAAAGTTTTATTCTAGGAGTTTCGTCGTGAATCAAATAGCTCAGGTAGCAAATGCCCCGGTAAGTGCCGCTCCAATTAAGGCTGGTTGGATATGTCTCCTTGTGACGTGGGGACTTTTTCTTATTCCAATTCCGGGCTTTGGGCTGATTGGATGGACGATTAATTTTGCAGCTTTTATTGTGGCTATCGTGGTAATAGCGCGCGGCCAAGCCATGATGGGAATTGTTCAAATCATCTCATCGATTGTGGTCTCGCCGCTTATCTACTTTATTGGGCTCTCGCTGATGGTCTTCATTTTGGGAACCCAAACATCTAATCCGACGGATGCTGGATTATTCTCGAATGACGTGAGCAGTAGCCTCAAGTAACGGCCTCGGCGCAGCTTTGGCGGAGACGGGGAAGCCAAAAGACCGGCCAGGACTCCAAATAAATGCCCGCTAAGTCGCGGCGATTTGATGTGCGAGCGCTTTGACAAGGTAGTGGGCGAAGTCCCGCGCTCGTTCGCTCGTCAGGAAGTTTTGAGTGGGGCTTCTATACTCAGGCTTCCAGAGGCCAGGCTTGGTTGTCACATGGACCTCGCACCATGCAGGCGTGTCTCTCTTTCCCTGCTCATAATGCTCTTGCACCACAACTTCAGCGTGTGGCTTAAACTTTCCAAGTCCTCCGAAGCCTGCTCGTTCGATGCGACAGAGAACGGATTTGATGTTATCGCCTTGCCCCTCATTTGTGGGGGAATGTGGCTGCGCGGAAGTAGATACTCGAACCATTTTACTGAGGTCTTCCGTGTGGCTGGGAAAGAGGTCTTTCTTTTCAACCTTTAGGCGCATAGGGTCAAATGATGCCACGCTTGCTTCTTCATCCCTGGCTTTTCTTGGTAGCGCAACGTGTTGACGCGCAGCCGATAAGCCAAGCGCAGTGGCGGCAATCGCATCAACAAGCTGCTCGGCACAGTCAGGAACGTCAAAATGCGCAGCGCCAATGCTCCTACCTCCCGCATGAAATGCAGTCATTGTTACTCTGGCGGCATCGTCGGAGAGAGTGAGATCGATCTGGGAGCGGCCCGCGCGCTCATGCATCTCTGGGCGAGGGAGCAGTAAGATCTTAATTGTCAGTGAATGCACGACTTCTTGCGCCTCTGGGTTATACTTCCTCCCATCGACGTAGCGTTTTTTGGGACTGTCTCGCCGATGAATATCGTCGGGAGCCTGAATCTCGTGAGCAATTCCCAGTCCGTTGAGTGCGTCAGACACGGGACTGAGATCCAAGACGAACGCTGCATTTTGAGACGGGTTTACCAGCGCCTCCCCGAGTGGTTTTCGGCCAACAGTTTTTTGAATTGCGTTCAAATTGCACCTCACATAGCTCGGGCGCGGAGACACCCTGCGGACCTCTCACTCTCCACCTTTGTTATGCAGAGGTCTTCCAAGGGGTAGCTTTATGGCTGGGTAACTATCTGCTATTGCTGGCTTCCTCCTCCCGGTGCACCCAATTTTCCCCGCCCACGTACCTACCGGCGTACTGACCGGCTGATTGAGAAAACCATTTAAAATAAGGGCTAAAGCCTGGGGTGGTCTTTAGAGCAGATGGGGATTCTATAGTTGGGGCCCACCAGGGGGGGATAAGCATGAAGCGCATCTTTGAGATTGCTCCCCTCGGGTGTCCTCGCTGCAAAGGTCAGATGCGCATCCTTGCGTTTCTGACCAATGAAAGAGAGATCCTCAAGATCTCTGATTCCCTTCGTATACCGCGAGCGCAGGCCCCGCCAAAAATGCTGCGGCCACCAACGAAAGAGTTCTTCGACGAAATTCCCCTCGATGACTTCGGCGCTTAGCGCCGCTCGGGAGACTTGCGCCTATATCTCACCACAATCAACCTTCGGTTTAGCGCTTCACGGCTTGAGCCCATGCTTGTGCATCCTAAACCGTTCAAGATCACACACTTCACTACCCACCGGCGACTCCACCGACCCACACACCGCCCGTTCACCAGAAATTCAACCAACTGAAACAAGGGTCCAGAGTCAGAACTAGATTGCTCAATCAGCTCATGGGGTTAGATCGATTTTCCTATGCTCCTGACTCCGTAACCAGGCAACCTGCGGGGAAGCCGTAATCAGCAGCGCTCAACTCTCCAGTAACATTTCCGATGAGGTGACGCGCCTACAGCCCTTCCGCCCGCCCGACCCCGCATAACACTGCAGAGAAATTCAACGGTGTTGCTTCGATGAATATATTTGCGCGTAGCAGTACGGGAGGAGCGGCCCCTGACCCGAATCTCCCGCAACAGCCCCAGAGAGTCTGCCCAAAGGATCGCATAACCTCGCTGGCGGACTTGGCGGCCCGAACCAAGGAGTTGCATCTTTATTCTCCAGATGCCGCTTCTGCCATGAGCAATATGGAATTTGTGCTGGCACGCGCGGGGCATGCGCTGCTGCCTGAAGTGGTGCGCTTCATTCGCGAGAAGTTCGTTCAGACGCCCCTGGTGCTCGCGGAGGAAAACTGCCCGGAGCTCTATGCGAAAGCGAAGGGTGTAATCTGCGCCGAGCAAGCCTACTTCGCACAAGTTCCGCGACGCCGAGTTCATTTCACACCCGATCCGGGCCTCTCATTCCCGATCGGGCGCATTACTCTTGAGAGCAGCGGTTTCAAGGACCACTGCTGCATTGTTGAGTTCCCGGGATTCCGAGCTGAGGGCAGCCAGGATGCTCGGGCCATCCAGAAATTTTTCGAAGAGTGTCGACTCGGGCAGATCGGAGCATTCGAGTATGTGAGAGATATGGGGAGCGAGGCGATTCGAAGGGCAAAGCCGGAGGTGTTCACTGCAAATTACGTTGATATTTTCTTCGCGCGGCGAAGTGTGAAAGGTGGATAAGATGTCAATGTCGGCCGCATCGCAGAGGGGCCCCAGGTGGAATCCTGCGCCGTCCGGTGATGCGCTAAGTTCGGGCGGGGTCGGTGCGCCTGGCGAAGCCGTGGCGCGTGCACTTTCGCCTGTAGCCCGTGACGCACTTCAAGAAGACTTACTCCTTGCTCGGGCGGCGAGTGCTGGGCGCAATCTCTCGACAGAAAAGGTGCTTTCCCTCTCAGAAAAGTTCCAGTGTAACGCGCGGCAGGTGTACGCGACCTCAGCCTGGATTACCATTGCCGCCAAGCGCGCGCTTCGCGAGCACCCGTGCCAGAAATCTGTCGATGAGATAGTTCGGCTTGCAGTCGAGTTGCGAACACAAGCAGCGAATAGCGACGAGGAGACGTTGAAAGCGGGACTCTCCTCCGCGGACTCGGTTGAGCAGCTTCGCTGTTGCGTGAAGAAATTTGAGCAGCTGCTTCCCAAGGGGAAAAAATCTTGCACTGAAGCTCCACCCCCGGTTTCTGGCACTGAGCCGCTTCCCATGCTTTCAAGCCCTCTAAATACGCTGTCCGTGCCAGAAAGAGGAAGCTCTGAGGTTGCTTCATTAGGGCCACCAGCCACGAAACGTCGCTCCCCGGGAGCGGCATTTACCGACTATGATTTCCCTGTGAAGGAGCTATGGCGCAGCCGCTGGGCAAGGTTTCTGGACGCGCATACGAGTTCACGCGACCGGCCCTATATGCGGGGGCTTTGCCTCTCGTCGGCGAAAGTGGAGCGAGAGGTAAAATACTATCTGGAACTTGGGTTTCGGCCACAAAATATCACCGTAGTAGAAGGCGACCCACGAGTTAAAGATGAATTTTTGCAGAATGCACGCGCACTGGGTGTGACCTCAATCTTTGGAAGGCTTCAAGACGTTCTGCCTCAGATTCGAGAGCCGTTCGGGTTTGTCAGTCTCGATTTTCCGGGCCAATTCTGTGAAGGCTACCAGCAGATACTCCGGCAGGTGCCAGTGACGCAGCGGTGCGTGCTGCTGATTAATCTCATGGCTCGCCGGGAGTCGGGCAGCGCCCAGGAGGAGATGCGGAGGGCTGCTACCCATGCGGGGGTTGGCCCGCAGCGGTTCTATGACACCCTCGATTTAAAGAGAGTGCGACAGATTACTACTGGCTTTGCCGACCCCGGGCTGAGCGATAAAAATGATTCATCACTCGCAGAGCTTCGGGTGCTGGGTAGCCTACCTGGAATGGTAAATCATCTTGGGGCAGATCGAGGTCCAGAAACTAAGCCTGCCGCATATTTTGCGGAGATGTTAGGACTTACTCTGCAAAAAGCGTTAAGTGCTGAGTTAGTTCATTACCGCTTGCGTGACAGTGCGCAGGTTGAGGAATGGACTAGCCTATGTTCGGACTTCTGGAGCTTGTTTCATAAGCTTGCAGGTGGCCACAGCGTAAGGAGGGAGGCCCTAGAGGCGCTCTCCTACACGAGCGAGGCGGCCTCCTCACCTGTTTTCCAATCGGTATTCGTTAAATGCTCGACGCCAGCGCCGTTACGCTGGCGCTATGCGCAGCTTGTGCCGGAGCTTGTGCAGTTTGTCGATAGGTTTCTCGAGACGCCGGTAGTTGACGGGAAGGCAGCAGATCTCAACTACCGCGTACGTGTGATGCAGGGGCAACAGGTCAAAGCGCGAAACACGATACTCGATGGCGCTACTCATGTAGAACTGGCATTGAACAAGGCCGTGTGTCGCATGACGTTCGGAAAGCTTCTTGCTGCGCTACGGACTTTTAAAGCAGAACTCGGTAGCGTGCCGTGGCCGAAAAGGTTCGAGTCTCTAGATGGGGGCCCTACTGTTGATGCGTAAGGCGCCTTTACCTGTAGAAATCTGGATCCCATATTCCAGACAATGTACGGGCAAGTCGAGACTTCTTTGGGACACCCAATCTCCGTAACTAAGAGTCGACCCTGAATTTTCGCCTCTACTGCTAACGGGCTGGAACTACCGGTTCTCCGGTGGCAGCTCCCGTGGGGCAATCGGGAAGACTGGGTGTCCTAGGGGGGGGGCTCTCATGCGAGGTCAGTGTGCGACAATTGGAGGACGTAATGGTCAGCAACAGAACGAATGGCTTCCAGGGGCCGCAGGGTGCGAAGAGGTGGTGTGGTAATCCAGCTATGCCTAAGTTGAGGGCTTCCCGCGTCTGAATATTTCTTCCCGGCAAAGGCTTTGGATATTTTGAACCGAGTCTATCCATTCAAATTGGTGAGATGGAGAAACTCGCGGATCCTTAAGCTCGGCTCCCATCTCGGTAAGGGTCATGAGGGTTTCTATGCTTACCTGCGCGCGCACGGAGCTGTCCTGAAGGAGTTGAACGAGACACGAAGTCGCTGCGTCTCTCGTTTGCCCCTCATAGCCGAAGAAACAAAACCGCGCGAGGAGGGGAACGTCTTTGGGATCGCGTAGCTCGTTAAAGTGCTTGCTGGCAGCGTCGAGCAGTGTATTCCGCTTTGTAAGAGGATATAGTTTCATTGCCGAACGAAGACTTTCGAGATTGCCTGCCTCTACCTGCGTTTTGCAATAAGCTACCACCTTGCCGTCTGGCACCATCCCAGTTGCCCTCTCAAAGCACGCGAGTGCGGCACCGGAAAGAGCTCGTAACGCCTGATCGTGAGAGTTGTTTTTCCAAGAAAAATCGGGAGCCGCATAGATGCGCGCTCGCTCTTTGAGTACCCTTGGTAATAGGGCGCGCGCTTCGCTCGCTTTGAATTGCCTACCACACGTCTCAAGCTGCCAAGTCTTGTACGCAGGCAGGGTGTTGCCCAAGTTCTTGGGCCTTGTCTCCATGCAGCGAGAGAAGTGACGCGTGGTTAAGGCTTGGTCTAGTATGCGGCTAGTACCGAACTGCTGAGTTAGGACTGCCGCTAGGCCTGCCGAGAGCGATTCTTTGAATTCGGGCGGAAGTGGGGCGTTTGAGTCGCGGCTAAGTAACTTGAGTGCAGGCACTTGCGCCGTGAGGGTGCGTAGAAGCCTCGGGCATTCACGACCAAGAGCCGCTATCAGCGAACATCCAACTTCTCGCGCCTTTGCCAAGTTCTCATCATCGGTCTTGCCCACTCTGATGAATGCTCCTCTGCTAACGCCATAGGCCTCTTCAAGAAGAGCGAGAGCGCGCTGCCGCTGCTCGCGTTCATTCTGAATGGCTGCCTTAAATTCTGAAGCCTGGGGGCGTGCTTCTTGGGGAACGGCAAGTGAGAGTCGGTGCGGGGCATGGAGCGGGACGAGTTCCGCAATCGCGGCTAGCTGCTTAAAGTCGGCAGAGTCTGGCCTCTCCGCGACTACCTGTGTCGCAGCAAGATAGCTTCCCCAAGATTCCCTTAGTGCTATCGACGCAGAAGTTAGGGAATCCGTCGCCTCGTCAATTAGTTCTTTGGGAAGTTTGCTTAAGGCAAGAGCGTCGATGACCTCTCCAATACTGGAGCAGTATCTTTGAACGTATGACTCGAATTCTCCCGCAGGAGTGATCTTCCCCTTAGAAGACATCTCATTGGTAGTCTCCTCTTGGGCCATGTCTTGAAGCGCGCGGACCAGTTTGATGAGGAGTAGTTTGAGCTCAGTCGCTGCCTCGGCTTTTTGGAGAGCTGCTTCCGGCTTGCCTGCAAGTTCGATAACTCGAGCCTTGGTTTCGCTCCAGCGCGGGACGACTCTGGTATGTGTGGCGTGGAGCGTGTGGCCCAACTCATGCGCTTCGGTGCCTCTTTCTCGGCGCAGGTCTTGCTCGGATGGCTTCGTTACCTCGACCTTAATGAGGTTGATGCGAGCATTCTTGAGACATTGAGGACTCGAGAAGTTAAGACCGTTGGTTGTCTTCTCTGTCTCAGAGCGCGCCACCGCGTGCCAATCCTCCTTGGCTACTCGCACAAGAATGCCAAGAGGGTGCAGAGCTGCGGTTGCCGAGCATTCGACCTTGCGGTCTAGCAGTTGAGAGAGCTGTTCCTTGGTGATTGGACAAGGTTGGTATCCTGTATCTGAAGCTGAAGGATCGGGGAGTCCCATTGCGATCCACAGCCCTCGCAGCATAGAGCGGTCTTGCAGGAGGTTGACACGAGATAGGAGCTCTTGGCGGCGTGAAGAGTCAGTCACCTGCGTCTTTGAAGGAGAGTGTCTCTCCATCTCCTCCCAGGCCTTTGCATCATCCCATTTCCAAGAGGTGCAATGCTGCTCGGTGCCGCCCTGGCGAAGCGACCCGAGTCGAAGCGCCTGAAAACTAAGTGAGTTCTCTTTTGCGCTGAGACGCTCCTCAAGGGAAGCGAAGTTATCTCCTTTCGAGTGATGGGCAATGATAAGTGCCTTTAGGCGCGAATACGCGCAGGTGGGAAGTAGTGTCCCAAGAGCCGCTCTCAGCGCCTTATGCGATTCTTCCCCAAAGGGATTAGCTAGTAACTTGACCCGTTCTTTAGCAGGGAGATCCTGAAGGCGCGTGACCGCATCTGCGAGCGCCTCTTGGCCCGACATTTTTCGGCTAGGAAGATTGAGCTGGTGCCGCTCAACGGCCCTGAGGATGCCTAGGCCTGCCGCATCGCAAGCGGAGCTCTCTGGTGCCTTTAGACCAGAACTTGGAGTGGTTGCCGTCATATGTTTCCCAGGGCGCGAAATCCCCAATCCCCCTTCACTATCCGGAAGAGCTCAGCGTTTGCTTCACTTTCGTAAGAAAAAACTTGAGAAAGTATTTAGGGGGGGCTCTGTGGATTGCTGTCCTAAGGTGCTGAAATGGTTATCTCTTGTGCCTACTGGAAGGAGCGGACGGGGGAAGTCAGATTCTCCCGACTTAAGGAAGCTCTGAAAAATCCCATTCCCCAACTTTGTGGTCTTAGTGGTGAGCCCATGCTTTCAGGTAGTTACCATCTCTCATTCGCACCACGAAGACCACGAAGGAAAACTTTTTCAGGGGTTCCTTAGATAGTTGCGACCTAAGAACGAGCAGCAATCTGCCTTAACACATAAGGCAAAATCCCGTCATGTTTGTAGTACTCAAGCTCTGTGGTGGTATCAATGCGAACCGTGAGAGGAATCTGGCGCTTTGAGCCATCCTGAGCCGTGACGTGCAAGACAATATCACCGCGGGGCGTAAGTCCATTTTCTAGTCCACGTAGCTCAAAAGTCTCATCGCCTTTAATTCCAAGGGTTGTCGCGTTTGCGCCGTCCTTGAACTGAAGCGGCAGGACCCCCATGCCGACGAGGTTGCTGCGATGGATGCGCTCGAAGCTCTGCGCAATAACCGCCCGGACTCCTAAGAGCTTCGTGCCCTTCGCTGCCCAGTCGCGAGAACTTCCTGTGCCGTATTCTTGTCCGGCAAAGATAATAAGCGGTGTATTTGTTCCTGCGTAGCGCATCGCTGCGTCGTAAATGCTTAGTTTCTCGTTTGAGGGATAGTGAAGGGTACTTCCTCCTTCCGCGGGCGCAATCATGATGTTCTTGATACGCACGTTCGCAAAAGTTCCGCGCACCATTACTTCGTGATTGCCGCGGCGAGCCCCGTAGCTGTTAAAGTCTGCTGCACCTACGCCGTTTTTCTGAAGGAATAACCCCGCAGGTGATGAAGCCTTAATGGCGCCTGCCGGCGAGATGTGGTCGGTGGTAACGGAGTCTCCGAAAATCGCAAGTGACCTCGCGCCGACAATGTCAGTTCGTGGCAGGGGAGTAGCCGCGAAATTTTCAAAGTAGCTTGGCTCTTGGATGTAGGTCGACTTTTTGTCCCAATCGAAGGTGACGCTAGGTTCCTGAGGAATCGCGTTCCAGCGCTCGTTCTGGGTTCCAATATTAGTGTAATTCTTGCGGTAGTAACTTGGATCGTTTGCGGTTTGAAGCAGGGTGCCGACCTCTTCCGGTGTAGGCCAAATATCCTTTAAGAAGACGTCTTTACCAGCTTTGTCCTTCCCAAGAGGCTCAGTGGCGAGGTCGATATTCATGGACCCCGCAAGCGCGTAAGCCACCACAAGAGGCGGGCTCATCAGGAAGTTTGCTTTTATGTTCTGGTGTACGCGCGCTTCAAAGTTGCGGTTGCCAGAAAGCACCGAGGCGCCCACGAGGTCATTCTTTACCACACACTCCTCTATCGCAGCGTCGAGAGGGCCTGAATTTCCGATGCAGGTCGTGCAGCCGTAGCCTACGGTTTGAAACCCAATCTGGTCGAGATAGGTTTGAAGACCAGCTTTCGTAAGATAGTCGCTAACCACGCGCGAACCTGGGGCGAGGGAAGTCTTTACGAAGCTCTTTGGCTTTAAGCCGCGCTCAACTGCTTTCTTCGCCACCAGTCCCGCAGCGAGCATCACGCTTGGATTAGAAGTGTTGGTGCATGAAGTGATGGCTGCAATAAGCACATCTCCCGTTCCGAGGTCTCCATAATTACCCGCAGGGATGCGTTTTGCGGTTTCTTTGGAGTCTTTGCCATAGCCGCCTGAGCTTAACGGCTCGGCGAGTAGTTTTGAGAATTTCGATTTAACATCTTTAAGTGCAATTCGATCTTGGGGACGCTTGGGGCCGGCCACGGCAGGAACGATGGTCGCAAGGTCTAATTCAACCACGGCTGAGTAGTCGACCTCTCCCTTGAGCGGGATGCCGAAGAGTCCTTGCGCACTCAAATATGCGCGCACCATGTCGATATGCTCTTTTGAGCGCCCAGTTGCCGCAAAATAGTCGAGGGTTTTTTCGTCCGAGGGGAAAAAGCCCATCGTGGCGCCGTATTCGGGCGCCATGTTTCCGATAGTAGCGCGGTCTGGGGCCGTGAGAGTGCGAGCGCCTTCTCCGAAGAACTCAACGAATTTGCCCACGACTTTGGTTCTGCGCAGAAGCTCAGTCACTGCGAGCACAAGGTCGGTTGTCGTAACGCCGCTGGCGAGTTTCCCAGTTAGATGTACGCCGACGACGTCGGGAGTGAGAAAATACATGGGCTGGCCAAGCATGGAGGCCTCGGCTTCAATACCGCCTACACCCCACGCCACGATTCCAAGTCCATTTACCATGGTGGTGTGGGAATCCGTTCCCACGAGAGTATCCGGATAAAGAACTCCGTCCTTTTGGAATACGCCCTGCGCAAGGTATTCCAAGTTAACTTGATGGCAGATTCCGAAACCAGGAGGGATGACCTTGAAGGTTTCAAATGATTGCATGCACCATTTAAGAAACTTGTAACGCTCCTGATTGCGCTCAAATTCAATCGCGAGGTTCTGCTCCAAAGAGGAAGCTTGGCCAAAGTGATCGACTTGCACGGAGTGATCGATAACCAGATCCACCGGAACGAGGGGTTCCACCACCGAGGGATCTTTTTTCATGCGCTTCATCGCCGTGCGCATAGCGGCGAGATCTACGCCAAGAGGCACGCCCGTAAAGTCCTGAAGAAGTACCCGCGCGACGACGAAGGGAATTTCTTCAGTGCGCTCGTCATTAGGCTTCCAGTTTGCCAGCGCCCTAAGGTCCTTGGGTTCAATGCGTTTACCGTCGCAGTTTCTGAGCACTGATTCGAGAACAACCCTTATTGAGATGGGGAGACGGGAGATGCCGCCGTAGCCATGCTCTTCTAACTTTTTGAGGGAGTAATACTTGGCTGACTTGCCGGTGGGGAGTGAAAGAGTCTGTTCCGAGAACGCTAAGGGGTGTGACATAGGATTTCCAGTATTCAAATGCGCCAGCGTAAGTGGCTGGCGGATCGGTAGAGCTGTTCTACCTTATAGTCCTTAACTGTTGAATCGGAAAAGTGGTCCTAATGGACCTCTTCAAATCCGGCGCTGGTAAAACGCATAAGGCGCCAATTGGAGCCGTTTCCGGCGCAGGAAATGCTATAATCCAAGGGGCCGGCGACACCCTCGTAACGAACGTGTTTCATGCCCAAGGCGGGGTTCTTAGGGTTGCTTCGAACAGCTTTGCTGATGGTTCTGAGGGTCTCATAGCTTGAGTGAGCCTCTAGGATAGGCAGTTCGCCCCATTTTTTTTGAAAACGAGAGCTAAAATCTTCAGAGGTAGCGACGTCTACAAAGTATACCCCATCAAAAGCCGCCGGGGGGCTGTCTTTACCAGCCATCACCTCAAGTACATTGTTGGCATATGCCACAACGCCCTTATATCCCAGCTGGCGAAGAGCTTTCATCGAGCCCTCAGGCTCGTGAGCTATAAAAATTCCGTCCGGGTTCTTGGCAAGGAGGCGTGGAAAGATGCTCTTAAAATCGGGAACGTAGTCGTTCGAGGTGTACTCATCTACGACAGTTACGCCGTGCTCTTTAGCGAGAGTTCGCCAAACATCACGGTACATAAAGCCCCAGCCCGGATCTTCGAAATAAACGAGTGCGATACGCTTCAATTTTGATTGTGAGGCAAAGAGCGCTTCCCATCCTACTTTGCTGCGGGGAATTTTTGAGGCACTCGAGAAAAAGAAGGGGTTGCTCGGTACGCATGCCTGCTCTTGCATGGATGGGGTTACGAGTAGCGTACTGTTCTGAGCCGAAAGGGGGATAAGGGGCTCTGTAACGAGTGCGAAAATATCCCCCATGACCGCGTCAACATGGTTTAGGCTAAGCAGCTTTTGAAAGGAACTCACGGCGCCGCTCGGCGCTGTTTGGGAATCTTCGATATAAAGTTCAACAGGCGTTCCCTCTGCTTTTAGTTCCTCAGCGGCGAGTTCAAGCCCAAGCCTTTGGTACTTTGACCACTTTGCTCCTGCTCCAGTGAGCCCTAAGATCACTCCGACCTTTGGCGCGGAGGAAGAGGCTTGAGGCTGCGCGATGTTTTCAGCTGAGACGTGATGCGGGATAGAAACCTGAAGTAAGCATAAGAGGGGCGCGGCGACTCGGCCAACAAGCTGTCGGCTGAAAGGCTTATTGTGAACCATAGCTGAAGGCTCCACTCGACTGAGAATACCTAGTATTAACAAGGCTCGATTCTAGACGTAAGCGATGAATCGATCCATGCTGCATTAAATGAAAAGTAACCCAGGCAGAAGAGCGCTTTTAGCCCTGGCGGCCCGTTTAGGCCACCTGGCATTGGGATGTTACTACTGGCTCGTGAGACCCGTAACCTTCGGGGTTAAGACGCTGCTTATTTCGGGGCAGGGCGAAGTTCTTCTGGTGCGCCATACTTACCGTCCGGGATGGCATATTCCGGGAGGGAAGCTTGACCGTGGTGAGACGGTGGCGGAGGCCGCAGCGCGCGAATTGTACGAAGAAACGGGTATACGGGGAATGGTGGACTCTAAGCACCTGCTCGGAGTCTTTAGTAATCGCGTTCAATATAAACACGATCACGTAGTTCTTTTCCTCGTAAAAGAATGGGAGCCAGGTCCCTTAGTTCCCCAGGCCTTCGAGATTGCAGAGGCGAAGTTTTTTCCGCTTGATAAGCTCCCTGAGGACGTGAGCCCGGGGACGAGGCGCAGGCTTGACGAGTATCTCGGTAAAAAAGCGCCGAGTGACCGCTGGTAGCGAAGGTAGGGCGCCCTACCATGGATTTTATTTCTCGAGTAACGTTCTCAGCGAAGGACAGCGGCGGCCGCATGGCTGCCTGTGGCAAAATATGACTGATTCAATTTCTCCCGTGGGCCAAAACTACCTCGCATCAGAGAAAAGCCCCTACCTGTTGCAGCATAAAGATAATCCAGTCTGGTGGCACGCCTGGGGAGAGGAAGCATTTAAAAGAGCTGCTGCCGAGGACAAGCCAATCTTCCTCTCCATAGGTTATTCGACGTGTTATTGGTGCCACGTAATGGAGCACGACTCCTTTGAATCTGCGGCGGTGGCTGCCGTACTGAATCAAAAATTTATTTCAATAAAGGTAGATCGCGAAGAGCGCCCCGACGTTGACCAGGTCTACATGGACGCGGTCGTCGCCTTAACCGGGCACGGGGGATGGCCGATGACGGTTTTTCTCACTCCGGACCGTAAGCCGTTTTGGGGCGGGACGTTCTTTCCAAGGGCGCAGTTTCTTAAGATTTTGGAAGCGCTTTCTAGTGCTTGGGAGAACGATAGGGCCAAAGTGCTCTCAGCGTCTGATCATATTCTATCGGTGCTTACCGCCCGGGCGGAACTTGCGAGCGAGGGACCGGCCGAGCCTGACGCACGGCACCCTCTTGCGCTTGCAGAGGGAGATGCGCTGCTTCAAGGGGCACTCGCTTACTCCTTGCAGCATTTTGATGAGATTCAGGGAGGTTTCTCCCCGGCACCTAAGTTTCCACCGGCAACGCATGTTTCGCTGATTCTTCGCGCTGCAAGTCGCCTCGCAGATCCAGAGGCAAGAGGGCGCGCGCTCTCGATGGCTTCGCTCACGCTCTCCAAAATGGCCTACGGCGGAATCTTTGATCATTTAGGAGGCGGCTTTCACCGCTATTCAACCGATGACAAGTGGCTCGTGCCGCACTTTGAGAAGATGCTGTATGACAATTCTTTGCTCGCCGTAGCGTATCTTGAAGCTGCGCAAGTTTTAGGAAGGGAGGACTTCGCCCACGTTGCGCGCGATACCTTAGATTATCTCCTAAGAGACATGCAGGACCCCGCAGGAGGATTTTATTCGGCAGAGGATGCGGGAGAAGTTGAAAGGGAAGGAGAGTTCTACGTATGGCGTGAGGCCGAGCTCAAGGAGCTTCTTACGCCTTCCCAGTACGCGGATCTACTCAAGGTTCATCCAATTCCCGAGGGCGGAAATTTTGAGCATGGCACGGTCATCCTCACCTTGGCTGAAGATTCAACGTGGGCTGAAAAGTCTAACGCATCTTATCTTCAAATTTGGGAGCTGCTTTTAGCGCAAAGGGCAAAACGAAAGAGGCCCCTACGCGATGAAAAGATATTGTGTGGATGGAATGGGCTTGCGATAGCGGCGCTTGCCAAAGGTCATCAAGTCTTGGGGGATTCTAGGTACCTTCGTGCTGCTCAGCATGCGGCGTCCAGAATCCTTAAATGTCTTCGTCCGAACGGAACTCTTTTTAGAAGCCTTTGCGGCGGCGAAGCCCGCCATAAGGCCTGCCTCGAAGACTATGCGTATCTCATCGAGGGACTTCTGCAGTTGTATCGCTCCGACTTTAATTCGGCGTGGATAGACGCCGCGCGCGAGCTCCAGCGCGAGCAGGATGAGGCTCTTTGGGACGAGCAAGGAAGTGGATACTATTTTAGCGCTTCGCAGGAAGTCCCGGTTCGCAAAAAGGACTATCTCGATAATGCGACGCCATCGGCGGCGGGAGTTACTTTTTCGAATTTATTGATGCTCGGTTCTCTCTTTCAAGAGCCTCGGTACCACGAGAGAGCCCAGAATTTACTTTCCTCTATGCTTCCCGTGGCACGGCGCCATCCCACTGCGGTGGCGAAGCTGCTGTGCGGGGTTGATATGTTAGGAAGAGGAGTTCGGGAGGTGAAGCTATATTCCTCAGCGCCTAGGGACTCTTCTTTTGCGAACTGGGTACGGAAAGAGTTTCTTCCGCAGGTGGTTATTTCTGCTCGGCCTGGTGGGGGTGAAGAAGTTCTTGAGATTTGCGAAGGTCAGACTTGCCTGCCCAAAGCTAAAGATTCTGCTCAGCTCAGGCAGAGCCTTCTAAAGGTGCCATATCTCGTGACCTGAGTTAGAAGTGCTGTGAAGAACTTAATTAACGCGAAGGACACGAAGGTTGCGAAGGAATTCGAATGGCTATCTTCGCGACCTTCGTGTCCTTCGCGTTAAAATTGCCATTACAATTCTTAAGAGAACTTGCAACTCACCATACTAGGTAACCTCTGAAGAAATTATCAGTGCGCACCTCTGCGTCCCCTGTGGTCAAACTCTTATTTAAGAATTCACCACAGAGGACGCAGGGGTACGCAGAGGTGTATTCCGACGGGAGGTTTTCAGAGATTCCCTAAAAAAGCATCCCTTGGTGTTCTCCGTGTTCTTAGTGGTTGTTCCAAAAACATCACCCAACTGGAGGCGGCGGCGGCATTCCCGATCTTCGCGAAGACTTGCTTGCCGCGAACAAAACCACTCCAAAGAATAGTGCGGGTAAAGTGCCAATAAGCAAGAAGACTACCCCAATAACGCAGCAAATCACGGCGCCCCCCCCACAATTCGAACCAACCGTTTATTCGGGCATCGTGCGGAGAGCTCGGGTTGTAAAGTACATCGATTGATTGACCGCGGTGGTAAGAGGGCGGGTTACTTCCGCTACTACCCCTAAATTCAACGGTGACGCCATCCTCGGAGGTGAAACGAATCTCAGGGAAGTAGGTTGAGCTCGTTCGGCGCTTATATCCCGTTCCGCTCGTGCTCTCCTCCCGAATCATGTCAATCACCTCTCCCCGGGCGTGTTTGGAGACGGCGAGGAACTCGCGTGTGTTCCTACTCAGAAAGTAGGCACCAATAAGGAGGCCAAGACCCACAAGCGAGAAAATAATGCAAAAGACTACCTTTCCCAGGGGGGATAGGGGTTGCCTGACATGAACGGTACTTCTGTGTCGGTTGAAGGATATATGCATCCAGTCTCAGTCCTTAACATGGTTCTTGGGTGAGAAATATCAATAACTTTTGGGATATTCTTCCCGGATCTTGAGAGGCTAGCGCATTTTTGACTTTCTGCCCTGAAAAGTGAGGAATACGAGGGCCTACCGTAGCTTAGGCGTCCCTTTCTGTTATCCTTTGGCTTCACGCTCTTTGTTTTGGGACAGCCAAATGCATTCAGGATCAGGCGCACCAGTCTCTCGTCATCGCGCAGGCCATAAGGGGAGAGAGCCCGCTAAGGCATCACAACCCACCCGCGGCGGGGTAGATCACGAGCCCCATCACCAATCGCCCAAGCAGGCCCTACTAACCTTTTCCTCCCCGCGTGCTCGCATTGAAGCCATGAAAGATGAGATCCAGTGCTCATTCGGCGAGATTCTTGAAGCCTCGGATGGGCGTGTTGGTGGCAGTGAATGGATATCGTTTATTAACGGACGAGAGAGGCTTCAGACCCCTCGCGAGATTGGCGACCTTGGTAAGAAGCTACATCTTCGTATTGTAGAATGGCTAAAACAAGAATCCATGCAGGAACTTGCAGCAAGCGCGCCTCTGGGGGTTGAGCTCGTTCGATTAGGGCGTAATGTTGACCGCCTCCTATCTTACACTGGTGATTTACATGCTCGGTCCCTTGGCGCCCGGCGCGAAAAAGTAGCAAAATCCCGTGCCGCGGATGAAATGAGTTAACGAACCTCTGAAACCCGTCGTTCCCCCTTTCGTGTCCTCTGTGGTGAATTCCTTGATGAAAATTTCACCACAGAGGATGCCGGGGTACACAGAGGTAAGTTTTTCAGAGGCTCCCTAGCGTAACCGCCTGAAAAAGCGTTGCTTCTTTTTGCTACTCCGTGTTCCGCAACGTTCATAACTAGTGAGATAGACAAGGTGGATAGTCCGCAGGATTTACATGTCTTTTGATCGCAGTGCCAAAGGAACAGCAAGGGACCCAAGGGGCGTGGCTGCTCACCCTGTTACGGGAATTCCATCAGAGCCGAGTGCAGAAGAACTTGCCGCTCAAGTTTCGAATTCCCCGGAAGCTCAACTTGAGCGAGTTGCGGCAAAGTTGCTTGGCAGCGAGAGTCTTCCGCGTCAGGATTTCATAAAGTGCTTCTCCTATCTCACGGATCATATTCATGGCGCTCATGGCGAACGCGCCGTTAAGATTTTAGAATCAATTCTTCATCAAATTCCGGAGAGTTCGCCTTGCAGTGAGGTCCTTCTCGTCGCAACCGACAAGCAGGTAGTAGCAGCCGTTGTTTTGAATAAAGCTCCGTGTGGGGCTTATCGCTTGCGTGAGCTTTTAGATGAGTCTCCTGAGCCCACCGTGCGCTCGGCAATTCTAAGGCTATATCAAGGAAATTTAAACGAAGAGTTGCGGCAGATTTTTCGAGATCTCCTTAAGGCGGATCACGAACTGGTTAGATTATCAGCCTTGGGGGCGCTGCTTGATTGCAGAATGGATCAACCTATCTACAGCAAGGATTTTTTTATTAATAAAGAGCCGACCGTAGAGGAAGCGAAAGATATTGCTCGTTACGTGATGCTTCAAATGCCCTATGATGTGAAGACGTTGGTTGCTGAGAACCCTCACTCTCCTGACAGGCGCTTAAACTCGGTCAGGGATCATTTGCTGGCTCATCAAGATGTCCAAGTGCGCGAATTTCTCATCTCCGCAGCTCTAGGAAGGCAAGGGCAAGAGCTTGCTGCCGGCGCATGCAGCATACTTTTGAGAGAAGATGATGCCGCCTGTAAAGCAGTAGTTGCTGAATCGTATAGGCATGCCGTTGGCGATGTTCGAACGAAACTCTTTGCTGGGGTGAGAGCAAAAGAGGCTCTGTCAGAAGTTCCCAATGAGCAATTGGAACTTGAGGCAGCAAGAGTCTTTGTGGATTCCTCTGAGAAAAAGGATGCGCGCGAGAACGCTTTTTCTATCCTGTGTGCAAGTGGCCCCGAGAAGTACCACCAGAGTTTTTGCAAAGTTTTTAAGGAGGATGGCTTGGCAACCACCTTCGTGACAGATCTTGCGGTTCAGATGAAGAAGAACCTTGACGCCGAGGCTCTCGGCGCTGCGACTTCCGTTCTTATCACTCCTCCGCAGTCTCTATGGGAAAGTGTGCGCGCGCTAGCTAAAAAAGCCCTGGAGCCAAAGCGCGGTCATCTAGAGGGATATCCGCCGCGTGAGCATCATAAAGCTGCTGCAATTGGGCTACTTTCCTGCGGGGATCATCCCCTCAAACAGAAGGCACTGCGCTCTGCCCTTTCATCTGAAGGCCCATTGGTGCGCTGGGCTGCAGTCATTGCACTCGGAGTGTCTGATCCTGCGGCGAAGGCGGCTCTTAAGAAGTTCTCTCCGCGAGAGTTTTCTCAGTATTTCAGTCTCTGTGTGCTTCAGGCTGGTAAGGCATTAATGCGGAGTGAGTTACCTCGTGAGCAGCCTAGTCCTTACCAGGCGCGGCAGGACGAAAACAACATGCGCTTTGTTTCTGAGGTCGCTTCTCCGCATGTCGCCAAAACGCTTAAAGGTCTGGCCACTACGACGCGACCATTGTTTGAGCTGCATGGACTTGGTGATGTTCTCGCCATGCGCATTAATGCGGGCCGAGCAGAGGACCTGAAGCTTATCATCGACTTTTTCAAAATGACGGCCTCTAACGCGCCAGATAAGCCATACAACTTATCTGATATTGTTGGAGCGTTCTGCTTGCGTGCAATGGCGAAAGTGGACGGACCTCTTTCGCCTAAGATGTTGGCTCAGGTTTCGAAGGCGGTTCAGGAAGCCGAACTCGACAAACTCGCACGCAAGACGGCAGATGAGATTCTTGAGAGTATGCGGGCGCTTTCGAGCAAGGCCGATTGAGGAGTTCCAAGGAAGTTTGGGAACTCTATAAAAAATGAGGCTTCTTAGCCTCTCCTTAAAATAATCAGCAGGTTAGGCTTATTGCCCATAAGTCTATCGCCCCTTGGGGCAGAACAACCACTCGGCTTCGCTATGTTAGCGATGTGATTTTCGTCACTATCTGGTGCTGCTACGAAAGGCCTCGCGGGAAGAGTGCAGCGCACTCATTTCATTTGCAACCTTTGCCCACTTCGGCAGGGGCTTTTGGCGATTTGATCCATGTGTTTTCAAGGTTCGGATCCAGCCTCACAAAGTATCTTTCCCGGGAGTACCTCTCCTGCGTCCCGAATAGAACGCGGCGGTCGCACGGGGCTCAGCGCTATCTTTGCCTCTCTTGATGGACCACACGTACTCGAAGGAGCCTTTGGCCGAGAAGGCGCACGCATTCTCTCAGCTCATCCTGCTCTGCTTGCCCACTGGAGCGTGCTTAATGCGTTCACTTGGGAGTTTCATAGTGAATCTTTAAGCTGGATAGGGACGGTGCAAGATAGAGCAGCAAAGGGGTACTGGATATCGGCTTCTGAATCTGCACCTTCAGGCAGTTCGCGCTCGCTGCCTCTGTCAGAGGGATTCTGGAAGATTGAAATTACGGCCCGGGGTGGAATCTTTATTGGAAAAATTGATACCGACCCCACGGATGCTCTCATCACAAGAACACGGCTCCATGAAGCAGCCCTCACGGCAATTCGTGACGAGTCCGCGCTCCCCGAGAAGGCCAAGTCAAACATGCCTCTTGATTTAGATTGCGCCGTGTTACACCTCGCGCACGGAGAGATTCTAACTTGTTTCAACTTCGGACCTCACCTTGCGCAGCTCTCAAATTTTCTTAAGCCACTGGCGGATTTTCCTTTAGCGGGACCTGGGTGGCTTGAGGAGAAGTTTCGCTTCGAGATGCCTGGGTTTCAAATGGAGCATCATGGAGAGGTAAAGACGCTCGACCTCTCGGTAAGCTTTCGTTACAAGAACGCGCTTCCGTCCTTGCCGGACTTCAGGACTTTTGAGCAAGAAATAAAAGAGTTTCTCACGTCCTATCCTAATGAGGTTGATTATTGGGAGATTATTAACAGGAAGCTGGGGAAGCAGCTTCTTGAGTCGCACCCTAATTTAGAAGAGCTTGCCATTACTATCGCCGTTCGCGCGAATGATACGATTGGCTTTGAGCGCGCGAGCACCGTCGCGATGAGCCGCGAGGATTCAAGTGCCAAGGACGCGATTTGATCGATTGCCAGTGCCCGAGACATTACGAGCTGCCGATAATTACGCCCCTAAATTGACTGGAAGCTCAAATCTAGTGAACTTCTGAAAAACCACCAATCCTATTACACCTCTGTGTACCTCCGTGTCCTCTGTGGTGAATTTTTTCATGCGAATTTCACCACAGAGGACACGGATCGCGACAAGACTAAGCCGTAAGTGAAGGGAGATAAAGATGAAATAGACTTTGTTGTAAATTCACTGGAGTTATCGAGC
>JBIKWF010000203.1:0-3934 GCA_044356455.1 Bdellovibrionota bacterium | reverse complement strand
ATTCTTCGCCCTTGCTCGTCAACCTGCGCAACTTCTACAGACTCCCACTCCACACCAAATTTCCAAAACATACGTAACCTACTAGACTCGCTGTGGTTATGAGATTTCCTACCTTACGTCAAGCGGGGCTTTTCGGTCATAGCGCGCAAGAGTATCGAAAGCAGTGGCTCATATCTAGGGCAGGGGCTCGCAGTGGAGTCTGGGCAAATCAATCATGTGCAATGACATCAGTGAGTTAGCCGAGTTGCTGAGAATTGGGTTTATCGAGATTGAAGTTTCTGTCTAGTAAGGTGGCGCTTTTGGCCTCGACGGGTAACTGCGGGCGCAGGTCTCCCGTCAACATCGTTTAGATGAAGTCGTCACGCGGAATTTCGTCGAGCAGCTCCTGTTATGGAGCTCTTGGGATTGGGGGCGGCGCTGTTGAGTGCGGGATACCAAGTGATTCAGCTATTTTCGAGACGTCTCGCTCATGGGTAACGAATGCGATGACGCGCATCTCGCCCTTGGTGCTGTAGGTGATGATATCATCGTGACCACCGTCGATGAAGCTATTGAGTGGTCCTCCCTTGCAACGGTGGTGTCCCGACGAAGCTTTAGCGGAGTCGGAGTTTGTAAGCTTCTCTAGTGAGATAGGGCTCCGCTCGATGTGGCGAGCGATGAGTTTGGTGCCTCCCGCTTCCTGGAATGGCTCTCCGACCTTCGCCTGCCTCTAATTATTTGATATGCTTCGTGGCCTTGCTTGTGTGTTCCCAACACGGGGCTAAAGCACTCTGAATTTGGGGATGAAGAAAAGCTCACGGTCATTTTTTATTGGTAGACTATGTTGCGCAGCGCCCACGGCAAAACTCGCTATCTTGTTTCGTTCAGATTTGCCTCTATTTCAATGACCCATATCTTATTCGGCCTATTGGTATTCTTGAGCGCGGCTCTGCCCGCGTCAGCGCAGGAGACCGCCGCCCAGCCCGTTCGTGCGCTAAAGTTTGATAATCACGAGTGGGTCGGAGACCTCACCACATTTGTTGAAAAGCGAAATATTCGAATCTTGGTGCCATACAGCCGCACCCTATTTTTTATCGATAACGGGCATGAGCGCGGGATTACGGCGGAAGTTGCACGCGAGTTCGAGCGATTTCTGAATAAAAAGTTGGGAAAGACGCTTGGGAAAAGACCGATAACTGTCTTTCTGATTCCTACAGCCCGCGACAAACTTATATCTGCGGTGGCTGAGGGGAAAGGCGATATCGCAGCTGGAAATATAACTATCACCGAGCAGAGAGCCGCGCTGCTAGACTTTGTGCCTACCGACACAAAGACAGTCAAAGAGGTAATGGTACTAAGCCCTAATGCCAGACCGCTTAGCGTACTCACGGACCTTGCTGGCAGAACGGTACATGTGCGGCCGAGTACTAGCTATGCAGAGAGCCTTGCAGCACTCAGTGCGAAGTTTGAAGCGCAGGGCCTGGCCGGGATTGAGATAAAGAGTTTGCCTGATGCGATCGAGGATGAAGATAAGCTTGAGATGGTCAATGCAGGTCTACTTGAGTATGCGGTGGTGGACGATTGGATCGCAAAGATCTGGAAACAGGTGCTTCCCAAGCTTCAAGTGCGTGAAGACCTCGTGTTGCGAGATGATGGGCGCACCGGGTGGGGATTTCGAAAAGAGTCTCCGGAAATAAAGGCGCTCCTTGAGGAGTTTTTCAATAGTCACTTACTTAAGAGTGGATCAATCGCTCTTCGTATCGCCTCGTTTCATCGAAAGATTAGAGGAATCACGAACAATACCTCCCTGGCTGAGCAGCAGAGGTTTAATGCAATAATCGATCTTTTCAGGCGTTATGGAGCTCGGTATCGATTTGATCCGCTGATGTTGGCGGCGCAGGGATTTCAAGAGTCGCGGCTTCGGCAGGACGCACGTAGCCATGTGGGCGCAATTGGTATCATGCAGATTATGCCAGCTACGGGGCAGGAGTTGCAGGTGGGAGATATCAAATATGAAGAGCCGAATATTCATGCGGGCACAAAGTATATGGATCAGCTAATGAGCCGTTACTTTGCGGATGTGCAATTCTCTGATGACGAGCGCCCGCTGTTTGCTTTTGCAAGTTATAATGCAGGGCCAGGTAGAATCGCGAAGTTAAGAGTCGAGGCCCAAAAGCGCGGACTGGATGCTAATCGATGGTTTAATAATGTCGAGCTCGTAGTGGCGGAAAAGGTCGGCATAGAGACAACCACCTACGTGCGTAATATCTTCAAGTACTACGTTGCCTACAAACTAATCGAAACAGAGGCGCAAGAGCGCAAGGCTTTGCTAGAGAAAAACAGATCCCTATGAGAACGCCTCCTGGGTGCCAAGTCCAGATAGGGATCGGGCATATTGCAGAGGAGAATGGAGCTCCTCGCTACCGAGTCTAGGCAAATCGATCATCTTTAATGACCTGAATGAGTTAGCCGCCTTGCTGTGGATTTGGTTTATCGAGTTTGAGGTATGGGCAGTTTGCGGCCTGGATTTTTTTCGGGATTGTGTACCAAGGCTTCAGCTGTAGCTTTGATCCAGAAATCGCTCTCCGTCAAACCATCGATCTTATTGGTCCAAATCTCGACTCTGACCTTACCCCAGCTCAAATAGATATCGGGATGATGCCCTTCGCTCTCGGCGATCTGTCCAATCTGATTCACCCACGAAAGCCCCAAAGCAAAATCTTTAAAATCGTAGCTCTTCACAAGATGATGTTCATCAACGACATGCCAGTCGCGGAGGTCTGGTAACAATCGCTCAATAGCCTCTCCCTTAAGCGGCGGAACTCCGCCCATGCAGGGGACACCATTTTTCTGAGATAGGCTGCTCAGAGACTTTGCTACTCTTGGAGCTCTTTCTGAATGAGGGTGTGGGAACCATGATCGTTGAGCGGTCGCAGAAGAATTGAGATAGCCCTAACTCTTACCGCCATATCTCTCGGGATCCCTAACGGGTCCGTGAGATTTCCGTTGAGAGTTGGCCATCTCGCTTCCGCAAGCTGCTCCGCGGCTCTTGGCGGATGGTTTTTGTAGACAACTTCCGACCCAATTCTCCGAACATCCCCTGGTGGGGAATTGGAATACACATGCCACGGCGCTCAAGAGATACTCCCGGCGAGAGCCCGAGAAAACGGCTTTGTACCGCATCGTCTCAAGCTGCCGAGAAGAGCTCGCCTACGTCTGGGAAGAAAAGTTCCAGCAGCGCTTCGGCGCCCTGCGCGATGAGGTCTCAGAAGCACTCGACGCCTATCTCAGCTGCGGGATTCTTGCCCACGGCTGCGCCAGGGCACATTGTGATCAGTGCAAACACTCGGCTCTTATTGCATTCTCTTGCAAGCGGCGCTGCCTGTGCCCGAGCTGCGACGCTAAAAGGTCCCTGCTCTTTGCCGAAAAGCTAGTTGCAAATACCCTCACGCCCTACCCGCATCAGCACTGCGTCTTCACAGTACCCAAGAGAGTGAGACCCTACTTCAAGTTCGACCGGAAACTCCTCCGACTCCTGTACTCCGCTGCCTGGGACGCCTGGAAAGAGCTCATAGCGCTAGAATATCCCACTGGCGCTCCGGCGGCAGTCTTGGCGCTGCACACGGCCGGGGACCTGCTTACCTTTCACCCACATATCCACGGACTCTTGCTGGCGGGCGTGCTCGATCCTTATGGGAGATTTGTCCCCGCCGCCATCGATAAGGACAAGCTTCAAGAGCGTTTCGCTCGTAACGTGCTCCAAGCCCTGCTCCAAAAGCAGCTCCTCTCACCGGAAGGTGTGGACAATATATTAGGGTGGCCACACTCGGGGTTTAGCGTCTTTATCGGAGACCCTATCCTTCCCTCAGATTCAGACAGGCTCCTGTTCGTAGCCCGCTACTTAAAAAAATGCCCCGTCTCAAACGAGCGCATCAGCATACTTGAGCAGAACGGC
>JBIKWF010000115.1:0-13794 GCA_044356455.1 Bdellovibrionota bacterium | reverse complement strand
AGGAGAATATTTTTTCTCACGACTTTTTTGCTTGTAAGGTCACTCTATTCAACCCTCTCACTCCTCGTTCCCTTTTACCGCGCAAGTCCGGCTCCAATCCTTTCGTGCGCGACGCCTCAAGTTATTCAGGTGGTGCTTGCGAATGTTTCTAGTGAGAATCCCAAAGCTGCCGAACTCGTCAAGCAACTTGCGGTGCGGAACAGGGACATAGTCGCGCTCTTTGAAACAACAGAAAAGGACGTGAACGGGGTAGGGAAGGAGTACCCATATAAGATATTTGCGCACCAAGTAGAGGGCTTTGGCATTGGGATACTTTCTAAACTTCCCTTCGCGGGTGAGCCAGTGCTTTCGATGGGCGACGAGCTTCGCTCAGTCGCTATGGTGCGGCCCACGCTTTCGAGCGGGCGCTCCTTTCTTCTTTCAGCCTTCGATGCTCTTCCTCCCTTTGATAGCGAGGCTCTTTACCTCAATTGGCTACTCAATCGAAGGATGAGCGTTCTTTTGCGCCACGAGGCTCCCACGGCTCTTGTGCTTACCGACTTAAATGCCACTCCCTTTTCGAACTACTACCGAGGACTTCTCAAGGACGGTCGCCTTTCAGATGTGATGTGGGGAAGGGGACTTGAGCGTACCTGGGATATGGAGAGTTCCCTTTTTCGCTTCGCGCTTGACCATGCCTTGGTGAAGGGGGAGATGGCGGTGAGAGAGGCGCAGTATCTTGAACTTTTGGGCTCCGATCATCGTGGGCTCGAAGTAACGCTTGAAGTGTGTGGGGATGCTTCGCCCATGCAATCTGCAGCCATGTAATCTGCAGGTGAAGCCTCTCGCTGTCACTGAATCGAGAAGGAGAACCTCTTCAAGTCCATCGCGCTTCAATTCTGGCGGAACGAGCGCTTGCATAGGAAGAGACGGTTACTTTGCTGATTCCTGTTTTGACACAAAGTAATTTTTTAAAGCTGCCATCATTTCTGGGAGCGCAACTTCTGCGCTCCAACCTAGCTCGCTCTTTATCTTGGAAGGGTTAGCAACCAAGTACCTTCCTAACGTCGGGGGCGGCGCCGCAGGGTCGGTTTTTAGCTCTCTGCCGAGGGTTCTGTTTGCCTCATTTATGACGTCAGCAAGAGAGCTTGAAACCCCTGTCCCTACATTCAGCGTTCGAACTTCTTCTTCCGTTGGTGGTCTTTCAAGTGCAGCAACATTCGCTCTCGCGACATCTTTAACATCAACATAGTCGCGTGTAGGCCCCTCGGGGAAGGTCGAGCTACTGAACACAGGGAGGGTCTCTCCGCTTAAGCCGCGGCGAATTGATTCGGAAACGAAGTTGCCTCTTAGCTTGGCCTGCGGCGATGAGTCGACTCCCGAAACATAGAAATATCTGAGGATTGATGATTTCAGGCCCAGCCGTTTAGAGGCTTCAACAACTATGTCCTCAGCGTCACTTTTACTACGAGCATAGACTCCCCTTGGTGCTCGATCCGTTTCTTCTGCAATCGGAACACCAGGGCCCTCTCCATAAACCATACAGGTGCTTGCAAAAACCAGACTATCTACTCCTCGCTTCCGACATTCCTCAGCCACTACTCGAACGAGTTCGACATTCTGGGTCTGTGCGGCGTCGGGACGTTTCTCACAGAGAGCGACGTCCGCAATCGCAGCAAGATGTAGCACTCCATCTACTCTGCGCGGTTCCGCAATCGCACGAGCAATGGTATCAGGATCCCCGCAGTCCCCACGAAATCTCCGAATCGATTCGGGCAAAGCACCTAGATCGCTCCCCATTTCGTTGTCAACAACAGTAACCTCATGGCCGCGATCGAGGAGGCGCGCACAAGTTGCTTGGCCAATGTATCCTGCACCGCCTGTGACAAGTAATCTCATACGCGTTCAAATCAGGATCGGAAGCATAACGGTTAAAAGCATTCCGCGGTGACGCAGTCGGTCGGCTTTTGTTGTGTTCGCCACTCATCGGCATGAACAAAATGGTGAAAGTCCCTCACGGAAGAATCACCAACTATGGAAACAATACTATAGGAGGGAACCGTTAGTCTAAGGCTACTGGGTCACCGTGAGCCGGGGTGGGAAGGATGCCTGACTCGCTCTCCCTTATTCAAAATTACCGCCTCAGGAATGCCCTCGCTTTGCCGTTTTCCAAAAGCTCCAAATCGGCTCGCAGATTTTCTTCGAAATGGTGAATTAAATGTTTACGCAGCCGATCAAGGAGTTCAGGGCTCGCTGCGCATTTGTCGAAAAGATTCTGGTACTGAGTCGGATCTAACGCGACATCATCCGCCGCATCTTTAATCCCAAGAAAACTATTAAATCCTGAGCTCAAATACACCGCAGAGCATCGATACTGAGGCGGTAGACTCTGATCTAGGACGCTCTGTATCGTTTCAAACAGCATCAAGAGCAGAACCTGGTCAGGAGTGTGCCTGAGATTAGAATAAACCGAGAAAGCTTCATTTAAAAGCAGCAAGGAATAACCATCTTGGCGAAGTGTCGGATGATTGGCGGCGATATAGGACCTGAAGTGAGCGTGGCCCATCTCATTATCCACGGTCCTCTCTCTGTCCTGGCTAGCGGAGATGGACATTGCGGAGTTCCCGGTGAAGCTGTCTTCGTTTAGGAGAATTATCGAAGAGCCTTGGAGGGGTAGACAACAGCCACGAAACGGAAGCTTCCCCATATGTCTCAGATCGTACTCAATGGCTACCACCTTAAAGACCCCTACCTCTTTCTCCAAACTACCGAAGGGGCCAAAGTTATACCGCTTGGAATCTTTCTCGGCGCTCGGGGCGATTGAAATAATCTGGAACGAGAGTAGTTCTTCAGAGACCGCGAGGATTTGGTTCGCGTGTTGAAATAGATGTTGGTTGGCGATAGCTAAAACTTCTGATGGGCGGGCTTCAACAGGGATTTGGTATCCCAGCTGTTCAAGATCTTTCTTGAGGGCCGTAGCAAAATTAGTACTGACTTCATCCAACTCCTGAGTTGAAAGAGGCTCGGTGCGCGTGCTCGCATTCTTCTCAACGGCCGAAAAAAATTGCACGAGATTGGGGAACTGCGCGAGGGAAGGAGTGGGTACTTTCAAACTTTGTGACGAGGGAGATCTCTCACATCCGACATGGGGCAACGACGCCAGGGAGGCCAGTGCAAGGATTGAAGCTCCAGCGGAAGTTCGAAGCGGATTGCGACGCGAATGAGAAAATAGTGCCATAGGTACCTAATACGAGAACTAGAACGGTGCAGAACAATCTGGCGTTTCGCCTGATGAAAAATTCCCTGATAGATCCGCTTGTACTTACGACTCAGCCCTGGTCGCGGGGGTATTAACCTCTTCTAGATGTTTAATGACCGCAGTCCAGTCCTTCTCCATTTGTCCATTCCCACTGAGGATAGTTTGGGTGCCATGTCCCATGACTCGACCTACTGACGCACATCCGATAAGCACTGAAACCGCGTCTGTCATCATATGGCCAAGCTGTTCTCGTGGGTCGCGTGCTACGCTATTGGGATCATCGTGGAAGTGTGTATCTCCAATTGATTGCTTCATGAGTGAGCTCGCGACCATTGAGCAGGATAACGCATAACTTACGGCGGAGCGAAAGCTCGGGGTATCACCTGCAACCAATGCGGTAATTGCCTCTCCATATGCGTGCGCGTATTGGGACAACGCACCTAAGCCGTGTACGTCAAAATACTCAAAGTTTGTTCCCAATCGTGCGATTGATTCCTCGCAGGCTCGTCTCAGTCCTCCAATCGTTTCAAAGGAAGCACTAAGATCTTCGCGTAAGTCGCTCGCTAGAGTCGAAGGAATAGAAGCAAGGGGAGTAGGACCACTATGTTGGCTTGGTTCATGGGTCATAACACTGGACTCCTGCACGACGTGAGAACGGTTCTAGCTGATGGGGAGCGAACAAGCTTGTGTCGCCGAAGTTGTAACGAAGGTAGACGCAAGCGCGCCCATCCAGTTCTTTTGCTCTCTTCCGTTAGAATGCTCCTGACTAGGGGCCTAATCAACTGCGCTTTTGCCTCATTTTTCTTGGGTTAAGAGGGTTAAACGCGGAGAAGCGGAGACCGCGGAGTGTTCGCTTCCAAACCCTTAACTTTTTAGGCTTTACCGGGATTCTGATTGAGATTGTTCAGGATATCTGCGACTACGGTAAGGCACGGAGCAGAGTAAATCTCGATTCTACATCCTCTCCGCGGTCTCCGTGCTAATTACTTTTTAACCCCGTCTTTCGAGTTCCCTCGAACATGCAACTAGTAAGATAACCGCGAGGAAGTGCGGAAGTAAGCCACACCATCCTTTAAAATTTTCACCCAATTGACACGGCTTGCTCTCCGCATGAACCAATGGTTATCCACGCTACTCATGCCAAGGATCGTTTCGCGATGCGGTTGCATCCCAACGTACAGGTTGTCCCGCTGCAGCTTCGGTAACAGCACGTCGCAAACTTTCTGGAATCTGCTCACTTCGAAATGTCTCAACGAGTACCGCAGGACCTCCCTCGCCATGATAAGTCCCGGTGGAAGCAACGCATGGGAATCCACGACATGCTACAGAAACGAACGAGCTGGCTTCGTCCAGGGTTCGAGTGGGTCGCGGAATATCTCGTACTGTGAGTGACATAGAACCTCGCTAATTATCTAAGTGGATAACGGCCCTAAATGGGCCGCAGTTTGACGTCGGCTCGATTTATTTGTTCTCGCTTGTCTCTCCGCTAGGTCGTGCTGAAAGCGGCTGTATGACAAGTGGCTCGTTCTCCAATCTAAGAAGCTCATCCCAGCTATTCTTAAGTGACCGAAAAGTTCCCACGAAACTCTCATCAGAATAGGCTAGTTGTCCTCGAAATTGCGTTGGAATAAGCACTGCAAGACATGCGTTCATTTCTTTTACTATTCTTTCCAATAGCTCTATTGGAGCGGTGCGAGGGTTTGCAATTTCTGGGATATATTGTTCGAATTGACGTCTGCAGATATCAGCAAATGTTAGGGAAGCTCGAAATTCTGGTGAATTTTCGATAATTAATGCTGCAATGCCAGCTCGGAGCGCCTCAGCAAACGATCCCATAGAACTTGCAGCAATGTCCCAATTTGGCCCACCTTCAACCCAATCATGATCACGGCAGTTTGAGGCAATTGCGTCGAGAGGCTGATCAACACGTCGAAGCATCTGAATAAGCCGTGCTCTTTGCGCATCTGGAGGCGTTGGTAGCCTAGACTCGTGCGTAGAATTGTTTATTGCAGGGCCTGCCATAGCTAGTTACTCCTGAGTGAGGACTTGTTGTCGAGCTGAGCCTACCGAATATTCTCACCCGACTCCATCTTGGGATATCAAGCCGCGCTCATTCCCATGAGACTCCGCAGATATTCAATAATACCGGGGAATTATGGGCAAATTCGAGCTGGCCCCCTGATCTCCCGGGATGTGCTTCCCCGGAGATCAAAGTTGGCGATCAGGGAGTTCTCTGCAACAAGATCTCCCAGCAGGGCAACTTCCATGTGTCAGTTTCGATTCCTCCGAGGGACATCCTGATGCCACAACAACAGGTAGTGCAGAGATTTTTAAGGGCCATACGCCTTGCCAATAAACTGAGCCGCAAGAGTAAAAGGATATGGCTGATGAAAGCGCAGTCTCATGGGGCGCCCCGTGCTATAAGTAGGCCATGCATTTTGATTAGGGTTTCTTTCCGCTGCATACTCTATGCGCAATGGATCCAGAGCATAAACCAAAATCTTCGGGACAGGCCGAGCAGGGCGACCTTGTGTGCCTTACGACATATGTGGGCAAGATAGAAAATCTTGCAGGTATGCTGCTTGGTATTTTGGGCTGTGAGGATGAAGAACCCTTGCTCGGACTTCGCTGGCGCCGATTACCCGCTCTCTGCTCAAGACCCATTGTTATTGGGGAAATGGACGGTGAGTCAGGGGCTGAGCGCCATGAATATCTTCTCCCCGATATTCTTGTGCAATTCGGCGAGGGTGTAGGGCAGCTAGAGATTCTCGTGGGAGGCTTAGACCCGCGGCAGCAAATTTTTCAGAAGCAGCATCAAGCGGGCCGGGTTTGTATCTTCGATTCTTCAGAGGACATAGCCCCTGCCGGGAATGAGCTTTATATGTTGCTGCGTTGTCTTAAAGAGATTGAAACAGCGCTCGATTTGCACCTCGAGGATCTTAAGAGCTGGCATCCTGATGCTAAGGGGCTGAGCTAAATCGGATCGGAGGCGCTTAATCTACTACCGCGCTCTCTACCATTGAAAAGCTCTGAGCTCCGCAATCTATCTCCGCGAGAATGCCGAAAGGCAGCGTCATGATGGGGTCGGTATGGCCAAAGTCCATCTGGGTAATTATTGGCACGTTTGTCATGCCGGCTTCATCGCGCACGGCCTCAAGAATTGCTTGGTCATAGGCTTCAAAAGAAGCGGAGTTGTTACTACCGCCGGGGCGCCCAAAAATAAGCCCTGCCGCGAGAGTAAGGTCTCCCGTGGCGGCCATGTTCCGAAGCATGCGCTTGAGCGCTACTGGGGGAGGGGCTTCCTCTGAGGTCTCAAAAAACAAGATGGCACCTTTCCAATGATCTTTGCTGGGCCAAAAGTCGGTGCCGCGCAGCCAGTCAACAACTTCAATGCAACCGCCCATCAAATGGCCGCGCACTTTCCCTTTCCCTTGCAGCCACTTCCACCCAGGATTTGGTTGCAGCGTGCGCGCAATTTTCTGGTTTGCTTCTTTGTCCCAGTCAAGATGCTGCACTGTCCAACCTCCACGGCTGGGGGAAACCAGTCCAATTGGGTTACTCGAGAATAAAGTACGTCTTACACTCTCGACGAGATAACGGTGCATGCCCGCATTTTCAGCGAAGCCTGACATGAAGGCAGGTCCGTAAAAGGAGCTAAGGCCCGCCTTGAGGCAGGCATAGTGTGTAATCGAGGTGTCCGAATAACCCATGAAAATTTTGGGATTGTTTTTGATAACTGAGAGATCGATGAAGGGCAGTACTCGAATCGAATCATCTCCACCGATTGTAGAGATAACAGCTTTTATCGACGAATCGCTAAAAGCCTGCATAAGGTCGTCGGCACGCGCCTGAGGATTTTTCGAAAGAAAATCGGCGCTCTTGAGGGCGTTGGGCATTTCGACGACTTCAAGGCCGAATTCGTCCATGAACTGGCGCTTACCTGCTTGGTAGCGGTGCGGAATGGTTCCTGGGCCGCCCCATGATAGTGATACCGCTGCAACTTTGTCGCCTGGAAAAAGTTTTTTTGGTTTACGCGCGCGAGCGACCTCATAGGAGATGTTGGGTAGGAGATGCTATCACATCTCGACGTTCAGGCGCTCGAATAAATGAGTGAAGGATTCAGATTGGAACCCTTTGGAGAAGCTGGCACGGTGAGTGAAGGGACTTCGCTGGCTCTTCGGAGTTTACAGCGTTGATATGTCAATTTCGAGTCCAAGCTCTCTTGCTTGCTCAATTTCCTTACGAGAGCCAAGTACCACAAACGAGCCTTCCCTAAGTGCCTGCTCAACTATCTCTGCAAAGGCATGATAATGCTCGGGGGTAGTGCCCATGCGTTCTTCCCGGTGTTGTTGCTCCAATTCGGGAGGAATTCCAGTAATTACATTCATAAAGGAAAGCTGGCCCCTTAAGTCTGGAGGATCAGCCGCTTCGTTTTCGCAGACGCTCCGGACAATACTCTGCCTCATACCGGGGGCATCATTTGCAAGCTCCCGAATGTAGCGTGGTACTTCAGAGAAAACTTTGAGCGTCTTTGCAATATTAGGGTCGCTGTGTGAGCTAAGAAGGAGGACTTTGCTCATGGGGAGGATTCTGACACTCCCTCCATACGCTCCGCCTTGGCGGCGAACCTGGTCCCAAATGGCAGTGTGATAAAGATGATTGCAGATTACATCGGCTGAAGCGTGGTAACGCCAGCCAGTTTCGGCGAGCGGAATTGCGCGGGCAAGGTAGTTCACTTGGGAGGGGATAACTACGCCATGGATTTTAGAGACTTCTGGGAGGGGCCACAGAGGTTCATCAGAATGGGGTAGTGGAGGGCATGCACGCTCAAGAGAATGGAGCAGGGCACCAAGTGCTTTGCCGGCCGCGGGAAAGTGCTGAGGACTGCAGGTTGCGTGTGCCTTGGCGGGCCTTCCTGAGAGAATGAGGCCCCGGGTTTCTTCGAGCGCTGCCTTAATGGGGCGCCAATTTCCACGCCGCGCTTCTCGTTCTATTACTCGAAGCTGACGGAGGTATAAGATACCCGTCGTGAGGTCCTCTGCGTAACCTCTTGCAGAGACAAGTCCAGTCGCGTGAGAGGTTGAAAACGCTGATTCTGCCTCATGCAGAGAGGCTTCCAGTTCATCAATTTGTTCTCGCATGAGCGCCGCTATGTGACTTCGGTCGTCGAAGGAGATGTCAAGTATTCCGGTGCGAAGCATTGCAGCGACGCGTGGAATGTCTTCGGCAAAGCAGAAGGTGCCGAGAACCATCCTTCCTTCGAGGGCGCCTGCGCCGAAATGATTGTTAAAACAAATCTCGCGCTCAATCGAAAGCAGGTAGTCGCCCATGCGCTGCTTGTACTCAGCGGAGGCTTGGAATCTGGTGCCCGTTTCAAACAAGCAACGCGCCAGAATGCTCGCGTAGGGAAGCCTGGCCTCGGGCACTCGCGAAAGATCAAGCGCTACATTGAGGTAGACAAGGCCGCGCGTGGGCATTTCTAGCGCCGAAATTCGGTCGTTTTCTGGAAGTGTGATTGTGGGAAAGATATCTGCTCGTTTCCGTAAATGGGTGACATTGAGACGAGGCACTGCCTCCTTTGCCCTGACCGTGTCGAAGCGAGCTACCCTTTCTGGGAGCGTTGCGGATTCTTCTAGGGCGGCCGCGAGTCCTTCTGAGCCCAGCTTTCCTTTGTATTCTTCAAGAAGTTTTTCCTCCGCAGCGGTCCATTCATCGAGTAGAGCCCGATCCGGTCGCAACGTAATAAGCAAGCGCGGCCGAGAAAGTAGCTCAGCGATAAGTGGCTCAAAGACTTTTTCACCGCGTTTTACTGATTCTTCTAGGGCGGAAAGATGAGCGTTGACGCGCAGCGCCTCGAAAGGGTCTCCTCCATACATCCAGGCAGAAAGGGCGGTATCTGCCCATTCAGATCCGCGGTTGGGGTCATTTTGATCGTTTAAAAGACTAAGGCGGTAGCGCCGAATTACCTTGGCTGCCGATCTTGGTGAAATGCCTTCGTTGAGCAGAGCCGAGAGTTTGGAGAATACCAGTTCTTCAAACTGCGGAGCTTCAAGATAGGAGGCGCCCGCGAGGCTGATGGTAAAGCAATTGGCGGCCGTGTCATCCCAGAGCCCATAGGAAGACGGTTCGTTCCCAAGTCCAGATTCCGAAAGGGCCTGAGTAATGACGCCTATTTCTTCGTCGACAAGAATATTGCTGAGCAGATCGAGGGCGAGATTTCTTCTCGGGTCCGACTTAGAGCCGAGCTCCCAGCTTAAACTCACCAGAGTGTCTTGTGCACGGTTCTCAGACTCGGCACCAGGGTAGGTGCAGTCGACACGCCGCGTTCCCTCCCAGTCAGGGGGAACAAGAGTTGCAGGCGCATACTCTCTCCTCTCGAGGCCCGAAAGGCGCTGAGCTACCATCTCAAGCACTTCTTTTGGGTCAACGTCCCCTGCAAAGACCATTTTTGCGTTCGAAGGGTGATACGCGGCATCGCGAAAGGCCTTAAGTTCGGCATGAGTGAGCTTAAGAATCTCAAGTGGGAGTCCCCCGCTATAATGTCTAAGGTGAGACTGCGGGAAAAGGTTTCGCGGAACGACGATGTCGTGAAAGTTATGCACGCCTGCGCAGGCGCCTTTCATCTCGTTGAGAACGATACCATTAAACCGAAGCTTGCCCTTTTCTGGGTCATCGGGGTCAGTCTCTATGCGCCATGCTTCTTGAAGAAAGGTTTCACGGGCGTTGCGCGAAAAAAATACGGCGCTTACGAAGAGGTCGAGAAGATGAGAAAAATCTTGAGGCCGCGGGCTTGAGAAATAGAAGGTGGTAACATCAAGATTTGTTTCGGCGTTTGAGTCGTAATTAGCGGAACCTCGCTGGTATTCCCACACGGGATCTTGGCTTGGGTGAAATTCGTCTCCGCGAAACGCATCGTGCTCGAGGATGTGTTCTTTGCCAGTAGAATCGGTGCTAGGAGTATGCAGGCAGATTCTGCAGCTTCGAAGCCGGTCCCTGTTGCGAAGAATGGTAATACCAAGTCCAAGGTCATCGTGCTGATACTGGAGACCTTCGCCTTCTGTGTCCTCGATAGTCTCACTTCGTATGAGTGTGAAGCCGCACCACTGGGTTGGTGCCGGTTCGTTCGGGCGCGCTTCCTGTGGGTTGTCGGTAGCTTCGCGAAAAAAACTATGGCGTGAAACGCCCTGAAGATGGGGATCTCCTCCGAGACCAAAAAATTCGTGGGGACCCCGCGATTCTGGAGACATGCCTCCTTCAGGTGTGGGGCTGGTAATCACGGCGGTACAATAGCTCCAAGATTAAGGGCTCCAATATAGATAGCCCTAAGAATAAGAGGTGCCAGGGGCCGTTTTCATGCACTAGGTAGAGGCCTAAAACAAGGGTTTGTTCGCTGTTGGGAGTTGAATTCCTCGAATAGGTAATCGAATGGGCAAATGAGTCTAGGAATGGCGCGGGCGCTTCCTGTCTAAGCCTCTGAAATTACTGCGGAGAGAGGACTCCTCCTGTTTGTTAACCGACCACCTTCTTGGCGGAATTCCAAAGCTCCTCGAGCTGTGTCTGAGTAAGGTCGCTTAAACGCTTCTCCCCGCCAGTATGGGCATGAGAGCGCTCCATCTCCTTAAAGCGCCGCGTGAATTTGTCATTCGCTGCAGAGAGGACCTCCTCGGCATTGCGACCTGATTTGCGAGCCCACTGCACAAGCACAAAGAGCAGATCTCCTAATTCTTCGTCCTGTGCCTTTTTGTCTTTCGCCTCTGCAATTTCTTTTAGTTCTTCAGTCACTTTGGGCAGAACATCATCTGCTGTTTTCCAATCAAACCCTACGCGCGCGGCTTTATCGCCAAGTCTTTGGGCGCGGAGTAGGGCCGGCATAGAGCGCGGTACTCCATCAAGAATGCTCTTATCCTTAGGAAGCTCCTTCTGTTTGAGCTGCTCCCAGTTGTTCAGTACTTCATTGGTGCCTGAAACCTTGACCTCTCCAAATACATGCGGGTGGCGGTAGACAAGTTTTTTTGAAATTCCCTCAATGACATCTTCAAGAGAGAAGGTCTTCTCTTCGCTTGCAATTTGGGCATGTAGCACCACTTGCAGGAGCAAGTCACCAAGCTCGTCTTTAAGTTTTGGTCTATCGAGCTTAATTGCATCTACTACTTCGTAGGCTTCTTCCACGACGTAGGGGGTCAGGGAGTCGTGAGTTTGTTCAAGGTCCCAAGGGCAGCCCCCATTCGGATCGCGAAGTTTTGCGACGATCCGGACGAGTTCGAGGAGGGCATTGGAAAGCGAGTTGTTCATAGGGAGTAGTGGTTACCCCAGGGCGGCCTTGTTGTCCATTTTGTTGGTAGAGCGTGCTATTCCGCCATTCCAGGAGGGGATGGCGAGAGGATCCCCCCAGATACCGGCAGCAAACTATCGGGGCAGTGTGGGAGGAAAGAGGAGATGCTTCGGCACCCTCTGGAGCCGCGTCATCCTATACTCTTCCCAAGCATCAGCACGCACCAATGAGAGCAGGTCGATTTTTGATGCGCCCGCGTTTCTAAGCAAAATTGCAGCCTGTTGTGCCGAGGCCCCGGTGGTGGTGACGTCGTCAATCAAGAGGATGCGTGCGCCAGGCAGCGGCTTTTTGCGTAGGCGAAGAGAGCGTGCGCTGTTGGCAAAGCGGCGCCGGTGTAGCGTGTCGGCTTGCGCTTTGGCGTGAAAGCTACGCGCAAGGATTCGGCTATTCACGAGCTCCTGTGAGAGGCAGAGTTTTGTACAGAAGGTTCGAGCGATTACTTCTGCTTGATCAAAACCTCGCTTTGCGAGGCGCTCGGGAGTCCCAGACATCGGAATAATGTGTGCCCAGTCCGCAGTGAGAGAAAGAGCTGCGTAATGTTCGGCGAGAACCGCCCCAAGCCATTCGGCAAGCAGCAGGCTTGGGCCATACTTCATGCGCTGCATAATTGCTCGCAGGGCGGGGGAATAGTCCCAGAGGAAGCGCTCATGTCTAAAAAGAGAGCCAAGCTCCTCGCAATGTGCGCAGACAGAAGTTTCAGAACCGAGCTCTCTAAAACAGGCCGAGCAGCGGGGAGTTAAAAGCCTCGGGCGAGGAGGTCGGCAGCGGTGGCAAAGGGGCGGGGTACTAGTGACGCGCCGGCAGAGTACGCAGGTGGGTGGTACAAAGAAATCGAAGACCGGTCGAATAAGGCTTTCCCAGGCGCTTATGGTGAGAGGGGGCTGTTTCATGCCTCTTACTATCGAAAATTAGTGGCGCTAGTTTCCGGTGCGGGCAGGGGCGGCATCGATACTTTATGAGATTTTGTGCTAGAATTAGATCTCTGTGAGGAAGTGCACGTGACCCTAAATGCTTCAACTCGTTGGCCTGAAATCGATTGGACGTCCCTTAAGGGGCCGGTCATTCTCTTTGGCGGCACCTTTGATCCTCCCCAAGCAGCTCATTTAGAGATAGCGCAGCGTGCCGCGAGTTCTTTGGCCGCAGAGTCTGTGAGCGTTGTTTTCGTACCGGCTCGCCTCAACCCGCATAAGAATAATCTACCGCATGCCTCTGATGCCGATCGCCTTGAGATGCTGTCGAGAGCTCTAAAAGGGAGACCAGGGTGGGGCATTTCCCCAATCGAACTCACGCGCTCATCCCCAGGGCCCTCATTCACCATAGATACGGTGCGGGAAGTTCGCTCTCACCTTGGGGCAGGTGCGTTGCTTTATTTGCTCATGGGGGGAGACAGCTTACTTAGCTTCCCTCGCTGGCGCATGCCAGGTGAAATACTGGAGCTGGTAGAGGGAGTCTTTGTCGCGCCTCGAACAGCAGAAGACAGAGAGAAAATTCGAGAGGTTGCGGAAGGTTTTGCTCCAGAGCTCGCAACGAAGCTCAAGAGCCACGTCCTTGCTGGGACACCCATTGATGTCTCGGCGACGACGGTGCGTGAGCGACTAGCAAATGGCGAGTCAGTCACCGGACTAGTACCACCAGAGGTGGAGAGCTACATTCAAGAGCATAGACTCTACTCGCCTCCCCAATAGCACTCGGATCGCTATGGGGCACCCAGGACCTCTATGGGACACCCATACTTGTCCCCCCAAAGCCCTTAAGTGAGCGAGCTGTATTGGACACCCATAATTTCTTACCTCTCCAAGCAACTTTTCCCCGAAAACTCCGAGTATAAGCGGACACGAGATCGGTCCCGTAAAAAACTCTACCCCCACATGTTGTGGTGGCAGCGGGGCACTCTCCCAGCTTTATTCGGAACTATCGGCCATGACTGGAGCACGCAGCGAAGTCTTTAAGAAAGACGAAATTGGTTTCTACCACTGCATCTCGCGCTGCGTCCGGAGGGCTTACCTCTGTGGTTACGACGAGCTCACAGGCGCCTCCTTCGAGCACCGCCGCTCCTGGATCCGAGACAGACTAAGCGGTCTCTCCAAGGTCTTCTGTATAGAAATCGCCGCCTACGCCATTATGGCGAACCACCTCCATACCCTTATAAGAAATAGACCCGACATCGGAGCGAAGCTCAGCCCTAAGGACGTAGCCAAGAGATGGCTCAGGCTTTTTCCCCTGC
>JBIKWF010000018.1:0-53073 GCA_044356455.1 Bdellovibrionota bacterium | reverse complement strand
TTTGGGTCGATGCAAAACACGTACATCAGATAATAATCAACCTGCTCTCGAACGCCGTGAAATACACGCCCCGAGGGGGCAAGGTCTGGCTCACTGCGGAAGAGGTTGGCGACAAACTGCGCATCAATGTTCACGACAGTGGCGTCGGAATCCCGCCTGCAAAGCTGGCCAAGCTCTTTGAACGTTTTGAACGCGGAGAAGACGCCTACAGCAAGAGCCAAGAAGGGACAGGCATCGGACTCAATCTTACTCGACACCTCGTGGAGCTAAATGGGGGTCGCATAGGAGTCGAGAGTACCGAGGGACGAGGCTCTGTGTTCTGGGTAATGATGCCGATTGCGAGCGAACAGAATGCGCAGGTTGCTGCTCCCGCTGAGAATGTTCCCGATTACAAAGCTCGGCTGGATGGGCTCTCCACGCTCGTGGTGGACGATAACACAGACACCTGCGAAGTCCTGCGTCATGTGCTTCTAGCGGCGGGCGCTTCCGTCACGACGGCTCATTCGGTACAGGAAGGCCTAAGCGCTCTTCAAGCCTCCCCCCCGGACATCATACTTACGGACCTTGCGATGCCGGGAGAAAGTGGTTTGTCGCTTATACAACGCGTTCGCAGCGGGGGCGGAGACCTCGCACATCTCCCAATAATTGTCCTTAGCGCGTGCGCTTTCGAGGGGGACCGCGAAGCAGCCTTGGATGCAGGAGCTTCCGTATTCCTCCCGAAACCCTTTAAACCGGCGGAAGTGGTAAAGAACGTGAGACAACTCACGTTAAGCTTTGCCATGCGCGGGAAAGCCTAACCGCAAGGTACGATACCGTGAGCGCCCCCTTTCGATGCCGCCCTCCTGCTCTTTCGGGGCTCTCGGAGCTCCTAGGCCGGCATTCAGTCAGATTCTTTCCCTTCACTAAAGCGCTCGACAGCGAGACCAAAGCCAGGTCAAAATAGAGACACTTAAGAGATTAACTCCATGCCCGACTCAAAGAACAACGCAGAAGGTAAAGGTGTCGCCCCCGGCGGGCTGACCCCTGACGAACTTATCACCAGACTTCGCTCTGCTCTTGCGAAGGATGGAGATTTTCCGGCGAGCGCGAAAGTAGTTTCCGAACTTCGTCAACTTACCAACGATCCCAAGACGACCGCGAATCAAATTACCGAGGTAATCTTGCGCGAGCCTTCGCTTGGCACTCGCGTGCTTCATCTTGTAAACAGTAGCTTTTATAGGCGCGCCAAGCCCATCATGACCGTAAGCCAGGCCGTAGTGCAAATTGGTATGCGGCCGCTTGCCGAAATGTGCTCTGGGCTTGTGCTGCTGCAAAAATTTGTACCCACGGCTCGACAAGGCGGTTCATTTGCAAACTGCTTACGCAAAACCGTATTAACCTCATTGCTTGCGAGTTCTCTAAGCCAGCAAACCGCTCCCTCTGCCCCCACAGGACGTGGGAAAAACGATGAATTTGGCTATCTGGCGGGCTCATTTGCTGAGCTCGGCACTCTGCTTCTCGCCTTTTATTTTCCCCAGCTTTACGATGCTGCGGTGCGCCGGGCTGAGAGCAAGCGCCTATCGGTTGCGCAAGGCATCAAGGAACTTACCGGCCTGTCGCCCTATCAACTGAGCATGGAGGTAGTTGACGCACTTAATCTCCCATCCTTTTACAAGGATCTGCTCGCAGTCGCAGACGCAGGGTTTAAAGAACCTGCCCTAAAAGCTGGCGCAGCAGGGACGCCGGGGCTACACCCCACCGCCTCGGTTGTTGCAATTGCCAAGGCCGTGAGTGGCTCGGCCCAAATCTCCGCAGCCCTGGTCTCAGGCAAAACTCGTCAAGAACTTGATGCGGTACTCGCAGAGGTGAAGGCGACTACGGGCCTAGAGAGCAAGGCACTCGGCAAGCTCGTGGGAGAGCTCCCCACACTTTTTAAAGATCACTGCCTTTCGCTGGATCTGCAGCTACCCTCGCTGCCAGAATTCATTGAAACGTATGCGTCTCCAGAAACTGCGCTAGGAAGCCCCGAAAAGGCTGCCGCTCCTATTTCGGATCAGGAAGCTCAATACAATCAATACGTGGCTGAAATTCGGCAGGCAGTTGAGGCGCGCGAACCGACTTCTTCAATTATCACCAGCGTCATGGAGACCCTTGCATTTGGTCTCAAGTTCGACCGAGTTCTCCTACTCCTCATGGCGCCCAGCAAAACCAAACTCATGGGCCGGCTAGGCCTGGGTGACACGGGTGCGGTGGACCCCAAATCGATTGTGCGCCCCCTTGGGGCGGAAGCATCACCAAGTGCAGCGGATGCCCGCGCCATCAAGGAATCTCGGCCAGTTTTTATTGGCGACCCTATCCTTGAAGGTGGCTGGCCGTTCGCGGTTACTCCGATTGGCTTTGGCCAGCGCTGTGTCGGCATTATCTATGGAGATCGCGTCGCGTCTCAGGGGGAACTCACTCAGCGCGAGCAGGCGGCTATCGGAATCCTCGCTGAATTGCTCGATCGCTCTATTTCGCTCCACTCCTAGAGGTAATGCCTCACAAACTGGAAAGGGCCCAAAGAGAGATAGAAGCTCCCCAGAGAGGACGCGAGGAACACAAGGGGCGCTTAAAGGCACCTGGCTCCTTGCATGCATTAATGCCTCAGGGCAGTATTACGAAGACTGAACGTTACGTGAACCATGCGCCCGAAGGCCTGGTTTCATGTTGCCGCCCGCGGACTTTTTAAGCGCAGAGTTTGCGCCTCACGCATGACCTGATTTACCTGTAGGAACTGGCCTATGACTAAGGCAATCTCACCCAAACGCGTTCTCATCGTGGACGACGACCCTACTATTCGGAGCCTTGTTCAAGCGATTCTTGAAGGCGAAGGGCACACGGTAGTTGTGGCTGAAGACGGAGAGCAATGCCTTAAACTTATTGATCAGGAACCAACGCCGGTTGGATTTGACTTTATCGTTCTTGACGTCGTTATGCCCGGAATGAACGGCCTTGACGTACTTACCAGACTAAAACTCCAGCCCCGCACACAATCCATTCCTGTTCTTATGCTCACCGGCGAGGATAAGGCAGAAGACATTCTAGCAGGTTATAATGTCGGCGCTGACTACTACATCACCAAGCCATTCACTCGCCAGCAGCTTATGTACGGTGTCGAATTAGTTCTCGGCGCCTAACGCGATCCCTTTTTACTCCCTATGGCCACTGGAAATGCGCGGCTCAGCTTCCGCAAAACAAGAGTTCTCATAGACGCAAGGCACACCTACGGCAGCTTCTTAAAGGCACTATGAGCGAGTGGTTCCTCCTGCAGAATGGCCCCGTCCTTTACGCGGTCCTTTTTCTGATGTTGCTCGGCGGGGCGGTGGGCCTTCCGATACCAGAAGACTTGCCCCTAATTCTTGGCGGCGTAGTTGTTCATACCGGTCAAGCTCAGCTGGAACTTGTGCTCGCCATTTCATACCTGGGAGTAGTGCTCGGAGACCTCATTATATTTTTTGTAGGGCGCTATTTTGGACCGTCCCTATTTCAAAAGAGCTGGTTTAAGCGCCGCTTTACGCCCTCCAAAGTTCGCAAAGTCCGCTTCAATCTAGAGCGGCGCAGCTTGCTCATGATTCTCATCGCCCGGCACTTATTTTACCTGCGCACCGCCACGTTCTTAACGTGCGGCGCGGTGAGAATGAGTCCCTATCGCTTTATCGTGGCCGATATGTTTGCGGCTCTCATAAGCATTCCGCTTATGGTAGGGCTCGGGTATCTTGCTGCTCAACATATCGACACCCTGCTTGAGGGCGTAACACGCACCAAGAACATTGTCCTCATACTCTCGATACTTCTTCTTCTTGTATACCTTTGGCATTCGCGCCGGAAAAAGCGCCAAGCCGAGGAGCGGGTGCAAGAAGGTGAAAACGAATTGAGGCAGAAATCAGAGGAGTCCGAGGGCTAGCGAACCTCTGAAAAACATCGCTATTTTATTTTTTCTCTCTGTGAACTCTGTGTCCTCTGTGGTTTTTCAATAATTTAAATCAACCACAGAGTTCACAGAGCGGACTTTTTCAGAGATCCCCTAGTTTATGGCCTGAGGCGCATGGGCAAGGAGAAGGTTTCGAAGCGCCATACCCATTGAATGCCGTAAAGAATCCCCACGAGACTCAATCGGCCCCCCAGGAGTCACGAGAACGGTGCGGTAAAAGAGCGCCTTCTCACTTAACTCGAGCCCGGCGTGCTGTAAGACGGTCTGCCGTGCCTCAAACTGCAAAAGTATTTGCTCAACGGATGGAAGCCAGAGATAGGTAAGGCGAAGCTCATCAGGGGTCATCCCTTGGGGATCGACCAAAATTTGAATAGCCTTCTTTTCTTCACGCTTGGCAATCTCGTCGCCGATTTCGGGCTGCCAAATTAACCCCGCGAGCTCAAGATCCTCAGCAATTTCAAGAAAACGAGTAGTAATCATGTTTCCTTCTGAACCACCGAATGTTGCATGCAACTAAAGGGTCGGCAGAATTCCTAGAGACCTAAACCCCTGGCGCCAATGCCGACCTAAGGCCTAGAAATCGGACGGATATGCCAACTTCTTAATATGATGCTGAATTTGAGAATTTGCGCGAGCAGAAGTCGCGTGGGAAGAATGGGCATTCGGGGGCTACCGCACTATCGAATGAAAGTGCCAAAGGGCAACTAGGAGTGTGTCCCGTAGAAACATAAATCCTCATTTTGGACACAATCCGTAGGGGGGCTGTCCCGTTGCCACCAAAACATGTAGTGGTAGAATTTTTCTACGGGACAGACTCCTAGGGGACCTCTGAAAAACCCCACATCTTAACTTTGTGGTCTTCGTGGTGAGCGCGTGCATTTAAGTAGTTACCATTTCCCGTCTGCACCACTAAGACCACGAAAGAGGACCTTCTCAGCGCTTCGCTAGTTATTGCCACTACCCTGCGACGCCGAATCCTGTCCCCCCGAAGCGTTGAGGCCGGCATCATAGGAAGAACTGCCCTGGGATATCTGAACTTCCGCACCTAAGCTATCGGACTCCTGAGATCGACCGCCCCCCTGTTCAAGATTGCTGCTAGAGACTCCATTTGCGGGAAGAGCGACAGTCCAAATGACAAAGCCCACCAAAGCGGCAAGGCCAAGCATCAAGAGCAGGAACTGAAAGAGAAAGGGGATGAGAAACCCCACCGCAAGAAATGCAAGTGCTGCTTTCTCAGCATTCTCCTGCACCCAGATTCTGAGATCCGTGATGGCAGAGAACACCACTTGCTCATAGTCCTCGCGGTTCTTGGCGCGAATCTTCGCAACAACACCGTCGATGAAATTAGGTTCCATGTGGAAATCCTATTACCAATATCTTTCTAAATGAAGGTTACCAGGATTTTTCTTGGAGTGCACTCTATAGCCGAGCCCACCCGCCTGACTCTCCCCGCCATGCCCACCCTCAGAAACGCTGCCGGTGAGTAGCAACTCCATTTCATCAATCATAGCTGGGTTCCCGCACAAAAATACATGGTCACGGGACGCATCTAATTTTACCGTGCCATCCTTGAAGAAGCTCTGAACATGTCCGCTGGCGCCCTTCCATGATGCCCCCCCGCGACTGACCATGGGTAAGTACCTTACGTTCCCATGCTTCTGAGCAAGTGCTTCAATCTCGTCGCGGTAGGCAAGATCTTGAGGGTAGCGCACTCCATGCAGGACCGTAATAGATCTCCCAGGCGAATTTCCCGCCGTACCCCAAGTAGAGGGAGTCCTCATCATGGACATGAAAGGCGCAAGTCCTGTGCCCGTTGACACAAGCACAAGGTTCGCGCTCTCAGGAACTCCTTCAAGAGTAAACGTGCCCGTAATTTTGGTTGCGCAGAAAAGCCTATCCCCTACCTTAAGATTGGCAAGTCGAGCCGTAAGAGCCCCTTGAGGCAGAAGCGCAATGTAAAACTCTAAGACCTCTGGCTCAGCAGGCGAGGACCCAATTGAGTAAGCGCGCTTAATAACCTTATCGCCCGCTTGAGGGTGCTCCTCTGAAGGATATCCAGGAAATCGAGGAGCAGAGCCTGGAAGTCCCAAGGCGACGTATTGCCCCGGGAGAAAGGAAGAAAACGGCACGTCAGGTTTCACGAAGACTCTGACAAGCTCTGAGGTGACTTCAATTCGATTTACGAGCGTTGCATTTAACATAGAGATACTGCCGCAATTGCAAATACCTGAAGTCATTCACATGAGTGCCAAAAGAAATCAAGCGAGGGACCAAGAAATTAGGGCGTTTTGTATGAGAAAGAGCCTATCCCCTACCCTTCGAAACCCGGCTCCACCAAGAAACCCACTGAGGCAGGGAGCTGCCCCACTGGACAGCACTTGAGTGGCATTAGGGGCGGGGTTTCTGCTAAGGATGACCTCCACTATTTTATACCGCCCACTATGTGGGGCTTATCGATATGCAGGTCGTTCTCGTCAATCCGCAGATTCCTCAAAATACCGGTTCAATTGCCCGCACCTGCGCTGCAACTCAAACACCCCTGCACCTTATTGAGCCTCTCGGGTTTGATATCTCTGAAAAGGCCGTACGCAGAGCTGGGCTTGATTACTGGCCCTACGTGCCGCTTTCAAGGCACGACTCATGGGATAGCTACCTTGCAACGGCTGCACCGGGACGTGTTTGGCTACTCACCAAATTCGCCACGAAAATTTACTATGACGTAAAATTTGAGCCGAATGACGCCCTAGTCTTTGGGAGCGAAACCACAGGCCTCGGGCATGAGTTTCTAAGCCGCTACCCCGAAGCTCAGTGGCTCAAGATACCAATGGTGTGCCCCGAAGTACGGAGCCTTAACCTAAGCAATGCCGTGTCAGTGGTACTGTATGAAGCACTTCGGCAACGCGACCAATCGCATACCCACTCTTAGGGAACCCTGAAAAACCTCGATATTTTATTTTTTCTCTGTGAACTCTGTGTCCTCTGTGGTTTTTTAAACATTTAAATCAACCACAGAGGGGGAAGCTATTGGCAACTCGAGGTATTCCTAGGCAACCTATTGAGGGCCCGAATTGCAGCAGCATGCCGGCTCACAATACGGCGCTGGATAGCAGCCACATCCTGTCCAAGCACATCACGGCTCTTTCGCTCGATAAAGAGCCCAGCGCGCCTAAGATCATTCAGGCCTCGACTGTAACGCGTCTTAAGCGCCCGTAAATCAGTCGTAGAACAACCTCGTGAGGACGGGCACTGCAGACGTATCTTTGGATAGGACTGGCTTTGATCAAGAACACCAGTAAAGGAGCGCGCCATACGCCTCGCAGCGGAGCGCACGTCTACCAAGAACTCAGCTCGAGGTGTTCCGCGAAGCACTCGAGAGCCTCTCGTCTCGGCAGCACTTGCTCTGCCAGTGACATACCCTACCAGGCTCTCGGCCCGATCGTCGGCGCTCACAAGAATGCCCGAGATATCGCTGCGCTCGCAATCTTCATCGTTGAGGTCTACCTCAGACACCTGAATATCAGTTCCCGAGCTTCCTGCCGGAATAGTAACTTCGGAGGGATTGAAACTTAGGCCTGTAAAACTTGGCACCACCCGATAAGTCGCGTCGCCATCCACCGTGAACGAATAGCGACCATCCACATCCGTACGCGAGCTACTTATGGCGTCTCCGGATAGCGCCCGAATTCCCACCACTGCGCTCGATTGCGGATCTGAGCTGCCGGCGTAGAGGTAAACCACGACGCCCTCACGCGCAGGATTTATTCTTCCACTAATTTCGGTGGTTCCGCTTACAGGCGTTGCTGTCGGAGTTGCCGAGATAACCGTGGCAGTTGGTGCCGTCGTCGCTGTTGCCTCCGCAGTAGAAGTTGCTGTCGCTGTGGGGGTCGCCGTATGCGTACTTGTAGGAGTCTCTGTCGGCGTGTTTGTGGCCGTCGCCGTTGCAGTGTTGGTTGCAGTCGCCGTAGGAGTGCTGGTTGGAGTTGCAGTCGGTGTCGAAGTAGCCGTTGCAGTGGGCGTGTTCGTGGGAGTCTCCGTCGGCGTATTTGTAGCCGTCGCCGTTGCTGTGCTAGTCGGGGTCGCCGTAGCAGTACTGGTCGGTGTACTCGTAGAAGTGCTGGTAGCCGTGGCTGTTGGAGTATTTGTGGGAGTTGGAGTGGCAGAGCTTAATGTTACAGAAACTGCGGAAGCGATCGTAAGCGTAGCCGCAGGAGCAAGCGAAGCGCTGCGCCACTCCATCGCCATTCCAATATCGACCGATGAACTTGCTATAGTGTTGGGTAAGGCTCCCCCGCTTATTCCTCCAAATACTTCGCCAAGGTCATTCGCCACATAGCCAAAAGGCGTAGTAACTCCCTGAATTGAGAAGACCCCACTAAAACCGGGGCGCTCTACCCCAACCGTCGAAGTCCCTGCATTATAAAAACCTGTTCCGTTGTCATCACCAGCCAGCGTGGTATCTCCACCATAAAACAAACGGAAATCTGTTATGGTGGTGCCTGAATAATTATTCTGGAACTGCCACGAAATTGCATAGTTTCCGCTCGAATTGTTGAGGGTCACTTGCTGCGTAAGCCTAATTGAATTTGAGGCAACCACTAGATCGACCACAGTAGTCACCACGTTTCCCGAGGTGGAGTTGCTTACCGGGGTCATATCTGTGTCAGGAAAAACCAAGCTATTACTAGTGAAAGCTCGCGGGCTTCCATCGTTGTACACGACCCGAATTCCGGTAGAGTTGCCTGCATACCAGTAGTCATTGACTGTGCTGTCGTCATTCCGGCGAACCCGTATGGTGCCTGTATCGGTAATCTGCAGCTCAATATCGCCATTCGCAGTAGTTCCGCCGATGGTCTGCGTCGCAGCAAAGGCGCTTGGGATGCCTAGCGAGAGAGAGAGGAGAGAGAGAAGCAGGCCGTGCATTGCTGCGCGGAAGAACTTGCAAGAGGTGAAGTTAAGCTTGCTCATAGCGTTCCTTGCTGCTCGTTTCAGTCAGCGCGGCTCGGCGTTAGCGAAGCTTCCCAATAAGCCCGCTCAAAGCTCGCGCCCGATGAGTATCGACAATTTCACCGGCGCCCTTAAGCTCGGCGAGTGTGCGGCCGCGGCCCTCGACTTCAAACAGCGTGTCGTAGCCAAAGCCTCCTGAGCCTCGCTCAGCCACTACGATTGAACCTTCCAAACTACCGTGTGACTCAAGCGATTTGCCGTTAGGCCACTGCAGAATGAGAGTCGAAACGAATCGAGCACGTCGATTCTTTTTTTCTTTAGAAAGCACTTTGAGAAGTTTGAGCTTATTTTCCTTCGGCCCTGCCCCTGGACCCGCGTAGCGCGCCGAATAAATACCAGGCGCGCCTCCTAAACATTCAACCTCTAAACCAGTATCGTCGGCTAAGGTAGGCATGCCGCTCCAAAGCGCATACGCCTGAGCCTTCTTGCGGGCGTTGCCTTCATAGGTGGGTCTATCCTCGTCAACTTCAGGAGGAGCCGTCGGAAGTCCTAAATCAGATGGCAAAACAAGATCTATTCCGTGAGCAGCAAGTGGGCCCTTAAGTTCCAAGAACTTCCCGCGGTTGGTTGAGGCGAATAGAACTCTCTGCTTCATCGCGACTACTTCTCTCCTGACAACTAAAAAGGACAATCTGGTCCTGCTCATTCCCTTGCAATTCGCTTCCAAGCGAGCGGAACACATGGAACTCTCCGAGCTCTACCCCGTGGGTTCCTGCAAAGGCGACAAAAGTGTCAAAGAACTCGCGGCGCGCAAGCACCATCCCCATTCCACAGGGAACCCGAGACACCTCTGGAGGTATAAGAGTCGCTTCTCGCTCGATGTAAAACAAGACCGGGTCAAAAAATTCATCCCCTTTTGAACGAATTACCGACAAAGGCTTCTCCCCAAGGAGGCCGAGGACCTGAGACGAGATAGCCGGGAAACTTTTTAGCTCATTCTTCACGGCATTTCCGAGGGTGGTGCCCGTCGACAAGAGGGTAAAAGCTCCAAAAGCGATAAGCCATGCAGCTCGAACGGGGTTCTTCCAAGAAGGGGCTTGCGCAAGCATATAAAAGGCCAAGAACCCGGCCACCGAGGTAGTCCCAAGCATGAGCCAGGCCCTAAAAAAAAGCGGAGTTAGCTGCATCGGAAAACCAAGCTCTATAGCTCTGGGCGGGAATACCAGCGGCAACAGAAGCAGGGTAGGAAGAAACAATAGAATCACCGCAGAGCCCAAGGCCCAGATTCGTACCACCAGACGCAGGCGCGCGTGCACCCCCCGTGTCTGCCTGTTCCACCATGAGAGAACTACGGCAGCCAGGGCGATACTCAGAAAGGGGAAAAGAGGGAGTAGGTACGAATGCCTCTTGCCTGAGGCAAGGGAGAAAAAGAGGAAGCCCGCAGCAAAGGCATACCCAAGGCCGCGTACCGCCGCACCAAAGCGATCTTCTCTCGAAGAAGCCGCCGCATTTTTTTGTCTCCCAAGCATCCATTGCAGCACACACCAAGCCGAAAGGAGCGACCAGGGAGCCGCAACTCGGGCAAAAGAACCAAAGTAGAACCAAAAGGATTCTGAATTAACTTCTTCCCCGCCCGTAAAGCGCTGCAGATTTTCAAATACCAACTGACGCGAAAGCAGGCCCCCACCACTTCCTTGGAGAGCCCCTGCCACATACCAGGGTGAAACTACTGCAACAAAAACTAGCCACCCCCAACGCGGTCGGAGGAAATTTCTGAAAATCTCGGAAGGACTAAAGAGAGAGAGAGTTGCCGCAGCTGCCAGCAAAAGTGGAAGCACTATTCCAAGTGGGCCCTTTGCCAAAACCGCCAACCCACAGAGGAGGTAGAACCAAAAGAAGTCTTGCTCCCGGTAAAGATTCACAAGAGCACGAGGCTCAGCCACATGAGAGAACAAGCGCCTGAGCATTACTGAGCAGGCAGCAACCAAAAAGAAGGTGAAGGTCATGTCTACTCGAGCATCTGTCCCCATGTAGGTAAAGCCATAGGTAGTTCCTAGAATGAGCATGGCGGCAATTCCAAAAACCGCGGGCCCGCTCTCAAAACTTGAGCTCGCGTCACCGCCAGAAGGGCCCCCTACTCGCCTGGCAAGATTCGCAGCGAGAAGTCCCGTGAGCAAAAGCACAAGACCGCCCGCGACTACGGAAGGTAGCCGCGCCACTACCTCGCTCACCTTACCCACCGCCACCCCTGCACCCGCCGCAACCCAGTGATGAAGCGGCGGCTTCGATGGGATGAGTCCATTTCTCGTCGGCAAAAGCCAATCGCCCTTATTCACCATGACTTGAATAATGTGAGCTTCCCGCGCCTCAGAAGAGGTCCCAATCACAGCAACAGAACTGAGGAGAAAAAGCACGAGAGTGCACGCAAAGGAGAGTAGAATAATGTGGATGGTCGAAGAGCCGCGTACTGGGCTGCGCATGATGTTTAGTTCCTTGAGCGCCGCGCTAAAAGTCGCCCGATTCAATCTCTGCGGTCTAATCCTTCTGGCCCAAACGTAGCTGAGCTCTCGCGCCAAATGAAAAGATGGAATCCGCGAACCTTAAAACGGTAGATTCGTCTTCCTGCTCTTTATCCGGCACGCCCAGAAACAACTATCAGGCGTCACGCAGTAGCATGGCGAACGCCAAATTTATTATGGCGAACGCCAAATTCATTATGGCGAACGCCAAGCTTAACGAATTGTCATTTGAATCGCCAGCTTAGGACCAGCTACCGAAAACAATACTGAGAACCATGGCCCCAGCGAAAAAGAAAGCAATAAGCTCTACTCCACTCATACGCCCCAAAAGGTAATCTTCAAAAAATGACGTTCAGAAACCAAACTATGCAGAGGTAAACCTGTGCTCCCAGACAAAACGCCAGACAAAAAAACTGTCCGGGGGGATGTAAGGTTAGATCCTCTTCTCTAGCGAAAGGGTGCCGAGCATTAAAGCTCAATAAATTCAGCATCCTAGCAAGGCCTAGCGCGCCCTGACCGGCAAACAGCCAATCTGAACACCTTGGCCTTCTCTCAGCCGGCTGGCTCTAATAAGGGAAACTACAAGTAAAGTAAAGTAACGGGGAAGAGCAAAAATGCGGAGGGGGCTGCTACCCTATCCGGATAGCAGCCCCCTCTCTAAGACCATCCTTCCCTGCCTAGTTAGCGGGTGGCAGAAGCCTCAAGAATCGCAATGCGCTCTGCGGTGAGCGAACACTGCTTTGAAGAACGCGGACGGCGGCGCTGAATCGAGCGACGCGAGGAAGACCTACGAATATCCTCCTGCTCGTCTTCATCATCCGTCATCGGTCCTGCACCAAGATCTTCAAACTGCGCAGTGGCACGAAGCTCAGTGTAAAGTGTCTCAAGAGCCTTACGCTTTACGCGAGAGATATGACAGCGGCTGTAGCCAAGAGTATGCGCAATGTCCATGAGCTGCTGCTCTTCTAGATACACGCGGTTGATAACTTCCCTTTCCAAAGAATCAAGCTTGTCGCAAGCCTTCGTGCTGAGAAGCGCTATTTGCTTTCTATGAAGGAGATCATCAGGCATAGGAGCCTCAAATCCGCAAAGCGCTTCAGCAACTTCAATCGCGCTTCCACCACGGAAGGCGCCATCTTGGCCCTGAGCACGGTCCATGAGGTCACCCTCAGGAAGCGGAACGGAGTTAAGATTTGCAGCGGTAGTCACCGCACGAATCAAGTTGCCACGAAGGTGATAGAAAAAGAAGGTCATGAAGGAGGCGCCCTTGCTGGGATTGAAACGCTGCACAGCCTCGCAAAGCGACAAATCTACAATGCTATCTACTTCTTCAAGGTCGAGCCGTGCATGCCATTTACGAAGGATGCTACGCGCAAGCTTGCGAGCCTTTGGGCGAAATTCAAGAACGAGCTCATCGCGGCGCTTTTGCGAGAGGCCGCGGGGCTTAGCCGCCGTACGACCCTTAAGATTAATGACCTTTGCTCCGGAGTTCTTCGTCTTTCCAACCCGAGAACCAGGATGAGGAAGATTTTCTACATTGAGCTTCAAAGCAGGCATTGCGTTCATGACTTCACCACCAAAACCCCAAAAGTGGGGTAAATCCCTAGTCAATTCAGCGAGTTTCGAAGTACTTCAGACAACCTTCAGAGGTGCCGAAGTGATCTTCTGATTGCTATTCCGCAGGATTCGTAGAGCTGCTTCAGTTTTTATGCAGATTTATGTAAGACCCTGGTTTGATTGGCAAAAAGAGGCTATTCTCGCCTCTAAACACGGAGAAGAGCCGGGATGGGAGAGACAATTTCAATCGAGGAAGCCGACCGCATGGTGCTCGAACACCAAGGGTGGGCCGAGAGCATTGCCCGCTCAGTAGCGCGCGCGTGGAATATGGATTGGCGTCTCGATGGGTTAGATGGCGCGGCGATGGAGGCTCTCATCTTTTGTGCAAGACGCTTTGACCCAGCCCGCGGCATTCCCTTTCGCGGCTACGCGCGTAAGAGAATCCATGAGGCCTCAACGGACGCAGCTCGGAAATCTCGCGGCTGGAGAAGAGGACTTACCGGCGCTCAAAAAGCCGAGCAAAACGCACGCGAAGTGTCTGCTGAACTCTTTAATGTATTCCCCGAACTCCGTAGCGGCGAACTGCCGATGATGGAAGACGGCGGCGACGGAGGGGACGGAGATACAAGATCCGCAGTCAGACAACTCCTCGTTGGAGCGAGCATCATCGCCGCGAAACAAGCCTCCACCGCCCAGCCAGACGACATGCTCGACTTTAAAAGGCTTGTGGAGCTGATGTCGACCCTAGAGCCTGTGCACCAAGCTCTCATGTGGAAAATCTATTGGGAGGGCGAATCCATGCGCACGGTAGCCTCCGACTGGGGCATTGACGAGCTTAATGTCATTCGAGAGCACAAGGTGCTCCTGGCCTATCTTCTCAAAGGTATCAATACCGCAAAGGCCTCTCCTGCCCCTAAGGTACGACCTGGATTAAAGACCACGGCCTTGAAACTCAAGAAGGAGAAATTACCCGGGAATTTCTCAGATCTAGTTGCGCATAAGTTCAAGGGGATAGACGCTACCCCCAAGCGGCCTACTGCATCGCGTGAGGGACTATGACCAAGAAGATTGGCGATAAGAAATTAGGGGGAGTCACCTCCACGACCGAAGCCTCCGGAATTCAAAAGACTGAAGGCATTGGTGAGGTAAAGAGCATTCAAGCCACGACGGGAGTGGGCGGCGTAGGCAAGGCTGGCGCCGTGGGGAAACGTCGATCGACGCGAGTGATGAGCCTTGCGGAACGCGAAGCACTCATGAACATGATAGGCGAAGAAGCTGAAAAGATGTTTGCCGATGGCACGCTCTCGGCATCCAATAAAGAACTAGTGACAAATGCCGTGAAAATGGCAGTAGATGCGGGACTCGTGCCTGACGAGGATAAAGAAGATTAATTGTTAGAACCCCGTGGCGCTACAGCCCGCCGCCAGGGCCGCCGTATCATCCAGGTCAACCGCATTCCAGCTACAGGTTACATAAGGGCCGGCATCGCACATAAGTGTCAACTGCCCGTTGATCGCTGCAGAGCTAGTCTTAGGGCCCTCGACTCTATCTACGCGAAGATCCGTCTCTATTCGGGCCAGGCCCGCCGCGCCGCAAGAGGCAACGAGAGAACTTCTGATGCTTGACGCGCTTAAAATATTCTTCGCGACTATTCGGCCAGAGATCTCAGTAGAGTGGGTTCCGGTAACCCCTAAGCACTCACTATAGAGGGCTTCGCCTGCATAGGTAAAAGTATGCGGCTTATTCCTACTGAACAAAGCATTGGACTGGAAAACTACGGTTCCACCACCCGCGCACTGAGCAAGCCGCCCCGGTTGATTTCTTACGATAGGTTTCCGTGCAACTGCTTTCCTTATCTTACCCCGGGCAGCCTTCCTTTCTCGACGAGCTTGAGATTCGGCCGCGCGAACAAAGGGAAGCAATCCCTCTCGATTGGCACTACTTACAAATCTTGCGAAACTTAGGGCAGTAGCAACTCCCGCAGACGTGCTCGACTGAGCATATGCGGAATTTGATAGCAAAGGCGCAAAAGTAGTAAAAATTCCTACTGCTACCACGTAGCCTAAATTAGAAAAACCTCGCTTCATAACCTTACCCCCCAGACATGCGTGAGAACGGACCAACGCATCACGCCAAAAAAACTGTTGCAAAAATGAGGCCAGCTCTCAACGCCCAGATGGCGTCGTGGCGGAACCAATTTCCCCTGTTCCAGGCAAGGAGTCCCTACAGGCAATAACTTAAACTCCCTGCTCGTCCTCTCCTTCCTTTTCTGCTATTCCATTTCAGCGCTATGATCAGCCACCTCACAGATGCCGCCTCCCTCTCTGCGGCACGAGCTGCACTCGACTATTGCTCCCGACTTGGGGCTAGTTATGCCGATGCGCGGGTAATTCAGCTCCGCACTGAACATCTCACGTCACGCGAAACCAATCTCCAAAGTGCCTTTGATCACTCCTCTTTTGGCATAGGCATCCGCGTGCTCAAAAATGGGCGCTGGGGCTTTGCTTCGACCCCTTCTCTTAGTAGTCAGTCAATTCAGCAGGCCGCCGAGCAGGCAATTCGCTGGACAAGTATCGGATCGGGAATCTCCTCCCAAGCGCTTTCACTCCCTCCGGCGCCCCCAGTTACGGCGCGGTGGACCACGCCCCACCAGGAGCATCCGTTTGCGATCTCCTTTAAGGACAAGGTGGATTTTATCCGCGAACTCGGATCATTAGCGCTCAAGGAAGGTGCCAACTACTGCGACGTGAGTCTCTGGTCTATCCAGGAAATCAAACTTTTTGTTTCCACTGAAGGCAGCGAGGTTACTCAAGAGATCCTGCGTGTTTGGTGTGAAGCGACCCCTACCGTTACCACTACGGACGGAGCCGATTTTGAATCGAGAACCACGTCCTTCGCTCCGGCGGGTGCTGGCTTTGAAAAAGTTCGCCTTGCCCCTTGGAAGAAAGAACTTGAAATGGCGGTGGCTCATGCCAAGCAAAAACTTTTGTCGCCCTACGTGACCCCAGGGAACTACGATCTCATTATTCACCCCACCAATCTTTGGCTCACCATCCATGAGAGCTGCGGGCATGCCACTGAATGCGACCGCGCGCTTGGCTACGAAGCAGATTACGCAGGCACCAGCTTCCTAACTCCCGATACACTCGGAAAACTCAAGTACGGCTCCGAACTCGTTACGATAGCGGGAAATCGCACGGAAGCGGGCGGACTTGCCACGGTTGGATTTGATGACGAAGGAATTGCCGCGCAGTCTTTCCCTATCATCAAAGAAGGAATTTTTACCAACTACCAGACCAATCGAGAATTTGCTGCAAGACTCTTCCACGCACCCTCATTTGGCTGTGCATACGCGGACAGTTGGCAGCACCTCCCCCTTCAGCGCATGCCCAACATCTGCCTCCAGCCGAACCCTTCTCCTCTCTCTCTTCAGGAGTTAATTGGATCTACCGAAGATGGGCTCTTTGTCTTCGGAGACAAGAGCTACAGCATTGACCAGCAAAGGCGCAGCTTTCAGTTTAGCGGGCAAGAATTCTGGCGCATCAAGAATGGCAAGCTTGATGGCATGGTTCGAGATGCTGCGTATTATGGAAAAACCACCGAATTCTGGAATTCGCTAGACGCGTTGTGCGACGAGAGTGAATATTTCCTCGGGGGATCCCTGTACTGCGGAAAAGGACAGCCGGCCCAGGTCGCTCCCGTCTCGCATGGCGCAGTTCCGGCTCGGTTTCGCAAAGTCTCTGTTCTACGAGCAGGAGGCGGCTTATGACAAGTGCGTGGGAAGAAGCTCCTCTTGAAGAACTTGCGCACGATCTTGGAAAATTCCTTTCAACAAGGAGCGCTCAAGAAGTGGTTTTGCAGGTGCGCCGCAGCACGAGTCACCACGGCCGCATGGGAGCGAATGAGCTTTCAAGTTGCGGCACTGAACACGCGGTAATCGCCCGAATAAACGTGTTTCATGAAGGGAGGTCGGCAACAGCCTCAACCACGAGCCTATGTCCAGATGACCTGCGCGCCACGATGCGAAGAGCTGCTGAAATTGCAGCTGCGAGTCCTGTGAACCCCGAGTATGTGCCGCCGCCCGAACCGTGGACGACGAACCAACAGGGCGTGTGCGAGTTTGATGGTGCAGGGGCCGATACGCTGCTTCCCGAGATCGGGAAAGCCCTCACCCTTGCCAAGGATAGCGGAGTACTCCTCAGCGGTTTTCTGCAAGTTACTAAAGACGAGGACCTGGTGTGCTCATCTCGAGGGAGCAGACTTACCTATCGAGAATCTTCTGCCTCACTTTCCCTCACCGCACGCACCCGAAGCGGTCTTGGTTCGGGAAAAGCCCGCTGGAGTGGTGACCGGCTCTCGGACCTTAACATCTCTACCGTCGCCGACGAGGCAATTCGTCTCGCGCGCGCATCGGAACATCGAATTGAACTAGCCCCCTCTACCTATCCCACCATTTTGGCGCCTGCCGCGGCAGCCGATTTGTTGGGAATACTGATTTCCAAAATGCAAAGACGACCTGCGGACGAGGGGCGTAGCGCTTTTTCTCGCCCTCATGGCAAAAACGCCTTGGGAGACACTTGCCTCTCGCCCAACCTTAGCCTCGCAAGTGACCCTTGCTCCCAGGACCTCCCCTGCCGCCCCTTTTCCTCCTTAGGAGAACCCCTTGCCAGAACGGACTGGATATCGCGTGGAACGGTCGCGTCGCTTCAAACTGATAGGTACTGGGCGAGCAAGGTATCGGCGCCCTTCATCCCCTCCCCCCTAAACTTCATAGTCTCCGGAAGCAACCTTTCTCTTGATGAAGTAGTGGCAAAGACGGAACACGGCCTCCTCGTTCATCACCTTTGGTACATTAGGCTCGTGGATGAACAGTCGATTGCTCTCACTGGCCTCACACGGGACGGCGTCTTCTTGGTAAAGGAAGGCAAGATAAGCGCGGCGGTCAACAATCTACGCTTCAACGACTCGCCCCTTCGTATATTTGCCGGACCCTTAGTGCTGGGGCGAAGTGTTCGAACTGAGTCGAATGAAGTAGAAGATCTCAAGATGCTCTGCCCCGCTATCTCTGTCCCAGCTCTTCGCTACACGGCAACTTCCGATGCGGTATAGCGCGACTTGAAACGAATGACCCCTTCGTGAAAGCCAAAGAGTGCGCCGAATCAAATGCCCCGAGACATTCATGGACGATTGCTATTTCGCAATCAGTGCCGCGGGCAAATACACATGCCACGTGCCAGTACGAGAGATCTTGCGGCACCGCGGGGACGCGGCGCCCTACCTTGCGAACTATCGCTGGCTCGAACCTCTTTGAGTCAAAACCAGCTCCACCGCAAACACCAACGACGCAAACTCAAATCACCTTCGCGGGGTCCAGGGGCTAAGCCCCTGGTTCCAAGGCGCCCGAGCAAAGCGAGGAATAGCGCCGCAGGAAGGGCCCAAGCGCCAAGCGGGAAAAATCGCGGCCTCTGCGGCGAGCAGTAGTAATGGTAGGCATGGCAGGATTCGAACCCTCTTTCCCTTGCTCGCCTCCGTCTCGCACTACGGGGCTCGCCAGCTCGCCCCTCAGCGGACTATCGCTGGTTCGAATCCCCAATAAAGTTTCGGCGGTGGCACTCGAGGCGGCCTCTGCGGCGAGCAGTAGTAATGGTAGGCATGGCAGGATTCGAACCAGCGACCTCTTGCGTGTGAAGCAAGCGCTCTAACCAGCTGAGCTACATGCCTAGAAGATGAAATCTGATTAGCGGGTCAGACTGTAGTGAATTTAGGGGCGGATTTCAAATGAGCCGCGGTAGGACGAGCGGCGAAAAGCCCAGGCACGGAGGTGCCTGGGCGCTACACGGAATTGTCTAAGCCAAGAACAAAACCTGAGCGCCACTGCTATCGGGCAAATACGCCCTCTGCCGAGACGCAGGGAAAACCTGCATTCGTTACGATGCAGCAGGCCTCTATACGATGCTACGACAAAACGTGGCTAGTTTTAGGAGTCTGGTCAGGCAGTTAGGAGCTCTTAACCTCAACCGTTACTGAAATATCGGTCCCAAATACGGGATTGTTGATATCGAACTGTTGGTCATTCGGAACAAGAAGGTTTCTAATGCTAGGATCAAGCTCGATTTCTGCCGACTCTTTCTTCTCGATTCCCTGCAATTGAAGCTGAAGATTTCCCGCAGCATCTTCCGAGAATGAGCTTTGGGGGAATACAAACACCAAATATACATTCTCATCTTTTGCTTGATTGAGCAGAGGCGTCACTGACACTTCTGTGTCGCCAAGCACAAGCTTTGCAGAATTCGGCACATACGAAAGGGCTGTGGGGAAGCGATAGACAAGCACGACTCCGTCATCATTTACCTGCGACAACTCCGCCGTAAGGAGAGTTCGGTCTCCGATAAAGAACGATTCTGGATTTGCGCGGAGAGAGACTTCGGCTGGCCCAAAAAATTCGCCGCCACCGCCGCCACCTCCACCACACCCTACGAGCCCAAAAGTTACAGTGAAGAGAACACAAATAAGGGCTGAAAGTCGGCGCATAAAGACTCCCCGAAGGAAATGATTTGAAACTGATGTCTAAGTTTTAGCAGGTTACCCCCTACCCACAAGAGTGAATCGACGCGAAGCATTGTAGTAAGAACGCAATTCGGCTGCCGCGCGCAAGAACGCCGGGGCCTACGAGGTGAGCCGACAAGCAGGAAAGGTAAAAATATGAAGTTGTTGGAAGGGCTACTATCTTCGAGCTGCGGCTTTCTTTCTAAGGTCACGAAGCTGACGCCGAGCACCCGCAAGACTCTCTTGTGTTGATTTGAGTTTCTCTTTGCAGACTACCAAGGATTCCTGAACATCATTGGCAAGGCGCGAAAGACATTGAGAGCGATACATCGGAGCGCATTCCCCTCTATCAAACTCCTCCATCACCGTCCCGTCAGGGTTACAGCGCATTACCGCGGCACATACAAAACCCTCTTCAGCTGCCTGCGCAACACTTGGAGTAAAGAGCAAAGAAGAGAAAAGGCCTGAGAGAATCAAACCAGTTACCAAGCGGGGGAGTGAAAATGTAGTGGTGACCATAATTTATCCAAGTCTTCCTGGCGCTTAAATCTACCGCCAACTACCCAAATATCAAGGAGTTCACTACTTTTGCTTCAGGCAAAGGCATAACCCATTAGAATTAAAGGACAAGCCTAGCTTTCCAGAAACTTCGTTATAGACCAATCTAGATGCGCGAAACCTGGCCCTAGCACGTTGATATCAGCCTACATTTAAGGATAGTATCGCGCCCTCGATTTCGTACAAGGAGATTAGGAACGTGGCTGTTACTTTGAAACTCGCTCGACACGGCGCCAAGAACGCCCCTTATTACCGAATTGTTGCCTGCGAGAAGGGCACCAAGCGCGATGGCCGTTTCCTCGAGCGCATTGGCACCTACAACCCAATGGTTGAACCTGGCGTTATCGCTTTCAACCAGCCCAAGCTTGAGCGTTGGCTCTCAGTTGGCGCACAGTACACTGATGTAGTTCGTCGCTTGATTCAAAAGGCCCACCCCGGCCTCGTAGAAAAGCGCGAAGAGCATCAAACGGCAAAGATTCGCGCCGCTCGCAAAGCCCGTAAGGCTCGTGCAGCTGCTGGCGGAAAGAAGAAGACCGCTTCGGCCAAGAAGTAGTTCGACGAGATTCTCCCCGAGAATCTCTTGGAGTGCTTTGCTCCGGAAGATAAAAAGAAAACGCGGCCTCGCTTTTACGCGGCCGCGTTTTTTTTCGTGCTACGCTTTGATGTCCAATCTATGTCGATGCTCAACTTACATATCCTCACCATCTTCCCAGAGCTCTTCGACAGCTTCCTCAGCTCGAGCTTAATTTTCAAGGCTGCGGAAAAGAACCTCCTCAAAACTTCTCGCTACAACATTAGAGACTACGCCTCTCCTCCTCACTTCCAAGTGGACGACAGTCCTTATGGCGGAGGAGCTGGAATGGTAATGAAGCCTGATGTGCTCGCGCGCTCAATCGATGCCTTGAGAGCGCTTGACCCCAACACTCATGTGATCTTGCTGAGCGCTTCAGGATCCGTATTCAATCAGAAGAAAGCGGAAGAGCTTAGCAAGAAGGAATCGCTTACCTTGGTGTGCGGCCGCTACGAGGGAGTCGACCAACGTGTTATCGACCTTTGCGTCGACGAAGAACTTTCGATTGGAGACTACGTGGTGATGGGCGGAGAAATCCCGGCCATGGCAGTTATCGAAGCAACCGTGCGGCTCCGAGCAGAAGTCCTTGGCAATCAAGATTCGATTGTCGAAGAGTCGTTTCGCGCCACTGAGAAATACGGCCAGCTCCTCGAGGGCCCGCAGTACACGCGCCCCCCTGAATTTCGAAATCTCCCCATTCCGGAAGTTTTGCTCTCGGGCAATCACCAAAAGATCGCAGAATGGCGCGCGGAGCAGTCACTCCTTCGAACAAAAAAAAGGCGCCCAGAACTTCTGAGTTCTGCGGCGACCGAAACGGCAGCAAAGGGAGCAAATCGGCGATGAGCTCTCACGGCACCACCAACACTCCCGACATCAGCGTCGTGCTCCTGCACGCAGACCAGCACGACAAACAAGGGAAGATTGTCACCACGTCTCTCACCATGATTGACGTGCACGACATTGCGCGAAGTTCAAGAACCTTCGGCATCCACACCTTTTTCGTAGCGCATCCCTCTCCTCTTCTTCGAAAACTTGCGCGCACTCTGCGCTCCCATTGGCAAGAGGGATTTGGCGCAACCTATAATCCCAATCGCAAAGATGCCTTGGGCACGACCGCAATTGTCTCTGGATTAGAGGAGGCGATTGCTGCAATCGACCGCCGCACCGGAAAGTTGCCGAAACTGGTAGCCACCTCGGCAAAGCGTGAGCCAAACCGCCTCAGCTGCCAAGCATTTAGAGAGGAGCTTTGGCAGTCCTCAGACCCCTATCTTTTAATGTTTGGAACGGGCTGGGGCATGAGTGACGAGTTGATTGCCCGCGCTCATTGTTTTTTAGAGCCAATTTGTGGCCCGGGGGACTATAATCATCTCTCAGTGCGAGCTGCTGCCGGGATTTTGCTCGATCGATTGATGGGACAACGATCTTAATCGAGAGCGGGAACCTCTAAAAAGTCTGCTCTGTGAACTCTGTGCCCTCTGTGGTTGATTTAAATTGCTCAAAAAACCACAGAGGAAACAGAGATCACGGAGAGAGAAAAAACTAAAACATCGAGGTTTTTCAGAGGTTCCCTAGGTCATTCGCAAAGAAGAAATTGCATGGCACACAACGAGAAGACACGCCCCGTCATTGGTATTTCAGCTCGGCGCATTGCCGAAAGCAGTCACGGCGTTGACGAAAGATACATACACGCCCTGGAGAATGCGGGCGCGTCTCCTCTCATCATCCCCGTTGTCGAGGACGAAGAAACTCTTCACGCACTCCTTACGCGCCTCGATGGCATCCTGTTTTCGGGTGGAGAGGATATCGATCCGCTTCTCTACCGCGAGTCGCCGCATGAAAAACTTGGGGCGGTCTCCACCGCTCGGGACACTTCAGAACTTACCTGCTTTAGAAAAGCGCTCTCCATGCGCATTCCCATCCTCGGCATCTGCCGCGGGCTTCAGCTTATAAACGTAGCCATGGGGGGAACGCTGATTCAAGACCTGCCATCTCAGGTACCAAGCGCAGCGAGTCACCTGCTCCCAGAAGACGCAGCTCTTCCCCTCGAGTCCTGCACCCACCGCGTAAAGATAAAACCTGATTCGGCCCTTGCTGAGATACTTGGAACCGCAAGCATCCCCGCCAACTCGCGCCACCACCAAGCCGTAAAGGAATTAGGAACTGGGCTTGTCGCAAACTCTTGGACTGAGGATGGAATTGTAGAAGGGTTTGAGCTCGCGTCCGGAGACCAGTTTCTGCTTGCCGTCCAGTGCCACCCAGAACGCCTCTACAAAGCCCCCGTTCCAGCCTGGAAAACATTATTTGAAGGATTTGCGCGGGCTGCCTTAGCCTACAAAGCAAATCGCTGATAATCAGGCCCCCCAACAATCGAGCAAATGGCCAGAGGCGCCGACCTCCCCCCCCCCATCCGCTAATCAGAACAAAGGTGTACAAGGGAAAGGTCCCAGGCTAGGCTCTGGGGCATTCGGAGGACCCCTATGAACACCAGCACAGCCACCAATACGGCCCCTATCGATTTTAAATTCATCATGGACCGAGCCAAACTCGTCATGACCAATCCGACGGGTTGCTGGGATTCAATTGCCGCGGAGCAAACTTCCGTGAAGGATATCTATGTCAAGTACGCAGCACCTCTCGCCGCTATTCCCGCCATTTGCGGATTTATCGGCCTTGCCATAATCGGGGTACAAGTTCCGATTCTTGGGTCGTGGCGCGCTCCTTTTGTCGGGCAACTCCTCGCCTCTCTCGTACAATTCGGTGCTAGCCTCGCCATGATGTATGTCGGCGCTCTGGTCCTTCAGCAAGTAAGCCCTAAGATGGGCGGCTCAAAGGATCTCGTGAACGCTCTTAAGCTCATGGTTTATTCCTCAACTCCTGTCTGGCTTGCGGGCGTGCTTTCTCTCGTGCCCCTACTCGGGATCTTGGGCATTTTGTTCAGCATCTTTGGCATTTATCTCTTCTACTCGGGCTGCGCCAAAGTGCTCGCGCTTCCCGAAGATGCAAAGCTAAAGTTCACCGTTGTGGCCATGCTTTGCATTATGGTCGTGAACTTTGTGATTGGACTCTTCATTGCGGGCGTGACTCCGCATCCAAATATTGGTGGCTAGGAGTCATATTTCACGGGGCACCTGCGAGCCGAGCGCCGCGTGAGGGCCGAGCTGGGAGATAACGCGGCGCCGGAGGGACCAAGAGGCCACACCCCTAGGTAGTGCGCGCCGCTGCGCCTTTGCCAGTAGGCGACGGCGAGACGCGCGCCCCGGCGTGCCGAATCAAATGCCGCGCGACATCCACGAACAGTTGCTATTTCGCAATCAGTAACGTGGACAAATACATGCCACGTGCCAGGACGACAGATCTTGCGGCACCGCGGGGACGCGGCGCCCTACCAAGATATCGCACCCCAGGTAGGGCGCGCCGTTCCGCCTTTGCCAGTAGGCGACGGCGAGACGCGCGCCCCGGCGTGCCGAATCAAATGCCGCGCGGCATCCACAAACAGTTGCTATTTCGCAATCAGTGACGTGGACAAATACATGCCACGTGCCAGGACGAAAGATCTTGCGGCACCGCGGGGACGCGGCGCCCTACCAAGATATCGCACCCCAGGTAGGGCGCGCCGTCCCCGGCGTGCCGAATCAAATGCCGCGCGGCATCCACGAACGGTTGCTATCTCGCAATCAGTCGCGTGGACAAATACATGCCACGTGCCAGGACGAGAGATCTTGCGGCACCGCGGGGACGCGGCGCCCTACCTAGGAACCTAATGCTACTGGCCCATTCGCCCCCTTCGGCGCGATATTTAAAACCCAAGCATTTCAAGCAGATAGGAAATATTCGCACTTTTTAACAAATTTTCTGCGAAAAACCCTGAAGCATTCCCCCGCTCCTGGCCGATAGGACTAGTACAAGTTGCAGCGGGTAGACGGGAGTATCAGTGCTTCAGAGATTGCTTGTTGAAAAGCACTCTCCGAAGCGCTGGGAATGATTGACGGGTTATTTTAGGTTTCAATTCGGTTATAGAGCTTCGGCTCACTGTTTTGCGCGTTATGTATGGCGTTTCAGAGAGCAGCCTTTGGCTACTCACTGACGTATCGCCGTGTTGCTCTGGTTGCCACTTTCTTGTTTTGCTTTCCTGCTTGGGTTTTACCCGCACTGAAGGCTCGAGGTTTCCAACTGGTTCGTTAAGGTTTCGGCACTCACCACACGCTCGCTACCCATATCGGAGAGACGCCCCAAGAATTTAGAATTTTCTAAGTTTTTGGTGCGTCTCTTCGTAAACGTGCTTGAATCATTTCCCAGGCTTCCCTTCTTTTAAGGGCCTTCACCAAAGGCTGTTTCTACTCCCCCCCCCATCAAACATCCCGATCACGAAAACATTCGCATAACCCACATTAGGGAACCTCTGAAAAACCTTCATTCTTCAGACACCTCTGTGTACCTCTGCGTCCTCTGTGGTGAATCCTTGATGAAAATTTCACCACAGAGGACGCAGAGGTACACGGAGGTGATTTTTTCAGAGGCTCCTTAGCTCGGAACAACTCACATCCACCACAGAACGAGAGCGCCTGCCGCAATACGATACCAAGCGAACGGGGCAAGTGAGACGCGGCCTAGCATCGAAATAAAAAATTTGACGGCGAATAGGGCCGTCACAAAAGAAACAACAAAACCAACCGCAAACGCCGGCACATCTGCGGAACTCAGCACGGAGATGTTCTTCATTAGATCCACGCCCGTCGCGACGAACATTACCGGCACGGCGACCAAAAATGAAAATTCTGCAGCTGCCGTTCGAGACATTCCAAGAAGCACGCCGCCAAATATGGTACTTCCCGACCGAGACATTCCTGGCCAAAGAGCAAGGCACTGAAAGAGCCCAACTTGAAGCGCCATCTTGGGAGTAATTTCCTCAAGCTTTTGAACGCGGGCACGCGCAGCAAAGCGTTCAACAAAAAGGAGGAGCACTCCCCCTACCATCAAAGCAAAGGCTACCGAGGTAGGATTAAAGAGTAGGGTTTTAATCGTTGAACCGAAAAGCGCCCCAAGGACAAATAGAGGAGCAGCGGCGAGAGCGAGGCGAAAAAGTCCATAGGGGCCGCGGAAGGAGCTCACCGCGAGCAGATCCGAGGCACGAGGCACCGAAAACTCTAAAAGCGCCCTAAATCGCTCCCGATAAAGCACAACTACTGCCAAAATTGCGCCCAGCTGAATGAAGATCTCGAAAGTAGCGATTACCGGCCCCTCCAGCCCAAGGGCGTGACTCACTAAAATGAGATGCCCTGTACTCGAGACCGGGATAAACTCCGTGAGGCCTTCCACTACTCCTAGGAGCGCTGCTTCTGCGAGGGTTAATGCTGACATAGCTACCAAGACTCCTGAGATTCGCTTTCACTGGCAAGGCTCTTTTGCTAAGTTTTTCACGAATCTTCCCCGTCCACCAAAGGCACTCCCATGAAACTAGCAACTTTAAAACTCTCTTCCCCGCGTAATGAGACAGAGAAGCGAGATGGCAGACTTGTGGTGGTTAACGACGACAAGGGTGTCCTTGCGAACCTGCCCTCTGACAAATTCCCTTCCTTGCGTCAGGCGCTGGAAGAATGGAACGAGGCAGAGAGCTTCCTGCGCGAAGTTGCAGAGTCCCTCCAGCAAGGCACGTGGCGCGACACCCAGCCCCTGAAGGGCGCCAGATTCATGTCCCCCCTGCCCCGAACCTGGGGCTTTGTAGATGGGAGCGCATTCGTTCAGCACATCATACTCGTCCGCAAAGCCCGCGGCGCAGAGCCCCCTGAAGATATGAAAACTGTTCCTCTCATGTATCAGGGAGTAAGCGACACGCTCCTTGGTCCAGAGGACGATATCCCCCAAATAGACTTTGCCCATGGCACCGACTTTGAAGGCGAAGTTGCGGTAATTGTCACGGATGTCCCCATGGGCACCAAGGCAAACGACGCCCATCGCTACATTAAACTAGCGCTCTTACTCAACGACGTGAGCCTAAGGAATTTAATTCCTCGCGAGCTTCAGGCAGGATTCGGCTTCTTCCAGTCTAAGCCTGCCTCCTCATGCTCCCCCTACGCCGTAACCTTGGATGAATTGGGCAACGCCTGGAGAGAGGAGCGTATTCATCTGCCCCTTACCTGCACCCTCAACGGCAAGGTCGTGGGCTCCCCCAATGCGGGAGAAATGTTTTTCTCCTTCGGCCAGCTCATAGAGCATGCGGCTGCGACCAGGGCACTCAGTGCAGGCACGATCATCGGCAGCGGCACGGTTTCCAACGAGCCAGACAGCGCAGGCATTGCCTGCCTTGCAGAACGCCGCATGCGCGAGAAGATTGCGACGGGGACGATGACCACCCCCTTCATGAAGGTGGGAGACCGTATCCGCATTGAAATGTTCCGAGACGGGAAAAGCGTGTTTGGGGCTATCGACCAACAAGTAGCGCGCAGTTAAATCAGGAGGTCCTCCTCATGGAAAGCACACGTTCCCTAAGCGCACAGGCGCCAAGGAGCCCCGGGGCAACGCTCGAGGCGCTTATCGAAGATCTCTTCGACTACGCAGGCATGTATCCTCCCGCAGCCCTATCTTTTGAAGAGGCGCTCCAAAAATCGATCTCCTTCGCCGCCAAAGCAACACGGCCCTCCATCGTGCACGCAGATCTTGTGCTCGATGTGCAAAATCTCACCTCTCTTCTCTCTCGCATCGGAGGCTCTGACTCCCCTTCTCCGACCTCCCCTTCTGAATCGCCCTTTGCGGGCAGAGCAATTCGAGTGGCCCTGCTAGGGATCCCACTCAAACGTGCCTCGCATGACGGCGGCCTCGCCAGGGGCGATAGAGACCCGGATTTTGATGCCCTGCGCTCTGCCTATCAGTTGGCAAAGAACCTTCAGATTCTTTCCTATGAGGTTCGCCTTGCTCCCGACATTTTAGCAACCACAGACGTCCTTAAGGACACGTGCCGGCTCCTTCTTGAGGGCATGCCCGATAAGAGAACCGTTCTTGCGATAGAACCTGACCTCTCGCTGCCTTCCTGGACCGCTGCGCTCGAATCATGCGCCTCTGTTATTAGCCAACTCGACTCAGCCTTCCCTCGGCGCCTTGCCCTAAAAATTCGAGGCGCTGGCTCAGCAGGTAGCGGAAGCACCGGAATTGATAAACAGCGGCTCGTGCATGTGCTACGGGTAGTTGCCCTTATGCAGCTTCCACTTAAAGCGACGGCCGGGCTTCATCACCCCATTCTCGAACCCTCGCGCTATGACAACGTCCATGGGTTCCTCAATCTCGCCGTAGCATTAATGCTCACGTTAGCTCACGGAGAGAAGATACCAGACAGCGCCCTACACGCCTGCCTCTCGGAGGAAGACCCCGCGGCATTTACTTTTGGCAAAACGCTGCGCTGGAGAACCTGGGAAATTTCTCTTGAAGATATCCGAGCATTTCGAAGGCTCCTGCCCTTTAGTATTGGGAGCTGCAGCCTTGAAGAACCCGATGCCGATCTTGTGAGGCTTTTTGGTACCTAAGGAATCTCTGAAAAACCTCCAGTCCTAATACACCTCTGTGTACCTTCGTGTCCTCTGTGGTGAATTTCTTGATTAAAATTTCACCACAGAGGACGCAGAGGTACACAGAGGGAAGTTTTTCAGAGGCTCCCTAACTACTGATTCTATCTATCTCGTTCCGTACCCGCGTGACTGGCGGCTGCATGCAGACTCGCCTGAGCCGCTGCCAGTCTCGCAATCGGAACGCGAAACGGAGAGCAGCTTACGTAGCTAAGCCCAATACGATGAGCAAAACTTATCGATGAAGGTTCGCCCCCATGCTCGCCGCAGATTCCTATTTTTAGATTCGGACGTCGTTTTCGTCCGAGCTCTACCGTGAGGCGCATCAGCTTACCCACGCCTTCTTGATCAAGCACCTCAAAGGGATTGCTGGTAAGTACTTTTTTAAGCCCTTGGGAGGTCTGAACGCCCTCAAGATAGGACTGCAAGAACTTACCCTCTGCGTCGTCACGGCTATATCCAAAAGTCATCTGAGTAAGGTCGTTGGTCCCGAAACTAAAGAACTCCGCGACCCCAGCAATCTCATCCGCGGTGACGCAGGCCCGCGGAATCTCAATCATGGTGCCAAAGGCATATTCTATGGTGGTGCCACGCTCCTGCATGACACGCTTAGCTACGGCTTCTAGCTGCTCGCGAGAAAATGTTAATTCCTTCACATGACCGACTAAGGGAATCATGATCTCAGGCAAAACCTTCATCCCGGAGCGTTGCACCTCAATCGCTGCTTCAAAAATGGCCTGCACCTGCATCTCGTTTATTTCTGGGTACAGAAGGCCAAGCCGGCATCCCCGAAGCCCCATCATGGGGTTAGATTCCCTAAGCTCCTCAATCTTACGAAGGAGAATTTGCAACTCCGCAATTCGGCCCTCTTCGCCGCCCTTATTTCTAAGAGTCGTAAGCTCTATCAGGGTCTCCTCATGTTTAGGCAAGAACTCATGCAGAGGCGGATCGAGCAATCTGATAGTGACGGGGTACCCCTCCATCGCTTTGAAAATTCCCACAAAGTCCTGACGCTGCATGGGAAGTAATTGCGAAAGCGCGGCAAGCCTGGCGGTCTTATCTTCCGCCATAATCATCGACTGCATGACAGGGAGCCGCCCCTTGTCCATAAACATATGCTCGGTGCGGCAGAGCCCAACCCCCTGCGCGCCAAACTGGCGCGCCCGAACCGCATCCTCGGGAGTATCGGCGTTGGTCCGAATTCCAAGGGCACGAGTCTCATCCGCCCATCCAAGAAGGGTACTAAAATCGCTATCGACACTGGGTGCTTTTGTTTTTAGGGCGCCAAGAAATATTTCACCAGTCGAGCCATCAACCGAGATAACGTCGCCCTTCCTAATCGTTACGCCTCCCACTTGAATTCGCTCTGCGGCAAGATCGATTTTGAGCGTCTCGCACCCCGCCACACAAGGCTTCCCCATACCACGCGCCACGACCGCAGCATGACTCGTCATGCCTCCACGACTCGTCACAATTCCTTGCGCGGGGACCATTCCGCGTATGTCATCGGGGCACGTTTCAACTCGCACCAGAATAACTTTGTGCCCCAATTTTGCTCGGTGCTCACTCTCATCTGGACTGAATACGACTTCTCCCGTAGCGGCACCCGGGGACGCATTGAGTCCGCACGCCACCAGCCGCCCTGCGCTCTTGGCCTTTGCCGTATCGGCAGAATCGAAGCTAGGTAAGAGCAGTTGATTAAGCTGATTAGGATCAATCCGCAGCAAAGCTTCCTGGCGGGTCAAGAGTCCTTCCTTCACCATTTCCACGGCGACTCGCACCGCAGCAGCTGCCGTGCGCTTCCCCGTCCTTGTTTGCAGCAGGAAGACCTTTCCTTGCTGCACGGTAAATTCTGTATCCTGCATGTCTTTGTAGTGCTGCTCGAGCTTCGAGATAGTTGCCGCAAGCTCCGCATGTACTTCTGGCATTTCCACGGCAAGATCCGAAATTTGCTTTGGAGTCCGCACACCGGCAACCACATCTTCACCCTGTGCATTGACCAGATATTCTCCGTACAACTTCCTTTCCCCAGTGCTTGGGTCGCGGGTAAAGCACACCCCGGTTGCAGACCTCGCATCAAAATTCCCAAACACCATCGCTTGCACGGTCACTGCGGTACCAAGGCTGTGGTCAATCTTGTTGAGATTGCGGTAGTAAACCGCTCGACTGTTATTCCACGAACGAAAAACTGCCTCGATGGCTCCCGCAAGCTGGATAGAAGTATCCTCGGGGAAGGTAATCTTTTTGTGTTCCTTAAGAAGGTCCTTGAACTGCTGCGCTAAGCTTCGCAGGGATTTTTCACCAAGCTCATGGTCTTGGGTGACCCCCACGCGCTGCTTTTCCGCATGCAGGAGGGCTTCAAAGGCATGTTTTTCGACCTCAAAGACCACGCTCGAATACATTTGAATAAAGCGCCGGTAGCTGTCCCAGGCGAAGCGCGGGTTCTGGGTCTCACGGGCAAGCCCCTCGGTCGTCGCTTCGTTAAGTCCAAGATTGAGGATCGTATCCATCATTCCAGGCATAGAAAACTTTGCGCCCGAGCGCACCGAAAGCAAAAGTGGGCACGTGGGGTCTCCAAGCCTCCTGCCCAATGCAGTTTCGACAGCACGAAGCTGTGCATGCACCTCCTCAAGCAAACCAGGCGGCATCTTCTTTCCGCACTCGTAGTATTCTTGGCAGCATGAAGTCACTATGGTGAGCCCGGGAGGCACTCGCACTCCGGAAGCACTCATTTCCGCAAGGCCGGCGCCCTTTCCACCAAGCAATGAGCGCATGCGTTCGCGGTCTCCCCTAAAGTACTGCGCAGCATCAGTAAACAAGAACATTCGCGGCATGGTCGATGAGGATAAAGTGCTTTCTGCCGTGTTTCTCTGCTTCATAGCGCAATCTCCTGATTACTATCTTGAGTAGCCCTTTATCGTACGTGAAAGAAACAAACTGATGTCACTAGAGGTCTCCTCTATAGCTCGCGTTGAGACATCGATGACGTAGCAGCTGAGCTGCCTAAATATTTTTCTCGCATAAGCAACTTCTTCCTCAATGTGCTCCAACGAGGCGTACTGCGACGTACGAGCAACCCCCATAGAGAGCGCGCGAGATTGCCGAAGAGAATGCAGGACATGCGGATCAATATGTAAGGCAACGATCTTTGAACGATCTAACGCCACGAGGGCTTCAGGTGGGGCAATTCCCAGGACGATGGGGACATTAGCGGCCTTAAGCCCGTAGTGCTGCGCGAGATACAGGCAATTTGGTGTCTTGCTCGCACGAGAAAGCCCGACCAGCACCACATCAGCACTGACAAGACGCTCGGAATTAACTCCATCGTCGTGCTGCACTGCAAAGTTAACTGCTTCCATCCGAGAAAAGTACGCCTCATCAAGAAGATGTGAGCGGCCGGGCTGCGCCAAAGGGTCTGCGCCAGTAAGCTTCGACACTTGTCTTAAAAGCGGACCTAAAAGGTCGACGCGAGGGATCCCCCGCGCGGCTGCGGCGCTCTCGAGGGCGCTGCGATATTCGGGAAGCACCAAGGTGTAGGCTATAAGTGCATTGGGCTCTTTGCTTGCTTCTTCTACCAGCTCTCCTAGCTGTGCGCGGCTCCGCACCTGTGGACAGCGCTTGATGACGGAGACTCCCGGAGGAAACTGCGTAACGGCAGCATGCGCCACGTGCGCAGCGGTTTGCCCACTCGAATCTGAAATAATAAATACGCTGAGGCACTGTGTATGAGGCTTGGGCGTATGAGGCTGTGGCGTATGAGACGGCGCGGCTTCTACAGAATTCTGCAGTGCGTCGGTGGCAGGAAAGAGCGTTTCCGTCACTTCGTCTCGACTCCCCCAGAAAAAATTCTGAAAGCAATTCTGAAAGCGATGCACGTAGGGCTTATTCAGTCATGCGCAGAGGCACACGCGAAGCAACTCACGCGCGCATACCCTACCTGAATTCCCGCGGGCAGTAGTAGCAGCATTCGAGGCAAGAAGCACTCACTATTTAATGGCTCCCAAAACCAATCCCACTCGTGGAAATGGGAGCCAATCGGACCAAAAGCACGTAGTCCCTAGGCCTCGTTATTGGTGTAGCGGAGCGCAGAAGCGGGCTTATGAGAATCTGGCCTCCAACCTGACCACGAAAATCAGGCAAATCTGTTTCGTTGAGCAGTAAAAGCCCAGTGGTTGGCTTTCTCTCTTCGTAGCGATAGACCGGGCGCTTCGCGTAAAAGCTTAGCCCATAGAATTCTGTGTCAAAGGAATACAAAGTATCTTCTTCAGAAGCCACCGCCGATACCGCATCAGCAAAATCGCGGGAACTAAGCCCATTAACCGCCGGGGGGAAAAGAACCCAATTACCCACTGCACAAAGCGCGCAGATCAATGTTGCGAGAGCCAAAAACGGCTTTTGCCCCAGAACTGGTAGCCTCGCCCCCAGCGGAAATGACGCGGCGAGCACGCCGACCGCTAGTAGCATCAAGGCAATAACCGCGCCCCACTCCCACACACTTGCTGAAATAAAATACTGAGAGAACGCCTCAATAAAGAAAGAAGCATCGACTGCGGCACTTTTCCCATGGAGCCTAGAAAGAACAAGCTCCGGAAAGTTTAAGACAAGAGCGATAAGCCCTGCGAGCACAAGCGTCGTGCTCGAAAGTGTACAGGCCAACATGCGCTGCGCTCTCAAAGAAGTCAGCGCACGAGCATCAAAGAATCCACTTAAAAGAAAAGCTGCAAAGGGATACGCGGGGAGCAAGTAAACACTGCGCTTGCTTCCCGGAATGGAGAAAAAAAGAAGGAAGGAAGCGAGCACTAAAAAAGAGTATCTCTCAAAAGGATCAAGACGGGACCACCAGGTCCGTACTCTGACCACCAAAGACTGCGGCACGCGCACAACTTCTCCAAGCCCTTTCCATGCCGCAGCACACCATCCGAGAAGAATAAACGACCACGGTATGAGTCCGATAATCAAAGAAGCCCATAAATAGAGCACTGAATTCTTGTGCGGTTCGTCCTCTTGGGTGCCTAAAAATCTCTGGACGTTCTCGTACCAAACCTTATCCAAGAATGCATCGCGCCTCTCAAGAAACGCCGCGAGATACCAAAGCCCCACGACAAAAAGCACCGGAGCAAAAAGCACGAGCCCGGATCTTAGAATCTGAAAAGGCGATTCTTTGTGCTTCAAGAGAAGCAACACGAAAATAAAGCCCGGAAGAGCAATCGCTACGGGGCCCTTGGTTAAGGCTGCGAGAGAGAACATGGCAATTGCCAACCACGGGAAGGAGGTACGCTTTCTCTCCTCCCACTGATACACCGCAAGCAAGCCCCCCATGAGAGTCGCAGCCAAGGTCATATCAACCCGCGCAGCAAAGCTCGCACGGAACCACTCAACGCTGGTGAGAAGGACTACCGCCGTTACTAGTCCACGATAGGCGCCGAAACGTCTCGCCACGAATCCGCCAAAGAACGTGACTGCGAGAATGCAAGCAAGGGCAGAAGGGAAACGGGCAGTTGCAGGGGTTACCTCTCCCAAGGGATAGGAGACAAGGGCAGTAATCCAATGTGTTAAGGGGGGCTTCGACGGAACTGATCCCCCGTAGCCTGTGCCAAGGACCCAGTCGAGGTGCCCGGCAGAATCCCCCTCGGCAATACTTTGAGCCACGAGAGCCTCGCGAGGCTCACCGCGTGTTGAGAAATCTCGATTCCCAAGCCCTGGTAGCACTAGGAGCATGGCGAGAAGAGCGACGAAGAAAATCGGATTTCGAGGCACAGCGGGTCCTACCCTGGATTACAAAGTTGACGGCCCACCATACTTCAATCCTCCTCCCCGGGCCACCATTCCCCCTCCGCCCTGAGTCGCATATACTTGGGGCCATGCCTATGTTTGCCAGCGAAACCTGCCCTCCTCCCACGTTTTCTATTGTTATTCCAGCAAGAGACGAGGAACTCACGCTCCCCCGCTGCCTGGACTCAATTCAGAAGGCTCTTGCCCTTGCACGCACGGAAGCGGAGGTGATTGTGGTGCTCAATCGCTGCACCGATAACACAGAGTCGATTGCCATCTCTCGGGGCTGCCGCATCACCAAGAACGAGAGTAAAAACCTTGCAGCCATCCGCAACGCCGGAGTAAGCCTGGCGCGCGGACGCTACCTTGTCACTATCGACGCTGATAGTCAGATGTCGCAAAACATGCTGCAAAGAATCCTTCTGTGCCTTGCCGACGAGACGGCCATCGGTGGCGGAGTAGTAATTTTACCGGAACGCTGGTCTCTAGGAATCCTAGCCACAGGAATGCTGCTCCTTCCAATTGCCCTCTGGTATGGGATTTCTGGGGGGCTCTTTTTTTGTCGCAGAGAAGATTTTGCTGCGATTGGGGGATTCGATGAGCAGCTCTCTAGCGTCGAAGACATCGACTTCGCAAAACGCCTTAAGGCTCATGGGCGACGCACAGGGAGAACGTTTCGAACCCTTCTGCGGGCCTCTATTATTACTTCATGTCGCAAATTTGATAGATTTGGAGACTGGTACTTTGTGCTCCGTCCTTGGCTTACCTGGTCTCTTCTCAAAGGACGAAACCAAGCAGCTGCAGACAAGGTTTGGTATGATTTTCAGCACTAGGGACGCGCGAAATACCTCCCCCTCCGTGTTCTTAGTGTTTTTCGTGGCTTATAAAAACAACCACTAAGAACACAGAGAACACGAAGGGGGAGATGCTTATGTGTAGAAATCTAGATTTGATATCCAGTCAAGGTGCGGGCAATTCGAGAGCGAAGGTTGTAACGCGAAGGACGCGAGGGACACGAAGGTAAGAGAATTCAACACCTTCGAGACCTTTGCGTCCTTCGCGTTAAAATCGGTAACTCACACAACCTCGGCCATCACTTGCAGGATTAAGTCACGCCTTATGCACCTTAGTGGTCTTAGTGTTCTTAGTGGTTGTTCTCAAAGACCACGCGAAAGGTGAGCTCGCCCTCTACTACGAGCCAGGATTACCGCCTAGAATTTTGATTACTTCTCCCCTGCGCTGGCGGAGATCTTGGACCGAGAAGACTCTCGCTAAGCACTCCGCATAACTCGTGCGTCCGTCCTTAATATCCTCCAAAGCAGAGTGCATAATCGGAATCATGCCGCTTTGGCGCGCCACCTCGTAGAGCGCCTCGTGGCGAGTGTTCCCTTCAATGATCAGGTCCTTCTCCTTGATGCCAGGAATCCAGATCTCCGCAACCGGAAACACCCCCGTAAAACCTGTTCCCTTACAAGGCTTACAGTTCCCGCCTGCCGCATTCTTTCCGGTGCTCTTAGAAGTCATAAAGGGCTGCGCGAACGGCGTGCTGCCATCCGGATTAGTCCCAAGCGCCCGGTTGAGGTCGGGGGCAATATCAACAGAATGCCGACATTCCGAACAAAGCTTTCTGACAAGACGCTGAGAGAGCACCGCGCGAATCGTGTCCTGAAGCTTTGAGTTATCTATCCCGAGACTTCGCAAACGTTGCAAGGTTCCAAAAGCATCATTGGTATGGACCGTTGCAAACACCAAGTGACCAGTAAGCGCAGCTTGCACGGCCACCTCTGCCGTTTCCTGATCTCGAATTTCACCCACAAGAATGACATCAGGGTCCTGACGCAGAAAGCTTCTAAGGATTTCCGGAAACCCAAGGTTAATGGCTCTATTCACCTGCACCTGAGTAATACCGGTAAGAGAAACCTCGACCGGATCTTCCGCGGTAATGATGTTCGTCTCTCCATCATCAAGCCGCTTAAGGGCCGCGTAGAGGGTGCTGGTTTTCCCAGACCCTGTGGGACCCGTTACCAGCACCACACCATTAGGAGTTTGAAGTACTTCCTCAATGCCCTGCAGCACATGAGGCCGAAACCCAAGCTTATCTAATTTAAAGCTTCCTTCATTCGCCGATTTAAGGAGTCTCAGCACCGCGGTCGGCCCCTGCTGCCCAAACACAATGGAGACACGCATGCTGTAGCCTTTTACCAGCGCGAGCGTCTCCGGACTCTTAATAGTGTTCGTGGTAAAAAAGATGCGCCCGTCGAGCGGCAACCGATTCTCATCCACTTTCATGTCGCCGCATATCTTGAGGCGCGCAATCAGTGGCCTACCCGTTTCGTGACGCACGGTGTGCGCGTGTTTCAGTACACCATTGATACGGAAGCGCACTTTATAGTCGCCGTGATCAATACATTGAATGTGGATATCGCTTGCCCCTTCACGCACGGCGGAAGCAACCAGCTCATCGAACGTTTTCTCGGCCTTTGCATTGGGGTCGATTTTACCAAGCAGAAGCCTACGGTAATCGATATCGTTCACCACTCTCTTCAGATCCTCAAAGCGCTCGTTGCTCACGATCATGGCATCAATGCGCTGATGCTTAATCTCAGGGAGCTCACGCTTTAAGCGCGGAGCGAGAGTGTCGGACCATTCGTAATCAAACACGGCAGGATTTATGAGCTCCTTACTTCCGTGTTGCGTTGCGCGCATCGCAAGTACGAGACGTTCTCTCACCTTAATCTGACCTGGAGCGTCGCCTTGCTCCTCGCCCTCATAAGAAGTGAGTGGGATAAATCCGTGACGTTCTAGAAACTCAAGCTTCTTCGCGATAGCCTTACCAATCGGCCGCTCGTCGATTGCCTGAACAAGGTCCTCATAAGAGAGAAAGGGACCGCCTTCATTCACATGAAAGCGCATGGGATTCTTATATTTGCGGCTGAGTTCCCGGGTGATCTTTAAAAGAGGATCATTGGACTCCACTTCTTGCTGAGCCCCGGGCGCCATGCCCTCGCCTACGGTCGCTGCCGGCTGCCCGCCCTGCACGACCCGCATATTTACTGAAATAGGTGCTCCGCTATCGCCGGCTCGATTACCTTCTTGCTTATGCGCTGGATTAGCCATGATTCAAATAGTCTCCCAACAGACCGGCCTCAAGACACATTGAGGCTGGATCATGGGAAGTACTCCTGAATCAGGATCTAACCGAGCGAAAAAGAGAGTCTGGAATAGGAGTTCATTCCACTAGAAATTTGCTTCATTGCTCAAAGGACTTATGCCCACCTCCCCCTTAGTGGTCTCAGTGGTCTTAGTGGTCTTAGTGGTTGTCTTTAAAAAACCACTGCGACCACTAAGGAGTGATTGCATTAAGAGCAGGAAAACTGCTCGGTGGGAACCGTCGCAAGGAGCGCCATATTCTGCGCATGCAGCTCCTCGTTATCAAAAGTAAACCTATCAGCCAACTTGCGCGTCGTCGTCACAAGACGCTTCCTGAGCGCAATAGCTTTTTGCCCAAGGGCACGCAGCTCTTGGGAGTGCACACGATACTCGCTGATTATCGACTGATTGCTTGACGTCACACAGAACTGGCGATTTTCGCACACCGTAGATTGCACCGGTACCGTCCAAATAATCGTCCAATTCTTAATTTGAAGGCTGTGCGCATCAGTTCGAATCTTATCTATCTGGCGTTTCAGTTTTGTACTTGCTCGCACATCCGTGTTCTTAAGAATCTTTCGAATCAACGCTTCCTGGCGCTTGGCACCTCCATCCAGCGTCGTAAGCAAGGGGGTGAGATCTTTTGTAGAGCATCCCAAACAGGAGAGTCCATCTCCCGCACATATGCCACACCTATCAAGGACCGCTGTTCCGCCGAGCACACCAGCGCAATCTGTGCAGGTCCCTGCGCCATTATCAACGACTCCATCACAATCGTTATCAATAGAATCACATTGCTCGGTACTTGGAGGTGTCACAGGCACACATGCGCAGCTCTGATTAAAGTTCCCTGGCGCGCACTGGCCAGCTTGACCTGTCGGGCAGCCCGTTCCCGGTAAAGACGTTCCGTTCGGAACGCCAAGGCAGTCCTGACAGGAAGAGTTGTCTCCCCCGCACACACCACACTGATCCACCGTGCCTAATTGGCTGCCTGCACTAGAGAACAAGGCGCACGTAGTTCCGAAAAAATCGATGCTTACATCGAGCGCTGCGTCGCTCCCGAACAGCTCGAGTTTAATGGCTCCCGTTCTTCCAAGAATGTCCTGCGAAGAAACTGCGGAAAATGGGATTAAGATTTCCTTAGGAGTTAGAATTTCCTCTGCGAGCGTAAACGAAACGGTTCCAAGTGTCGCCCCGGCTACGTCAGTGGCGTCATATACCGTAATTGTTCCAGAGATGGGCCGGTCGAAACCAAAATCAAAACTCTTCACCGTAAGTCGAAACGCCGTGGAACCGTCAGCTCTAAGATCGACCGAACCAAGACCATTAGAAACGACGGCCTGGCCGAGCTGGCCGTGCCATAAAATTGAGGTCGAACCACTTGAGCCTTCATCTTGGGAGTGAGAATACCGGCCCTCGAAGACTCGTCCCCTCAAAAATCCGGTCGTGCTTGAAGCCCCAATTACTCTCGCTCCCCCAATAGCGGTGGAAGCACTAAATCCGGCGGATAGAGTTTCCCCAGGATCAACGTTTACTTGCTGAGCTGAGGATGAGGCGAAATCATCAATGGTAAGCGCGCGTGCGTGCGGCGAGAACAAGAACATCGCAAGAGCAATCACGAGACCGAATACACTTGAAATTCGCATAGGATTCCTTTCCAAGCGATTACTATCGTTGTTTCAATGAGTTAGCGCCAGTCCCCATGGGTAGCACAGACGGAGACTTTCCCAAGCGGAAGCTTAATAACAAACCGACGTTTCAGAAAGAGAAGAACTGGTAGGGCGCCCTGTCCCCAGGGCGCCGCATGATCTTTCAAGCCGCCCGGGGGAAACGAATGGGAAATCGGAGGCACGTCTAGCGGCCTAATAGCAGAGGCAAAAGAGTCAGCCCCTCCCTAGGCAACCTTCCTCTGCGCCCGCCCGTGCCGCACTATCTCACCCTCGACCATGTAAATAATATCCTCGGCGAGATTAGTAACGTGGTCCGCCACGCGCTCGAGGTTCTTTGAAACAGACATATGATAAAGAAGCGACTCTGCATCCGCGGGAGAGGCCTGAATTCTTTTGAGCAACCACTCTTTGTGCTGACGGTTGAGGACATCGATCTCATCATCAGAGGCGAGAATTCCCCACGCAGCGTTAAGATCAAGATTCACCAATGCCTCGAGACAGGACCTAAGCATGGACTTTGTTTTTGCGGCCATCTCACCCATAGTTGAGGGAGCCTCCACAGGCTTCACATAGGCAAGTGAATGGGCTTGCCAGCTAATATTCGCGGCGCAATCACCAATTCGCTCAAGGTCGTTAGTCATCTTCATGACCGCAATGGTCATCCGAAGCTCACGACCCGTGGGTTGATACAACGCGAGTGCCTTAAGGCATTCTTCTTCAATTTCAACCTCGCGCGCATCAATAACAGCATCTGACTCAATCACACTCTCCGCCGCCGCGCCGTTACGCTGCTCGTAAGCTTTGAACGCGAGAAAAAGGCTCTCTTCAACAAGCGCGCCAAGGCCAAGGATCTCGCGCTTCAGTTTCTCAATGGCCCTATCAATTCGCTTATCACTCACAAGACTCAATCTCCAAATGCAACTCTGCAAGCCTCACACCAATGGCCGCCCGTCACGCCTGTCGTTCGCCGATCCGGGAAGGTAGCTGCGGAATGTGAATCGAAAACACACTGCCACTCCCCAACTCACTCTTCACGGTGGCAAACCCCCCGTGGGCTTGGGCGATATGCTTAACTATAGCAAGTCCAAGACCCGTTCCGCCTTCCCGGCGCGTTCGAGCCTTATCCACTCTATAAAAGCGCTCGAAAATTCGCGGGAGGTGAATTCGATCGATACCCTTTCCAGAATCGATAACCTGGATCTCTAAGGACTTATCCAAAACGTGGGCCCGCACCTCTACTCTCTGACCGCTCTCGCTAAATTTAATGGCATTATCAACAAGATTTACGATCGCTTGCTCCAAGAGATTCGGATTAATCAGCGCCTTGAGATTCTCGGGGTACTCCTTCTCGAGCTCAATCTGCCTTTCCTGAGCATGAAAAAGGCAGGACTGCAAAGCCTCATCGATCACGTCACCCACGGACCTTTCCTCAAGCCCGATTCCGCCGCGCTCATTCTCTTGCTCAATACGCGAAAGGCTAAGGAGATCCTCGAATATTGCATTCAGTCGATCCGCTTGCCGCGAAATAATAGAGAGGAATCGCCGCGCATCCTCCGGATTCTCCACCGCACCGTCCATGAGAGTCTCAACAAACCCTTTGATGGAGGTAATCGGGGTCTTAAGTTCATGCGAAACATTTGCCACAAAATCGCGGCGCACATTTTCTAGTTGATGAAGCCTCGTGACGTCATGTAGCACCACGAGCACCCCCATGCGCGCTCCTCGCACATCACTCAAGGGAGATGCATACGCCTGAAGCAAGCGTTCTTTCTCACCTGCCTGCACGACTTCGAGATCAATTACGATAGTCTCTTCTATCGGTGAAAGCTCTTGCAGGGCCCTTCGCACAAAACGCTGCAGCGCTGCGCTTCGAATCACTTCCTGAATAGGAACACCAACAACGGTGCCCGAAGTAAGACGACTGGCCGCAGGCCCAAGAAGCTCAAAAGCTCCCGTGTTCATTTCAAGAATTCTCTCATCCAGGTCGAGCGCAATCACTCCCTCGCGCATGTTGGAGAGAATAGCGCGCAACTGCCCGACCTCACGTTCTCGCTCACTTTCGGCAGGATAGGCCGACTCCTCTGACTGAGGAGCAGAGACATCCGAAGTGCGATAGTCACTCTCAGGAGAGCGGCGTGCGCGTTGACTTGACGACATGATTACCCCTTAAAGCGCCTATCCCTTAAAGCGCCTATCCCTTAAAGCGCCTATCCCTTAAAGCGATAGCCAACTCCGCGCACCGTCTCGATAAGCTTTCCATACTTACCAAGCTTTTTGCGAAGCCCAACAATTTGAACGTCGACGGATCTATCAGTAACGGGGTAGGCCTCTCCATGCACGGAGTCGACGATTTGAAAGCGCGTAAAAACCCACCCACGCTGCCGCGCCAAGAAATGCAGGATCCGGAACTCCGTGAACGTAAGCTCAAGAGCCTTGCCCTTAATAAGCACTTCGTGCTTGCCGGGATGGATTTCAAGATCCTCAATTTTGATAGTGGCTTCTTCGTCTACATCCGGAGACTTCTTGCGCCTTAATACGCTCTTGATGCGCGCGCTCACCACCCGGGGGCTAAAGGGCTTTACGATGTAATCATCCGCCCCAATCTCAAGTCCGGTAACGATATCCGCTTCTTCGCCCTTGGCGCTTAGGATAATGACGGGAATGTGTTGCGTGGTCCCGTCATGCTTAAGAACCTTACACACATCAAGCCCGTCAATTCCGGGCAGCATCAAATCAAGCAGCACTAAATCCGGGCGCTTCGCGCGGGCAGCCTCGAGGCCATCTTCCCCGGTTCCGACCCCAGTAACATTATACCCCTCTTTGGCGAGGTTATAACGAACAAGCTCGAGGATATCCTCCTCGTCATCAACCACCAGAATGTTCTCGCGCGCCATGGGCCTCCCATCAACTGTAAAGCCTTGCAGTTACCTATTCATAGCCTGGGGGAACTCGGGTATTCAAGGATAGAGAGCTTGAGCAAGGGGCCTAATCGTGCGATTTAACACAAACTAAACAATTGGAGCGGAGTTTGCCTATGATTCGCTATGTTTCCGACGCCCCCGATGCCCCCAAAGCTATTGGGCCTTACTCTCAAGTAACCCTCAAGAATGGAACGGCCTACCTTTCGGGCCAGATTCCCCTTGATCCTAGCACGATGAAAATCGTTGAAGGCGGCATCGAAGCTCAAACCGAACAAGTAATGAAAAACTTGTCCAAAGTTCTCTCCCACGTTGAACTGAGTTTCTCTCACGTCATGAGCGCAACAATTTATCTCACCGACCTCGGCAATTTTGAGAAGGTGAATGCGATTTACGACAAGTGGCTTAACGGCTCAAAACCCGCGCGCGCAACGGTGCAAGTCGCAGGACTGCCGAGGGGATCTCTTGTCGAGATCTCGATGATTGCTGCGGCTTAGTATCCTCGGGTAGGGCGCCCTGTCCCCAGGACGCCGCATGATCTTTCGGCCTGCCCCGCGGCGGCAAATCGAAACCAATTCGAATGAGCCGAGGGATCTTTCGGCACGCCGGGGACGGCGCGCCCTACCCAGGGGCGTCGCGTCTTGGTAGGGCGCCGCGTCCCCGCGGTGCCGCATGATCTTCCAACTTGCCCCGTGGCTGCAAATCGGAACCAATTGGGACAGGACGTAAGGTCTTTCGGCGCGCTAGGGACAGCGCGCCCTACCCACAGGCGAAACATCCTGGTAGGGCGTCCTGTCCCCAGGGCGCCGCATGATCATTCAACACGCCCCACGGCAACAAATCGAAACCAATTGATACGGGCCGTGAGATCTTTCGGCGCGCTAGGAACAAGCGCGCCCTACCACTCCCGCTCGCTCGAGTAGATTTCCTCAATCAGGTCACGGTAGCGCTTCACTACCTCACGCCGACGCACTTTAAGGGTCGGCGTAAGGAGCCCATTCTCAATGGAAAAATCTTCTGCTATCAGCCGAATTTTTTTTACCGACTCATAGCTCGCCAGCGCGGCGTTGATCTTCTGCACGTGTTCCCAAACTTCCTTTCGAATCGCTTCCTCTTCGACGAGCTGAGGAGAAACACTCTTGCCGGTTTGGTGTGCCCATATTTCAGCCGCATTGAGGTTAAGAGTAATAAGCGCGATGCAGTAAGGCTTCTCATCCCCGAACAACATTACCTGAGAGACAAACCTTGAAAGCTTAAGTCGCTGCTCGATGGGATCCGGCGGGATCTTTTTCCCTCCCGCAGTAACAATTAACTCCTTTTTGCGACCTTGAATGGAGAGAAGCCCCTTGTCATCAATAGATCCGAGATCACCCGTATGAAACCACCCCTCCTCATCCCATGACTGAGAGGTGGCAGTTGGTCTGTTGTAATAGCCCAAGGCAATATTCGGGCCCTTGAAACAAATCTCACCATCCTCGGCAATCTTGATCTGAATATCTGAGGCGAGCAGAGGCCCCACGGTTCCAATTTTTCGAAAATTGGGGCGGTTAATATTGGTAGCAACTACCGTCTCAGTAAGCCCGTAACCTTCGAGCACCATAATATCGAGCGCATCAAAAAACTCATTGGTCGCTATCTGTAACTTTGCGCCGCCTGAGATTGCAAAACGAAAGGCTCGCCCGAACAGCTGACGCTTAATCTTGGCGCGTACTCCGGCGGTGCCCCCATAAGCAATAGCCGCGAGCATAGAAGGAGAACGGCCCTGCTTCTTAGCTTCGTAAACCTCCCGCGCTGCCCAAAGAGTGAGCCGCAGCAAAGAGCCTATAAGCCCCTTACGCTCTGATTTCCTGAGAACACCATCCTGCATCTTCTCAAAGATACGAGGAACCGCAGGGACAAGATCACTCTCACCTTCTCGAATGTCACGGGTAATCGAATCTGGATCTGCTTTCGAAGTCGCGGTGCTCGCAACGGCAGGAAATTCAATCTGGGCACGAGTAAGAAACCCAATGTATCCCATCAACTTTGCAAACGCGTGCGCAAGCGGAAGAAAAACACAAAGTCGGGACAAATCAGTGAACAAGAGAGTGTCCCTCGCCTGACGCACATTCGAAAGGTGATTGCCGTGCGTTTGCATCACGCCCTTAGGAGCACCGGTCGTGCCAGACGTGTAGACAAGAGACGCAAGATCTTCTCTCGCAAGCGTCTCATGTACCTCTATCGCTGGGTCACATTTCGTTTTTGCCGCTTCGGCCCAGCGCACCATGCGCGGCACATTGGTGCTCACAAAACGATGCACCTCAGGAAGGCTGGCTTCTTCCATAACCACAATGCGGTCGATAAGAACTCGTGCCGTCGATGCGCCGCGCTCTTCCGTAGCGGGAATCACACACTCGTGGTCCAACAAATAGGCCAGCTTCGCCACTTGTTCTTGATTCTCTGCAATGACGATGCGAGCCCCCGCATCAAAAAGCAGATACCCGATCTCCTGGGCAATAAGTGAGGGGTACACTGACACCACCACACCACCTGCCGCGAGTACGGCGAGGTCTGACTCCATCCACTCCGGGCGGGTCTGAGAAATAATGGCGACCTTATCGCCCCTCCTCAATCCCGCGTCACGCAGAAACTGGGCGAGCGCTTGCACTCGCTCCCTTACTTCACGAAAGGCCTGACTGCGCCTCGCGCGAGGCTTGCCATTTGACTCCGTTGCCGGATCTATCACCGGTTGGTGGTAGACGCCCATATCTGGCTCTGCACGAGCAATCTCGAAAAAAGCTTCCGGAATTGAGTGGCACTGTTCGAGCGACTTCATGAGCACCTATTCGAAATCTATCAAGGGACGGTCCTCCTGCGAGTTGACGAGGAAAGAGAGACTCCTAACGGCCACATCTCACGGGATCCCTTGGACCCTTCTCAACGTAACTCAGAGCTCAGAATTCAGCTATCAAAAAGGTCCGCGTAAGCGATCCCTATAGCTTAGGCAGCCTTGGGGGGCTGCTGCAACAACACGGGTAGATGCTTCTCTATGAAATCTGCAAGAGAGGTCTCATTGAACCCATGTTCTCTGGCGAATTCGAGATAACTATTCGTAATGAGAGCAAGCTGCTCGGGGCTCAAAAAACTTCCTGTCATACGCGGCGATCCCCCCCCAACCTGGCTGCCGCCCCAACAATTCTCGGAAAAATCGGTCAAGCCCTCCGCTGCATTAAACACGCGGTAAAGATAAGAAACATTAAAGGAGGATGCGCGGTTCATGCGCCACAGCGCATAAGACCAACAATCTCGGTCCTTAGGCTTAACCGAAATAAACGCCCTGATTCCATCTCTGAGCATAACTCCACGCGCATAGAGCCCCTGCTCCTCAACCATGACCCAGCCAGGTCCCTCAAGCGCCATTTTTGTGTAACGGCCATCCACAAGGCGACGCTCCCCCTGCCCTGCCGCGAAACGGTCAATCCTGCCCATGATCTCTTGAATGAGCTCAGACATCTCGGCTGCTCCCATCTTCGAAAGGCGACCTTCTCCCCGAGCTCGCTCATAGGGTTCATTGAGCCATGACATGGATTTCATCAAAGGAGACGTAGGGTCGATGGGAAGACAACCTCCTCGCCTATCGATGCGGTCTTGCAGATCGACCAAGTTTCTCATCGACCTCGAAAGCTTTCCCTTCGCAACGAGGCCATGATTCTTAAGAAGCCAGAGACTTAGGCACACATCGAAATCACAATCATTGACCGCGATATTGGCCTTTAGGCTACCGGCCTTCACAAAGGAACGAAGAATATTCTTTGGCTTCTCGAGCTCGCACAGGACCTGCTTCGCAGTACACGGGGTCGCAAGCCGATCCACTCCATAGTGGTGATCCGCGTTCCAAAAGGGCCGAGATTTTATCATCTCGGGGCAGGCCGTAATCCGCCCGTCCAAACAAATCCAGCTCTGCTGCCGCTTCTTAAGGAAACCTTCTTTGGTGGATACGGCGCGCGGCTCGACCACAACTTGCATCCCATGAGAAAGGGAGAATCGAGCCATTGGGCGCATCGCTAAGGTAAGTCTACTATTCGCTCCGTCAGCAGACTCAGCCCCGCTGCCAGAAGAGCGCGGCGCCGAGGAGGAAAAGGAACGCAGAGTATCCATAAAGCACCTGTTAATTTACCCTAAAAGGGCTATCATAGGGGTAGACCAATACCGAAGGGGGTTTCTCGGTATTTCGCGTAACTATTAGAAACTACTGTGCAATTTGACCATTTTCCCCTGCGATGGTCGTTAAAAAAATTGATAAGTTAGCTCCTGTGGTCGAAAAAGAAGCACCTTCACTAGACACCGTTGGATCTGCCGAAAGTTGGGAGGAGGCACGCGCAGTCGCAGCCCTCATCAAGGAAGTTCCAAATTCCTTTTCAACCTGCATTCGGTTTTTGCGCGCAGATTTTGAGCAGAAACAGCCAGATCTCTCCAAAGGCTCAAAGTTCTACCTGCTAAGATTGCTCAAGAGTCAGAGCGTTTCCGCCCCGCTCTATTTCGCAGCACTCACCTATCGCCCAGAGATTTTTCAGTCCCATGGTTCATCAATTGAAGGAATTCTCAAAACCTTTAAGCCCGAAGAGATCGCCTCGCTCCTCAGCCTCGTCTACCTTTACCGCGCCATTCGAAAGGGCTGTGACCCGGAAGAATGGAAATTTATCGACGAAGCTGTTCAGCTCCATACCGACCTATGCGGCTTAATTGGGGACGCGATTCCGAGCTTAGGCCTCGCAAATGCGGTGCTCGTCGGAGGCCTCAGACCACTCGCTCAGGCCCTGTTCCTTGGAATTGATAAACCCAATTTCATTAAATACCGAAGAGCCATTAAAAAGGCCGAAGTATTTTCGGACATGGCAGAGGAAATGCGGCTTTGGCGCTGCACCTTTGGGCAGGTCGCTTCGATCCTTGCACAGCCTATTGGACTTGGAATTCATGTTAGCGAGTTCTTAAGTCGCGGATTCCTCCCGGAAGGGCAGTCCGGAGAGCCAAGAGAAGCAATCGGAATGAGAGTTACTGACCAATGGCTTGCGGCCCTCATTAAAACCGGAAAGGAACCTCAAATCGCGCACCGAGTAGAATTTTTCCCGCACGCCAAAGACGTCTCAATACTCCTTGAGCGCATAGCGCAGATTCGACAAGGGGGCAGCGTCCATCAGTGGCTTGCCAAAGGGAAAGACTCAGTTTCACCAGAGACCACACCAGGCCTCTTCTTAGGCAGCGCAAAAGCAGCTCCAGAGGCAGCGTTGTCAGAAACTGCGCCCCCAGACGCAGTCGAGGTGTCGGAAGAAGAGCTCAAAAAGTTAGAGGAATAGCCGCGAAGAAAGCTCTGCCCTGTTGCTACGCGGGCTCCCGTGAGACGATGATGTCTCACCCAACGACGCTTCTATCGCACCATGAGCTCAGCAATCCTCGAACAGAACTCACTCTCTGAGTACCTCTGGCGAGGAGCGTTCGCCTCATTGCTAGTCCACGCCCTCCTGGCCCTTTTTGTTATCGTATCTGGAATACTTGCACCGACCTCCTCTCTACAGACAGAACCTGTCCTTATGGTGAGCTTTGAACCTCCACGCCCCGCCAAACCGGTTCCTGAAGTCGCTCGCCAACCACGCCAAATTGTTTCGTCTCCCGAAGAAACATCTAAAGAGCCGCCGAAGGACCCTACGTTTCTCGCCGAACGAGATAGCTCCGCGGTAAAGGAACAGATTAAGCGCGGCGACGATCCGATGGCCGGAGTAGCTGGACCAAAGTCTGGGGTTAAAGAGGCGATGTCAGCAAAAATGCAGCCTCAAAGGTCCAACAAAAGCCCCAAGGAGAAGCCGGAGCCGAAACAGAAGCAAACTCCGCCTCTCGCAAAACCAGCCGAAGAACCTGCCGCCCCCAAGCGAATCTCATCCCTCAAGCTCGACCGCTCCACCATGCTCGAACGATTTAGCGTGCAGGATTCCGAATCCACGGAGGATCGCATAGCAGCAGCTCTTTCAGGACAGTCGTCCCCTTCCCGCACCAATAGCCTCTCTGATATCCAGCCCTTTGGGCGTGCTCCCGGCTCAGGCGCACGCATCATGGGCTCCGCAGGAAGCAACGATTTTTTGCCGTCTCTTCCTGACGGTGACATCACGATGCTCAACGCCAAGGCGAATCTCTACGCCGTCTTCGTGCGGCGCGTTGCCGTGCAAGTCTTCGGGTATCTTAGGGCGTCGGGCTGGGAGCGCCTAAGAGCGGAAGACATCCAGTCTATGACGACCGACACCACGGTTCGCGCGGTGCTATCAAAAGAAGGCAAGCTCCTCAAAGTCGAGCTTGAAGACAGCTCAGGTAGCACGCGCTTTGATGAGGTACTTCATGCCGCGGTGCAATCAGGCGCCCGCGATCCCAATCCCCCCGCGAGCGCGGCTCTTCGTGACGGAAACATTCACTTCGTATTTAAAGCTAGAAGCTGGGTTCGCTACGCCACAGACCCTCGTTCCGGAGCCCCCTCGCAAAGGCGCTGGCTCATCCTGGGAACCGGGCTCGACTGACCTCATCTAAAACCCGGCAACCGCAATAAGATCAAAGCCTTACGCCGCGCCACAAGAAACTCAACCATTTGACTCACGCAACCAAGTCGCATTAGACTCCCCTCTATGTTCGTAGCCGTAAAAGAAGTAGCCCCGTCTTGCTGCCCGCCCGCCCCTCTTGCGGCGCCATCTCTTTGTCTTGCGGCCAAGGCAAATGATTCAGCTACTGATGCTAAGCAAGAAGCTGTGAGAGAACTCACGATTCTTGATAAGATCGGCGCCACCCTTTCTTTCGGCTGCGCAATTCACTGCATCGCCTTACCGTTTGTAGTGACGTCTCTTCCCCTCCTTGGCCTCGGCTTTATCGCAGGCTCAAAGTTCGAGACCATCATGATTCTCCTTACTCTTTCTCTTGCCACCACGAGCTTCTGCTGGGGAATGAAAGTTCACGGGCAGCGCAAGACCTTTATCTTCCTTCTTGCAGCAATTATCTTCTTTGCGCTCGGGCTCAGCGAGTTTGGGCATAGTGAATTTGGCCTCAGTGAATTTCGGCATAGCCACACAGAATCAGCACACCATCTTCATCACCACGACGGCAGCACGAGCCTTAGTCACTGGATCTTTATGGCTATTGGTGGCTTCGCTCTCGCTTTTGGTCACTTCCTGAATCATCGTCTATGCGCTTCATGCAAAGACTGTGCGAATAGTGACAGTGCGCATAGTGACAGTGCGCATAGTGCATGTGCACATAGGTAGTGAACGAGGCTCTAGACTATCCCATTTCATAACAAGGGGTTACTCACCCTAACTCATTTGTGCTATTCTCTTCGGGTGTTATCTCCTGCTTCTGAGGCGCTGCGGTCACATGCCAAGTAAGAACTTTGACTTCACCATCCAGCACTTTTCGAGCCACGAAGAAGCAGACCGCGCGAATGCAGAGTTCTATGCTTCCCTTACCAATGACCAGCGTTTAGAAATCGCTCTCGAGCTAATGAGGCCGGTGTATGAAGCTTATCCAAGATTTGAGAGAATTTATCGAACTGCTGAACTCGGAGAATGTCCAGAATCTGGTGATTGGGAGATGGACTTACTCAATCAAAACAAACTAGGGAAGCTGTGAAAAAAACCTGCTCTGTGTTCTCTGTGCCCTCTGTGGTTGATTTAAGTTGTCGAAAAACCACAGAGGACGCAGAGATCACTGAGAGAAAGAATAAAATATCGAGGTTTCTCAGAGGCTCCCTAAGGTCTAACCTACACCCCTCACCTTACAGACGCCCACCGCCGCCAACAAAAAAACAAGCGCCAAGAGCGCTCCAAGCGTACACACCACCGTAGCCCCAGTCGGCAAATCAGCCTGGAAGGACACAACCATTCCCACCGCACTCGCCACAAACCCTACCGCCCAGCCCACCAAGAGCCGGCTCCGCACAGACTCAGCAAGCAGAATTCCGCAAAGAGCAGGCACGGTTAGAAAGCAAAACACGAGAAGTACCCCTGCAAGCTCAACAGAACTTGTCACCACCAGAGCGAAGGTTGCGTAGAAAAGAAAATCCCAAAGCCGTACCTTCTCGCCTCTATCAAAAGCGCCCTCGGCATCGCGGGTAAGCAGGAAAAATTTATTCCTAAATACCCAGTGTACTATCCCCACCAAAGAATAGAGAAACAGGACCTTTAAGATCTCAGACCAGGAAACAAAAAGCAGGTGCCCGACCATTAAAGCTTTAAGCTCCTCTCCCCCCTCAGGAGCGCGGCTCAAAATCAAAATTGCCCCGGCCCCAGCGACCGCATAAACCACGCCAATCACCGCTTCTTGAGGGATAACCTGGCGCCGAAATCGGCTTACAGCGAAAACTCCCGCTCCCGCCATCGCAAAGAGAAGCGAGCAGAGGTAGCCAGAAAAAGTATGAAGCTCAAATCCGAGAAGGAAACCAACCGTAGCCCCAAGCGCAGCCATTTGGGCTAGAGCCAGATCAACAAAAATAACACCACGTTCAATGACGTGTAGCCCAAGGTAGGTATGAATTCCCGTAAGAATCAGGCACGCAAGAAGCGGGCCCACCATAATTTCGGCAAATCCATCCATCCCCTTCTCACCAAAAAACCCATGGTAGGGCGCCGCGTCCCCGCGGTGCCGCAAGATCTGTCAAATCGGCACGTGGCATGTTCTTCTCCACTGCGCTTAAGACGCCCCCAAAAACGCCTGCACAATTCCCCGTACATTAAACCCAATCATGGAGATATAATCTTCACACTCTGGGAGCTCCCCTACGTTCTGGCAAAGCTTTACGACTGTTCCGCCCACTCTTTGAGCAAGCACCTTCGAAGAATCATCCGGAGAATACGTAGCCTGAATAACCACACGTACGCCATCCTTCTTCATCTTCTCCGTAAGCAGCTCTATCTGGCGCGGCGTTGGCGGGATTCCTGGCTTTGGCTCCAAAAATCCAATCTCTCTAATCCCCAAAAAGGCCGTCAAGTACGGCCACTCGTCATGGTACGCAACTACGCCTTTCCCTCTCACCCCTTGGGCCTGAAGCCGCCACTCTTGAATAGCCTTGGACAGACGAGAGGCGAAGTCATCCCCACGCCCCGCAAAATACTCCGCACCTTGAGGATCCAACTCCGTAAGTTTGCGCTGAATCGCGCGCGCCATAATCAAACCGTTCTCTGGATTTGACCAATAATGCGGGTTCCCAAAGAGATGGATATCCCCCTGAGCCCTCGTAATCTCTCCCTGGGGCACATTAAGCAAAACGATCCCCTGAGAAAGATCGAGCGTCCTTTCTCCCCCATCCCGAACCTGAACGTTACCCGCCGCATCAAGAAGCGGCCCACGCCACGCTTCAAGATCGAGTCCCGCATGAATAAAAAGCTCAGCTCGCTTCACACGCAACACATCACTAGGCTTTGGCTCGATGAAGTGGGCATTAAACTGCGGAGCTGCTACCGAGCTCACCACCACCCGATCCCCACCGATCTCCTCTGCCAAAGATCTAAAGCTAGGCAGCGTCGCCACCACCTTTAGTGGCTCAGCCGAAGCAGCAGAAACCACACCAAGAGCTATTCCGATACAAGTTAAAATTCGAAGCATTCCCTATCTCCAGATCCCTATACCCTTAGTGTTCTCTGTGTTCTTAGTGGTTATTGAAAACAACCACTAAGAACACAGAGAACACTAAGGGAGCATTTCTTAATTCAGCTGATGCTTATGCACACCAATCGCAAAAGTCCCCTGGAGGAAGAAGCGATTATCTCTCCCCAGCTCCGCGCGATCTAAGTGCTGGTACTGCACTCTCCAGCGCGCGAACTCACTCTGATGGAAGGTGAACATCGCATTATAGGCGATGTCGTTGCTTCTCTTACCTTCCTCAACTTTATTGATAGGCTCTACAAGGTCGAAGCGAGCACCAACCCCGAAACGCTCCGCAAGACGGTAGTCGGCAAGAAGATACATGCCCCAGGGGTTCTCTCTAAAGAGAAGTGGCTCACCCTCATGCTCCTCTTCCTCGTGACCTTCCTCCTCATCCCTACCCAGTGAATGAGCATGGGCATCCTCTTCCGAGGACTCGGTAAAGCCGGCAGATCTATCTTGAAAGAGTGCCTCAGCCTGAAGCTTCAAACGATTGACCGCGTTAAACGAATGCGTAAATACGAGGTCAGCTCCAAAGGCACGAACTTCGCTCGCCGAATCTTCATCCGCCGAACCAAGAAGAAAGGTCCCGCCAAGCTCTAGACTGCTCGCATCCGAAAGCTCCGATGCGCCTCGCACTCGTGTATAAAAAGAGGGCCTTCGCGCAGTAGAGCCAAATATCTGCCCCTCTTCTCCTGAACCGCCTTCTACAATTCCAGCAATAACCTCAACTGCCGGATCCTCAAAAGGCAGCGGCAAGAAATTCGAAAACTCGAGGCCTGACTTAATAAAGCCCTCTTCACCAAGGTATTGGCTTACAAAAAGAGGCGTGTCGACGCTATCGAGCTGCTCGGTATGGAGCGAACTCGCAATACCAACTTTGGGATGGAAACGACCGAGCTTGCCCTTAAAGTCCCAAGGGAGTCCCCAATGCGTAATGTAAGCCTCTTCAAGCTCAACGCCATGCACATCAGAGAACGCTAAAGTCCCATCGAGCCGCGAGTAAGGATCAATATCATGGCCGACGATAAGCTCAGCATGGCGAACGCTGACGCGGTCATTCCCCTCCCCGTCCTCATCATCTTGAGTGAGTTTCGTGACCACATCTGCCACAAAACCAATATCAGGATTAAATTGACCAAGGCTGCGCTTATTGCCCGATGAAAGCTGAGCTACCGCAGAACTTGAGGCACCGCCCGAAACAAGAGCCTTGTCTTGGGGCGCCGCTACGGCCTTGGCAGAGAGCTTCTGATTCTCAGACTCAAGAACCGCGATACGGCTCCGCTGCGCATCAACCTGCGCGCTTAAGCTTTCAAGAGCAGACTTAAGCGCCTTTAGCTCTTGAGCAACCTCAGCTTGAGGCTGTCCAAATGCCGAACACGCACCCAGCAGAATAAAGGCAGTGAGAGACGTCAAAAAAGGAAATGACGGAATTCGCCGAGAAGGAATGAGCATAACACCTCATATGAAAGAGGCCTTCTCATACGCAACCAGGTTGCATTAGTCAATAGCCCAGGCACGTAGCGGATACACCGGCATCTCCGCGCAGAAATACGCTCCGGTAGGGCGCTCTGCTGCGCCTTTGCCAGTAGGCGACGGCGAGACGTGCCCCGGCGTGCCGAAAGATCTCCCGGCCCAGCCCAATTGGTTTCGATTTGCCGCCACGAGGTAGGTTGAAAGATCATGCGGCACCCTGGGGACAGGACGCCCTACCCAGA
>JBIKWF010000022.1:0-47356 GCA_044356455.1 Bdellovibrionota bacterium | reverse complement strand
CCGCGGAGGGGAGATAGAATCGAGATTTTGCTCAGCTCTGTGCCTTAGTATATTTGCTAGCTATCCTGAACATTCGCAAACAAAGTCCTAGTACCACCTAGAAAGTTACAAATTTGCCGGCGAACACTCCGCGGTCTCTGTGTCTCCACGACCTAACCCTTGTAACCCTAATCGACAAATCGGCAGAGAAGCTGCTTAGAAACCACACCAAAGTTAGAAATACGGAAGAGAACAAATTGAGCCAGCTGATGCTCGCTGCGGTCGCACTGCCGTTCATAGCCGTTCTTAGTGGTCGATGAATCCTGGGAACAACCACTAAGAACACAAAGACCACTAAGGATGGGGGGGGGCGTGAAAAATATACAGTGAAAAAGCTACCGCGGAACGCGCTTGCACAGGTTGCGTGGTGCGATTAGTTAATGAACCTGCCGACTATTGCTCTTTCCCAGCCGCTGGAGACTTCATCTCCTTCTCGACTTCGGCAATAATCTTTTCTTCCATCTTCTTCTTCACGCGCGAGCTTACGCCGGCGTACTTTTGAGCTTGGAACATGGGCTTTGGTAAAGGAGCCTCGACGAAAAGTTTCAGAGCTATTCCATGATAGCGAGCGAGATTCTCTGGCGTCGATGCACTTCCTTTGAGTGAGGCGCAGAGCTCCTTCAGCCTTGTGGCGCTGCGCGTCACTTCAAACCCGGACGCCTTAAGGAACGCGACGAGATCGAGCTGGGTCATGATGTCGCCCAAGATGAGGGTCATCGCCAGACTTTCACGCATGTCAGAGCGTTCTCTTTTAATGCGCGCAGAAAGGTCCGTGATCTCAATCAACTGATCGACAGAATATGGCTCAAAGAGAAATCCATCGGCTCCGCGCATCATTGCCTGCGCAATCGCCGCATTCTTTTGGTCTGAGTTCTTCATTACCTGAATGAAGGCCGTGTCTTGGCCGCCCTTCATTTCTTTGGCGCGTGAAATAAACTTCGCTACTTCTTCATCGGTGAAATGATGCGAAATAAAAATAACATCCCAGCGCTTTCCGTCATCGAGGCGCCCAACTGCTTCGCTCAGATGTCCGATTTGAATTACTTCCCCGAACTGCACCACAGACGCTGTGGCTTGCTTAAGGCGCATGCGAGTCTGCAAGTCTGGATCGGCTATCATGCTGTTGTACTTGGTGAATGTTGGAGTCGCCATGTATCTAAACCAACCAGCCTAAGTGGTTAAACAAGCGTCCGCCGAGTGCCGCACTGGCTAGGTATAAAGGACCCTAGGAGTGCAGGATTCTTTGTGCGCTTCTAAAGAGAGAATCGGATAGTTCTTGAAACAACATAAGATGAAAACCTATCCCAGGGGGTAGGGGGGAGGTAAATAATATTTGTGTGCATGAATATGCTAGAACACTGGTATGGTTATGTATTTTAAATGCCGTAGGGGGGGAGGGCTAGCCTTTTGCGGCATAGGTTTGTAGCACAATGGCCACATGGGTTCATGATTTGCCCTCGACTCCCATCCTTTTCATCTGGCTTACTTCAGCTCCCATGAGGGGGGAGTAGAGAATGGGTGGTTTCTAATGGAGAGGAGCGGCGCGTAACTAGAACTCCGTCTTTGACGGTGTTTTGCGTATTACGCAATTTAAGGGCATCTGATGCCTACCATCCCTACCTAATTTTGTTAAAGGGGCTCGCTCGCATTCCGCGACCAGTGAAAATTGCCCTGATATTGTCCTCATTATTTCAAAATGCAGCGGACGCTTGCTACCTTGCGGTCTGTCCGGCGATTCCCTCTCGCCTACCTTTGTTGGGGCATGTATTCGCCGGCCTGCTTCTAAGGGGGGCGGGGGGTACTAAAGAATTTTATTTCCAGCAAGTAAGGAATCTATAGGTCTACTCATTTTCACTCATTTAGTTTTCATGACAAATCCGTTATAGACCAGGAGCACGGGTCAGCGCTCGATGTTCGGAGCGGGGAGTCCAATCGCAGAGACATCTGTTTTTCAGAGTTTGCTTGAGAGCGACTTTGGTACAGGAGGACTTGTCTATGCTGGGTGGATCCTTCGCGAGGGATGACGGCGGTAGTAAGAAATTTGTCTAATCTGATCTCTGCTTTGGTTGTTATTCGCTGAAGCTTTCTCATGCGTACACAAAAAATCTCTCCTCTTTCATTGGCGCTCGGGTTTGGGGCCCTTTGTTTCGCGTTCATCTTTTTCTTTGAGCCTGCCGGTATAAACACCGCAGGGGCTCAGAATGGATCGGGGGGCGCTGCGCCATCTGACCTTTCTAATTATGGAGCGACACCCATCGGGAAATATACCGAGCTAGGCGTTCGCGACGGCGTGTACAACAACGGCCAGGCTGCCTTGTGGGATCTGCACATCGTTGATTACTACCGCTATTTTGGCCCCCCGCAGCGCGCTCGCGGATACCGCCCGGAGCAGCCCATTAACTTCAGCCACATTACTCATGTTCAGAAGAACAAGATGGAGTGTCAGTACTGCCACTATTCAGTTGCGAAGGCAGCGTATGCCGCGATTCCTGAAGTTGAGGCGTGTATTGGGTGCCATAAAGTCGTGAGCAGCGCCTCTCTTAAGGCGCAGGGTGACGCGGCAACCGACGCGAGCGAGAAGGATCGTCTCGCGCAAAGTGCGGCTGAGGTTGCGAAGCTTGAGGGCTATTGGTCTCGTAGCGAACCAATCCCATGGGTTAAAGTGCACGTGATGCCTGATTACGTACATTTCAATCACAAGCGACACGTGAAGGCTGGGGTTGCCTGTCAGGAATGTCACGGGCAAGTGCCTAATATGCAGGTCGTCGAACGAGCCAGTTCCATGAAGATGGGGTGGTGTGTTGATTGTCACCGTCAACGCGGCGCGAGCATCGACTGTGTGACTTGTCACTATTAGTGCAAAAGTTGCCGTTGGCTAATGAGGAGCTAGGAAAACTTCGAGCAAACAAATTGCCTGAGTGGGCCGCCTGAGAAGGAAAGGGTTCAAAAAAGCGGGCTTAATCTTAAAAGCATTGTTGAATACCATGACACGCCAGACTGTACCGTCAAACAACGTAGCACTAAGCGAAGATGTTCTTACTGCAGATTCGCTGAGCTCAGCTGAGGGTAGTGCGCTCGTCCAGATTTCTCCTCGAGGCGCAAGCGCTGCCACTGGGGCTACCTCAGGGGTAGGCTCAATGTCGCGGCGTAATTTCCTTAAGGTCCTTGGCGCGTCGTCGGCTGCCGGTGCCGCAGGCTGCGCGACCGATAAACAGCAGAATATTTACTCGTATGTAAAGGGTGAGGCAGAGCAGATTCCTGGCGTGGCTGTTTGGTATAGCTCGACATGTACCGAATGTACTGCCGGTTGCGGAATTCAGGTTCGCACTCGCGAGGGACGCGCCGTTAAGGTGGAAGGAAATCCGCGCAATCCGATCGGATCCGGCGGTTTGTGTGCGCTTGGCCAAGCATCACTTCAGCATCTCTATGATCCAGACCGTATTCGTCAGCCGCTTAAGCGCGTGTCTGGCGTAGGAGCTACGGCTCGTTTTGAACCCATTTCTTGGGATGAGGCTTCGGCTCAGGTAAGCGCAGCCCTCAAGGAATCTCTTAAAGAGGGCAAAAAACGCGCAGTACTCACCGGTGAGATGACAGGCGCCATTTCTGAGCTTGTATCGGAATGGTCGAGTAATTTCTCAGCAGATCACGTAACCTATGACGTGCTTCAGCCCGTGGCGCTTGCCAAGGCCTCAGAGCTTGTCTTCGGCGTGTATGGCATTCCCGAATACTCAATCGATAAGGCGGAAGTTCTTCTTAACTTCGGAGCTGATTTTCTAGAGACGTGGGTTTCTCCTGTACAATTTGCACGGCAATGGGCCGATAGCCGCCGCTCAGCGAAGCCTGTGCGGGTAATTCAAGTTGAACCACGACTTTCTCTTAGCGGCGCAAACGCTGACCAATGGCTGATGAATAAGCCGGGTACCGAGGTTCGAATCGCGCTCGCCGTACTCAAGATTCTTGTGGAAAGTGGCCGCGGGTCCAACCTCTCCCCAGAGGTACGTGAGCAGATTTCTGGTCTCGTGAAGGGCGTAAGCGTAGGCGCGGTTGCTTCGGAAGCGGGCATTGAGGAACAGAAGATTGTGCTTGTTGCGCACTATCTCAACTCTGCGAAGACATCCCTTGTGATTGGTGGTGGTGCAGCCGCTGCAACGCAGGACGCGTTGTCGTTGCTAGTGGCGGTTAACTTAATCAACTCAGTTCTGGGGAATGTTGGCGCGACAATAAATCTAAGCCGCATGAGAGTTCCTAAGACGTCCCTCGCCAAGATGACTAAGCTTGTGGGGGACATGGACTCGGGGAACATCTCGATGGTGCTGCTCCATGGGACCAATCCCGCCTTCACTCTGCCAAGTGACTATGGCTTTGAGTATGCGCTGCGTAAGGTTCCGCTGGTGGTGAGTCTCTCGAGTCATCTTGATGAAACCTCAAAGAATGCAAATCTCATTCTGCCCTCGCATTCAGGTCTTGAGTCCTGGGGCGATGTACGCCCGTTTGAAGGACACTATTCGCTCGTACAGCCAGCGATGGCTCCGGTATTTAGCACGCGCGACCTTGGCGATAACCTGATTAAGCTTGCAAAGGCCGCAGGAAAGGAAATTTCTGGCAAGGGAATCTCGGGTCGCAGCGGCGGCGCCTTTTCACCTGAGGGGTTCTTCGAGTATCTTCAGGAGAGTTGGAAGGCGGTTTCCCGCACTCATGGAGTTTCCAGTGACTTCGCAACTTTTTGGCTCGAATCCGTAGAGCGTGGCGGATTCTTCCCCGGTGCTCTAGCTGAGCAGGATCCTTCAGAGCGCGTTCGCGTGAAGGTTGATAAGGCTTCATTCGCCCTGAACTTCTCCGCGCCAGAGTTCTCTGATCCGTATCCGGCTGGAAAGTCTGAGGCTGGAGGCTTTGAGCTTACCGTGATGCCGTATCCTTCGGTAAAGTCATTCGACGGACGTGCGGCGAATAGGCCCTGGCTGCAAGAACTTGCGGACCCCATTACTCAGTTGGTGTGGAATAGCTGGGCAGAAATTCACCCAGATACCGCAGCAAAGGTCGGCGTTGAGCAGGGCGATGTTATCACCCTCCGTAATTTCTACGGGGAGATTAATGTTCCCGTTCTTGTATCGCCCTACGTTCGACAGGAAATGGTAGCTGTACCGCTCGGTCAAGGTCACCAAGGCTATGGTCGCTATGCCCAGCAGGTAGGTGGCGGCAATGTTCTGTCTTTAGTGGCGAAGGGGGCCTCAGATAAAGCAGGTGCTGCTAAGTCAGGTGACACTAAATCAGGCGATGCTGTGGCGCTTCTTTCTACAAAAGTAAGAGGCTTTCGAGCACCAGGCAGGGCAAAACTCACCAAACTGATGGGAAGTGATTTCCAGCATGGTCGTGATATTGCCCGCACTTCGCTAATTTCAGAAGACTCGACTGGGGGGCTCACCACCAAGCAGTCTTATGCGCATGAGCATTCGCATGAGATAAAGCAGATGTATCAGCAGCGCGAACATCCAATGTACGAGTGGGGCATGACTATCGACCTTGCCGCTTGTACGGGCTGCTCGGCGTGCGTCGTTGCTTGTTACGCCGAGAACAATATCCCCGTTGTCGGGGCTCAGCGCATCTCTGAAGGACGAGAGATGTCATGGATACGCATCGAGCGCTACTATGACAACCATGGAGCGACTAACACGGAGGCTCCTGCACCTGAGGAGCTGAGTGTCAGCTTCCTTCCGATGATGTGTCAGCACTGTAACAACGCTCCTTGTGAGCCGGTTTGTCCAGTCTATGCAACGTATCATAACGAAGAGGGCCTCAATGCGATGGTCTATAATCGCTGCGTAGGTACTCGCTACTGCTCTAACAACTGTAGCTACAAGGTACGACGCTTTAACTGGTATGATTACGAGTTTCCTGAACCTCTCAATATGCAGCTCAACCCCGATGTAACAAAGCGTATTGTCGGGATCATGGAGAAGTGCACCTTCTGCGTGCAGCGTATCGTTGAAGGAAAAGATCACGCGAAGGATGAAGGTCGCATGGTCAAAGACGGGGAAGTGCAGCCCGCCTGTGTGCAGAGTTGTCCGACCCAAGCGCTTACCTTCGGAAATCTCAAGGATATGGGGAGTGCCGTGGTGAAGAAGCGGCAGTCCGCACGGGCCTACAAGGTTCTCGACTACTATGTGAATACTCAGCCTGCGGTGAGTTACCTTGAAAGGTTGCGGTACACGAGGACATAAAGAGTTGCCGTCCCCGAAAGGGCTCTTGTGAGGGCCCTTTCGGTTAATTTGCGCAGTAAGAGTCTTCGTAAGGAAACCTCAAGGGGGGACACCCCTAAAGGGCGACTTAGGAGATGAGAAGTAAAAGCAGTTTCAATGAGACGCTGGACCCATGGAACACCACAGTAAAGAGCACGCGAAGAAAGAGCCTCCGGTAACGTATGCCGAGGTCGATGATACGGTAGCACGCATGATGGAGCCGCCAACATTTGGTTGGTATTGTCTTTTGGCGCTCTGTCTCTGTTGCGTAGCAGTGGGGGCTGTGAGCTGGTCCCAACAGATCATTGTTGGTATCGGAGAGTCGGGTAAATCTCATCCGATATCATGGGGTGCCTATATCACCAATTTCGTATTCTGGGTTGGTATTGCGCACTCCGGAACTCTTATTTCAGCGGTGCTCTACTTGTTCCGCGCCAAATTCAGAAACTCAATTTACCGCTTGGCGGAAGCGATGACGGTCTTCGCCGTTCTCACCGCCGGACTGTTCCCACTTATTCACTTGGGGCGTCCTTGGTTCTTCTATTGGCTCATGCCCTATCCAAACCAGATGGCGCTTTGGCCTAATTTCAGGTCGCCGCTACTGTGGGACGTATTTGCGGTTTCCACCTACCTTACCGTATCAGCGACGTTCTTTATTGTCGGCTTGATCCCCGATATCGCCATTATGCGCGATAGAGCCAAGACCACCTTCCGCAAGATTCTCTACACGGTGACTTCGGTTGGCTGGTCGGGGAGTCATACGCAGTGGAAGCATTACACTTCGGCCTATCTGCTGTTCGCGGCCTTCGCAACGCCGCTTGTGGTCTCGGTGCATAGCGTCGTTTCTTGGGACTTCGCAGTGAGCATTGTACCTGGTTGGCATGCGACTATCTTTCCTCCGTACTTCGTTGCGGGAGCGATCTTCTCAGGGGTCGCCATGGTGATGACGCTCGTTATTCCGATCCGAAAGGTCTACAAGTTAGAGCGCCTGATTACTCCCGACCATTTTGACGCGATGAGTAAGCTCATCATGGTAACGAGCGGCATTGTTTCCTACGCCTATATTACTGAGTTCTACATCGCATGGTTCAGTAATAATCCCTTTGAGCGCGCGCAGTTCTGGTTTAGGCCTTTTGGTGAGTATGCGCTTGCCTTCTGGATCATGGCTTTCTGCAACTGTATGGCTCCGCTGGCTCTCTGGTGTAAGCCGCTTCGCACGAATATCCCCTTCCTTTTCGTGCTTTCGATTATCATCAATATTGGAATGTGGTTCGAGCGTTTCAATATCATTGTCCAATCCTTGGCCCATGACTTCTTGCCCTCCGTTTGGGGTAACTACAATTTCTCGTGGGTAGATGTCGGGATTACCCTTGGTGCTTTTGGCTGGTTCGGGATGTGGATGACGCTATTCCTTAAGTTCTTCCCGGCAGTAGCAATGATGGAAATTAAGGAGATCTTGCCTCCGCCAATGCGTAACGGAGATCACGCACACGCACATTGAGGTGAGTGCTTAGGGTAAAACGTTTAGGACGATTTTTAGTTTTGCAGGTGTCAGCATGACCAGTATTCGGGGCAACAAAGTAGTGGTGGGGGTATTCAGTTATCTCGATGACGCCATGAATGCCGTGAGAGATGCCAAGAAGCACGATCTTGATTACAGGGTTTACTCACCCGTTCCTAATCATGATCTTGAGGCGCTTACTTACCCAGAGAAAAGTCCTGTGCGCCTCGTAACCGCAACAGGGGCGGTCACGGGGCTGATAGCTGGTTTTTCTCTCGCTATATTATGTTCGCTTGATTATCCGCTGCGAGTCAGTGCCAAGAATATTATTTCGCCGCCAGGATTTGTGGTGATCGGGTACGAATGCACCATTCTTTTTGGCGCAATTTTTACGCTTCTCGCGATGTTCCACTTCTGCAAGATTCCGGATCTCTTTCGAAAGATTGGTTACGATCCCCGGTTCTCGTGTGACAAATTCGGAGTGGTAGTGGGATGTGAGTCCTCTGATATTGATCAAGTAAAGACAAGACTCCTTAGCTGTGGTGCCGAGGATGTGGATGTTCGAGATGGGTTATAGACCATGAAAGTAAGCTTATTCTCTCATTTTTCGTGTGCGTTGCTGTCGCTTGGGTTTGTCCTTGCGAGTGGGGGCGACGTACTTGCACTGCCTTTCAATCAAGACATGGTGGGGGGGCAACTTGTCACGGGTGCGGTGATGAGACCAAAGAACGCGCATGCAGTTCCTGTGGGGACTGTAGAGCGGCAAATCCCGGATCGGAAGACGATTGCTGAGCAGTGGGAGAATCCTTTCAAGAATAGCGCAGCATCTGCACGACGCGGAGAGCGTCTCTTTCAGGTGAATTGTACCGTTTGCCATGGTTCCATTATTAATGGGGAGCATAAGCCCTCAAGTCTCGCTGCGAGTGGCATTCCTAGCTTGAATCTTCTTCTTACGCAGCCAAAGTACGACCTCGCGAAGACTGATGGATACATCTGGTCGTACGTGTTTCGCGGCATGGATGCTCTCATGCCAAGGTATGGTTGGAAGCTGTCCAACAATGAGATTTGGGATCTCGTGAGCTATGTAAGGAAAATGCAGGCGGAGAGTCCAGGACTGTAGTTGCCTGAGTAATTTCGGGAAATAAGCAATTTCAGCCAAAATTTCTTTCTCCGTATGACGTGGTTGGCCGCAAGAACGGTGTGGCCTTTGAGAACAGGTGGTCTTTTCGTAAAGGACCTCTTAGGGAAGTGAGAGCTATATGCATTCGATGACAGCACATTTAAATGTAGACGAGCTAATTAAGGCCGAGCCGATTGCGCCGACGCATGGCTTGCGGAAGCTTATGTGGCTGTGTGTTTTAGTAGGGCTCGTGGCGCTCACGTATGGGGTTATTGCCCTTCCGCCGAAACAGTTCTGGGGGACTTATTATACGAATTTGTTTTTTTGGACTGGAATCTCCTGTGGGATGGTGATCCTTTGTGCCATTTTTCAAATAGTGCGCGCTGAATGGACTCCCCCGCTTCGACGTATCGCGGAGTCAGGGGTTAGTTTTCTTCCCTTCGCCTACATTGGTTTTTGGGCCTCGTATCTCGGCAAAGACTACCTCTTTTACTGGGGCACGAACCCAATGCCAGGGCGTGAGTTCTGGTTTCAACCAGATCTTGTATACGGGCGCATCGGACTGGCGCTTGCACTTCTTTTCTTCCTCATGTGGCGCTTTGTAAGACTCTCTGTACGTGCCGATGTCGGAACAATTCGAGAGAAGGCTGGCCACATAGATAGGTGGCATAATTCTCAGTACGACAACTTGGTTGGAGAGTGGAGGGGCGCAGAATGTGAGGGGATAGAGACCCAGCGCAAACTCTCCTGGAACGCGCCGCTGCTTATTCTCGTGTATGCAATTGCCTACTCTCTTTTCGCATTTGACATGCTCATGGGTATGAACCCCATGTGGTTCTCGAACATGTTTGGCGGCTTTGTCTTTTTAGCGAACATTTATACCGCGCTCGCAATGATCGCCATTACTGCGCTTTATCTTGCGAGTCGCCACCGTGAATACGCAAAGGTTCTCACCACCCAGCAAATGTGGGATTTAGGGAAAATCAATTTTGGTTTTTGCATGCTCTGGGGATACACCTTCTTCAGCCAGTTTCTTCCTCAGTGGTATGGAAATCTTCCTGAGGAGACTCAGTGGATGATTTTGCGTACGCGTGAGATGCCTTGGCAGGGGCTTGGGTGGATTGTGTTTGGGATGTGTTTTGTACTTCCCTTTGTCATGTTGCTTAGCCGGGATGTTAAGAAATCTCCTCGTGCGTATAGCATTGTCGCAACGATCATCCTGGTAGGTATTTGGCTTGAGAAGTATCTCATTATCGTTCCTGAGCTTTCACCAACGGTAATTCCTTTTGGTATATTCGATGTAGGTCTCACGCTTGGGTTCTTGGGAGCGTTTGTCCTCTGTATCCATTCCTTCCTGGCGAAGTATCCGTTTGTGCCAGTCGGAAGCCCGCTTACTCGTGGTAGTAAGGAGTGGTAGCAGCGGCTTGCAAAGTAACGCTGGTAGCCGCCAGATATTAGGCGCCAGTTGTTTTCTGGAATGATTCTTAAACCACAGAGGGCACAGAGATCACGGAGATAGATTTTTTCTCCGTGGGCTCTGTGCCCTCTGTGGTTTTTTAGTGAGATAATTCTTGGTGAGTGTAATGGGGTCGCCATGGAATTGGCTGTAACGCGTTGAAATTGCACGATTTGTTGCTGTGGCTTGCGAGAAGCATCTAAGTTCCGATTCTTGAGGGGTAATTCATATTTTCGCCGTTTCTTGAGCCATGGTGGCGCATATGATAGGGTCCCGAGGCTTGAGCGTTGGCAGCACCAGCTTTATTTGCAGCTAGATATGTACCTGCTGCGCGTTTATTAGAATTTCTTGTTACTTTGAGGCTTTATGTCAGTTCCTAAGAAAAGAATGTCCACTTCCCGTACTAGCACTCGCCGCGCTCACGATTTCCTTACGCGCACGTATGCAATTGTATGTCCAAATTGTGGGGAGCCTGTGCTTCGCCATCGTATGTGCATGGCTTGCGGACAGTATCGCGGCAAGCAAGTCGTCGAGCAGAAGCAGGCTCAGTAGTTTGCATCATTAGTCTTACTTGATCATTGCAAATTTGGCGCTCGGCCTTGAAGAAAATTCTGGCAGAGAACCAAAGTGCGAAGAGGCCCGCCAAACGCGGGTCTTTTTGTTCTTGGTGCGGCATGTCTTTTTGCCCCGAGAAATGCGATGCAAGGCTAGGAATGTGTCCAGTGGAAGCATAATCTTCATTTCGGACAGACTCTAGCGCCTCAGCAAGGCCCATGATTTCTGTGAAACTATTTGGGGAGAGATTCAGATGAAGATTGATCTTTCGGGAAAGGTTGCGCTTGTTACAGGTGGTTCCAGGGGGATTGGGCGCGCGATTTGCGCTGAACTTGCCGCTTCTGGTTGCTACGTTGTTATAAATTACACTTCAAATGCAGCTGCCGCTGAAGAAACTGCCAAGGTCTGTGCTGAGGCATGGGCGGCGGCTGGTGGGGCGGGGCCTATTGCCGAAGTAGCGGGGTTCGATGTCGCTCAGCGTGATGCAGTTGATGCTGCTATTGATGGCATCAAAGAGCGCAAGGGAAGACTCGATATTCTGGTAAATAATGCGGGTATCTCGCGAGACGGGCTCTTGATTCGTTTTAAGGACGATGACTGGCGCAGCACTATGGCCACCAATCTTGACGGCGCGTTTTATTGCGCACGTGCCGCCGCGAAAGTCATGATGAAGGCCCGTTGGGGCAGGATAATTAATATAAGCTCAGTGGTGGGTGAGATGGGTAACCCAGGGCAGGTTGCCTATGTTTCTTCAAAGGCTGGCCTCATTGGAATGACAAAATCTATGGCAAGGGAGCTTGCCTCGCGAGCCATCACGGTAAATGCGGTAACTCCAGGGTTTATTGAAACGGACATGACTAAGGCACTTGATGCCAAGGTTGTTGAGGAGCATGTGCAGTCTGTGCCCTTGGCGCGTACAGGGAAGGCGGATGAAGTTGCAGCGCTCGTGGCATTTATCGCGAGCGACAGGGCGAGCTACATCACGGGGCAAGTGGTGGGAGTAAATGGCGGCCTGTATATGTAGCTAATTTTATTTGGGTTTATCTTGTTTTTTGTCCATGTTTTCATTCTCGGGGGTGGTATTGACTCGCGGCGGCAATCCCTCTAATTAGATTCGAGCACACATGTGTACCCTTCTCAGGGAGGTTGTGTTGGCAAGTTATGCTGGCAGCATCCTTTATTTAAGGGGCCTGGTCCTACTGATTGGGAGTCTGTTCCGTAGGAAATTTCTACCACTGCATGTGTCAGTGGTAACGAGACAGTCTACGGTAACGAGACAGTCTACGGTAACGAGACAGCCTACCTACGGATCGTGTCCGAATTGAAGATTTGTGTTCCTACGGGACACACTCCGAGTTTGATTTTGAGCGCGGTGTTTTTTACCACAGTGTGACTCTCCGCTCGTACGCCTTACTGATGCATGCAGAACCGAAGAGTTGTCTTCATGATTTCTTCGGACACTAGCGGTGTCTTTTTTAAGGTGGTGTCTTGAAGGAAGGTTTGGCGGAGTGACTTGAGTGGCGGACTATTTAGTGACAGTCTGTTCGGGGACAGGATGGCTTGAATCAGGCTAATTGGGACGGGTAACATCGGGTAGGTCGTGTTGTCTCACTAGCGTAAAGTCCTGAGCTACTGAGCTTTTTCTGCTATCTAGCTGAAAAGTATAGAAGCGAGAAGTGTTTGAATTTTGATTCGGTATCTTGCTGAGGGCGAGCCCTTCGAGGTACGGAGTTGTAATCTGATACTGGTAGCGCCTCGAAGTTTTAGTACGCGGGGTGCGTTAAGTAACGGCGCGGGAATAGGTCGCATAACGCAGTCGCCTGATTTTGGGCGCCTGATTTTTGGGCCGGCTGATTGTTGGGCCGGCTGATTGTTGGGCCGCCTGGTGGTTTGGGCGCTTGATAGATTGGCGCCTAGTCTTTATCCGCAGCGTCTTTACCCGATTGGAGATTGGGATTATGAGTATGAACGAAGCTAATGTTGGAGGAACTGTAATGGCATCGGCAGAGGAAATCACTGAGAGAGTTAAGGGAATTATTGTTGACCAGCTCGGCGTAAGCCCTGATGAGGTCACCTCTGAAGCTTCGTTTATTGAGGATTTGGGCGCTGACTCACTCGATATCGTTGAGCTCATCATGGCTCTTGAAGAAGAGTATGACATGGAGATTCCTGACGAAGACGCAGAGAAGATCCAGACTGTTCAGGATGTGCTTTCGTACATCACTGGCAAGCAGGCAGAATAGTTCTTCTATTCTGTAGTTTTTCTATTCTGTAGTTCTGCTGTAGGGCAGTTCGCTTAGACACCACCAGGTCGTGGTGTTTGGGACAGTTTAGAGACACAGCGCTGCTAAAAACACAGCGCCGCTAAAAACACAGCGCCGCTAAAAACACAGGGGTGCAGAGATAACTGAGGGCTTACGTTCTCTCAGTTATCTCTGTGCCCTTGTGTTTTTTGGCGCCCGCTCCGCGCTTCTGGTTGCTTTCAGGCGAGGGGCGTGGGCGGGGCAACTTTCGCCCGCGGAGGCTGGCGAAGACGTCGGCTCATGCGGGCTGCGATTTAGGTCGCAGTTTCTGTAGCTTTGATTTGAGGCTTTCCACAAGCTGATTTATCCTGCCTCAGGTTAACTAATTCACTGAGGCTACCTGTGAAATCATCGCATCACGCACTTTCTCTCAAAGCAAGCGACTCCCAAATCTTCGATCTCGTGAAGCGAGAAACTCATCGACAGGAGTATGGACTCGAGATGATTCCTAGCGAGAATTTTGTCTCGGAAGCAGTTCTCGAAGCGAACGGATCTATCCTGACCAATAAGTACGCGGAAGGCCTTCCGGGCAAAAGGTATTACGGAGGATGCGAAGTAGTTGATGAGGTTGAAAGCATCGCAATAGAAAGAGCCTGCAAGCTTTTTGGTGCTGAGTTTGCCAATGTTCAGCCGCACTCAGGAGCTCAAGCGAATCAAGCGGTATTTGAAGCGCTCCTTTCCACGGGTGATGTGGTGATGGGAATGCGTCTTGATCAAGGCGGGCATCTCACGCATGGAAGTCCCGTAAACTTCTCCGGAAAGCATTACAAGATCGTGGCTTATGGGGTTCGAGAGACCGATCACCTTATCGATTATGATGAGCTTCGCAGCATGGCGCTGCAGCATCGCCCGAAGATGATCATCGCGGGAGCTTCTGCGTACTCGCGGCAAATTGATTTCGAGCGCTTTGGCGCAGTAGCGAAGGAGGTCGGCGCTTATCTTATGGCTGATATCGCTCATTACGCCGGACTTGTTGCTGCAGGAGAGTATCCCAGCCCTGTTGGTGTGGCCGATATCGTTACCACCACTACGCACAAGACCCTTCGCGGCCCGCGTTCAGGCCTCGTGCTTGGGAAAGAGGTTCATGCCAAGGCAATAAACAAAGCGGTGTTCCCAGGCCTACAGGGAGGCCCTCATATGCATACCATCGCTGCTAAAGCAGTGGCCTTCAAGGAGGCAATGGCTCCTGAATTTAAGCAGTATGCGAAGCAGGTTATTGCGAATGCACGCGCACTTAGTCGGGAGCTCGAGGTTCAGGGCTTCAGGATTGTATCTGGTGGAACCGACTCACACTTGCTCGTAGTCGACCTACGCCCCGCGTCCATTTCAGGAAAAGACGCGCAAGCAATTCTTGATTCTGTTGGCATCACTGGCAATAAAAATACCATCCCCTTTGACCCCGCTCCTCCCTCGGTCTGTAGTGGAATTCGCCTAGGCACTCCTGCTCTTACCACTCGTGGTATGGGGGAAGGAGAGATGAAAATGGTGGCGAGTCTTATCTCGAGCGCAGTGCAAGCACGAGGCAACGAGCAGTCGCTTGCAAAGGTGCGGGCCGACGTTCGAGCACTCAGCGAGAGGTTCCCCCTTTATCGCAACCGGCTTTAACGCATGTCTCTTCATGAGGTAGCTCTATGAAATGCCCGCGCTGTAGCTCAGAGCAGATTTCAGTAATCGATTCGCGAAGCGATGGGAACGCAATTCGTCGGCGCAGAGAGTGTGATGGTTGTAGTTTTCGCTTCACTTCGTTCGAACGCATAGAGCTTGCACTCCCCATGGTCGTAAAAAAGGATGGTCGAAGCGAGCCCTTTGACCGAGTAAAAGTGCGTGCGGGCCTTATTCGCGCCTGTGAGAAAACGCCGGTGAAGATAGAGGATATTGATGCCACGGTTGATGAGATCGAGGGTAGGATTCACGAACTCTGCGCCAAGGAAATTCCGAGTCGTCAGGTGGGCGAGTATGTCATGGATGCTCTCAAAGGACTCGATAAGGTGGCCTACGTGCGGTTTGCCTCGGTCTATCGAGAGTTTCGAGATGTAAGCCAGTTTGTCGACACCCTTGAGTCGCTTAAGGGCGGTGCGCGTGCCAAGCGAAGTAAAAAAGTTGAGCAAGAATTGGCAGGATCAAGGAAGAGAGACGCGGCTTCTGAGTCCTCTCCTAAAGCTGAAGTGATAAATCCCAAAACGGAGCACTGATGTTTTCTGGAATTGTTGAAGAATCGGGCCGGGTTGTCGCAGTGGATCATCACGGCCTTACCGTGGGGTCGCGGCTTGTTATCGAAAGTCGCTTGGACCATTCAGCCACAAAGATTGGAGATTCCATCTCGATAGAAGGCTGCTGTCTTACCGTGGTGGCGCTTGATCAAGGTGTAGGATGCGCTCTCCTTTCTTTTGATGCGGCGCCAGAAACTCTTCGCAAAACTACGCTTGGTACCCTTGTCGCGGAAGATAGGGTTAATTTGGAGCGCTCGATGCGTAGTGGGGACCGCATTCATGGGCATTTCGTTTCAGGCCATGTTGATGCACGTGTGGCTCTTTTGGATCGCTCGCCCGATGGCAATTCTATAATGCTTACCTGGGAGCTTCCAGAGGCCCTGCGCCCTTACGTCGCCACTAAAGGCTCTATCGCCCTTGCTGGCGTTTCGCTCACCGTGGGGGAGGTAACAGAGAAGACTTTTGGTGTGTACATCATACCGCATACCGCGGACGTAACGACTTTGGCCTCAAAGACCGTCGGGCAGGCGGTAAATGTTGAGATCGATATGCTTGCTCGCTACGTCAAAACTATCCTAAGTGTTCATGTCTGAGAGCCAACTAGAAATAGCCCCTTTTTCCGAGATTGTCTCCGAGTTTCACCAAGGCAAAATGGTGATCATGGTGGACGATGCGGACCGCGAGAATGAGGGCGATCTGATTCTTGCCACCGAAAAGGTAACTTCCGATGCCATCGCCTTCATGATGCGAGAAGCCAGGGGGCTGATTTGCGTGACGGTTTCGGGCAGCGTTGCCGAGCGCATTAATATTCCGCTCCAGACCCTGACTAACAATTCCTCATTTCAGACGCCTTTTGCCGTGAGTGTTGATGCGCGGGAGGTTGCGGGGTTCGGGGTAACGGCAAGCGGCCGAGCGCGAACCATGCAGAGAATGATTGCGCAGGACGCGGTGCCGAACGATTTTATGAGTCCTGGGCATGTGTTCCCTCTCATTGCTTCCCCTGCTGGGGTCATTGGACGTCAAGGGCAAACGGAAGGTTCCTTTGATCTTGCGAGGCTAAGTGGACTCACACCTTCTGGAATAATTTGTGAAATTCTGAATCCTGATGGCTCCATGGCGAGGGGCGCTCAGCTTAACGCCTTTGCACGGCGCTTTGGCCTTAAGATTACGAGTGTGGCCGAAGTCCTCAAGCACCGGATTGCGCATGAGGTGCTGGTTCGCGAAATCGCGCGCACGGAGCTCACCACCCCGCAAGGGCGCTTCACAGCAGTAGTGCTTGCGGATGATGTGAGTCGTAAGGAACATTTAGCGCTAGTATACGGTGATATCGCAAAGGCAGCGAAGGAGGGGGCTCCCCTGGTGAGAATCCACTCCGAGTGTCTTACGGGAGATGTGTTAGGCAGCCGCAGGTGTGACTGCGGTCCTCAGCTTCACCGCGCTCTTGATGCGCTCGTCAAAGAAGGGGCGGGGATAGTGCTCTATTTACGGCAAGAGGGGCGGGGGATAGGGCTAGCTAATAAACTGCGAGCCTACGCTCTACAGGATCAGGGCCATGATACCGTGGATGCAAACATTGCACTTGGATTCGCCCCCGATCTTAGAGATTTTGCAGTGGCAGCGAAGATGCTTTCGACTTTCGGGGTGAACTCTGTGCGGCTTATGACGAACAACCCAGAAAAGGTTAAGGCCTTGGAGGTGTTCGGAGTGCGCATTGCGGAGCGGGTTTCTATCGTCGTTGAGCCCGATGAGTATTCGCGAAGTTATCTTGAGACCAAGCGCACCAAGCTTGGGCACCTCATTTAGCCTGGAGGGAAGGAAGGCTGAGTACTTGTCGGAAGCTAGCAAAATATTCTATATTATTAGGGTCTTAAGGTGAGGCGCCGTGCTTTCACCTTTTCACGTACCACCTATCATCTGCTCACCCATAACCTTCTAAAGGTCTATGGTCCATAGAGATCTAGGGGCTGGGGTGTTCCTAGTAGCAGCTGGCTTCCCATGCCTCATTTGGGGTGGGGGCGCAGTTGCAAAATAGTACTTTCACCTTGCGACTTCGTGAAAAAGGCAGAAATTAGTCAGTCTTTTTAGTCGGTTATGGATTTCAGAAGAATTCCTAGGAGCATTTCGTGGTGACAATCGGATTATCCACTAGAGGAGATCAGCCGGGGGGGTTGATTGAGGATGGTGGGATGAAATCACGGCGAAAAGCACGGGAGGCAGCGCTACAAGCGCTCTACCAGTGCGATACACTAGGAGAATGGAACGAGAATGCGCTCTCGCGTTTTCTCGCTGCCTTCTACCCCGACGATATTATGGACCTCTCAGAAGACTCGCTGAGCGGATTTTCGGCGACTGCTGAGGCTGCTCACTCGGGTCCTGCGGCCGATGCCAAGCAGCGTGGAGGAGATATTGAGAATCGAGATTTCGCGCTTACCCTTATACGCGGCGTAACCGCCCATCTTGAAGAGATAGATCGCCTTATCTCTGGTGCGTCGACTCACTGGAGCATCGCCCGAATGGCGCGAGTAGATCGCAATTTACTGCGCCTCGCTGCCTTTGAACTTCAGTTCTTGCTAGAGATTCCACCGAATGTCGCTATTAACGAAGCCATAGAAATTGCCAAATTGTACGGGAGCGACGAGTCCCCTAACTTTATCAATGGCGTGCTTGATCACATTGCCAAAGCGGTAGCTGAGCAGCGTAGCATCCTTAAAAAGACCGCTAATGCGGAGTAAGTAAGGCTAGGAGTGTTTCCCGTTACCACCACAACATGTAGTGGTGAAAATTTTCTACGGGACAGACTCCTAGGAGAAACGAGACGCAGCGCAGTCGCGCAGCTCGGATCCGCATGCAGAGCTGAGAAGATTAGTCAGCGCTGCCAGGGTCGGGGGGAAGAACTCGAATTTCTGACACAGACCAGTCGGTACCCGCGCTTGAACCTGTTTGCTCAAGGAGGAGGCAGTTCGCGGTGATTGTTTTCGGGAAGTAAACCTTCATCGAGTATCGGCCTTTAAAATAGGGGCGTCCTTGGGGCGTAAACTCGATACCGCCGAGCCAGGTTGGGATATTCAGGACTTCCGAGAAAGAAGAGTGCGAAGGAGGAACCTCACAACCAGGTGCTTGGCTAATACGGAGGCCGCGGGGAAAGTCAGTGACATACGGCCCAAGGAACAGTTCGATACCATCTAGCTCCTGCTCTGTCGGAAATCGTAGAAGTAACCATTCGTCCCCTTGCTGCGATCCTTGCCCAGGAGTCCAGCGCGCATCATCTCGTTTGCTAAAAAGCTGGGGAATCATATCGGATTCATGAGATGCAGATATTGCCACTTCTTCGGGTGAGAGAGTTTTAAATTTCGCAGTACGAATCAAGTTTTCTCGCTCAAGGAGCCAATTTCTATTCTTGCCCAGCGCGTCCCATTTCATCGCACTCAATAGGAATTGGGAGGGGGAGCTAAGAAGTTCGAGGTGGCGCTCGTAACGTTCGGAACTTGACCAACCACTTCGAGAAGCGCTTTGCTGCTCTGGGCTCATCTGACTTGGGAGGGGGAAAACGAGAGGCTGCACCAGGCAAAGCGCGCCTACAATCCCTGGGGATATATAGGAGGTTCGGAGCAACAATGAAAAAATAAGCCCGAGCGCGCCGATCCCTAGGGCAAGATTCTCAAGCGGAAAGAAGAAAAGATGGGGAAGGAGCCTTGGAATCACTAAGAGGGGAGAAATGATGCTTAGCTGCTCCGGCATCCTCAGGTCTACAAAGAGCAGCACGAGAGGCATGCCTCCCAAGAGCATCACCGCACTGCGCTCTCGTCCACGGCGATGATAGGCGAGCGCGGAAAGAGCCACCGCAACAATTAGAAGCTGAAATGTCGGAACGAAGAAGTCTTTGACTGCAAGCCGGTGAATAAAGGGAATGGGGGGTAGAGGACCAACGAAGGGCCTGAGCATGCCAGGGATTTCGTCGTCAGGTACGACTTGAGAACCTTGGGGGTACCAAGGAATGGCAAACTCGGGGACCGAGTACAGTGCTGCCGCGCTGAGGGCTATAAATAAGGCAAGTGGCGGCACATGGACGCAAGGTGAGTTCTCTCGGCTTGAATCTTGTGCCGCAAAAAACTCTTTGAGCACCACGTGGATAAGGAGCGACGCGCCAAGGACGAGAGGAGTAAGTTGATTTGCGCTTAAAGCGACAAGTATACCGCACGCGATAAGTGGGAGACTGCCTCGAAGAAGAGTGCGCTGCCTGCGATTGTTTTCAACTGCGCCTAATAACCAGGGAAGCCACGCAATTGAAGAGAGTGCAACCCGGTCACCACTCAGCACCTGCAGAACAAAAAAGGTCCCTAAAACTGCCATCAGGACGCGAAGTGCCGTGCCTTTTGCGGATACTCGGGGGAGGAACAAGAGAAAAAATATCAGACCTGAGAAAAGTATCAGGCTATTAAGCACGCGCTCAAAAAGCTCAAAAGAGATTCCGGAAGGAGCAAGGAGCGTCAGGGGGGATACTTTCCACAAGTAGAATGCATTGGTAGCAGGTTCACTCATGGTGCACCACGAGCCTGAGCTTAGAGTGCATGCAGGGCTGCTAAATTGAAGTTCTGCGGGCGGTGGCAGCACACTCACAGTAAGGCAAAGAATCAGGGCCCCAATGATACTCATGCCGATTGAAGACCAGGCGAATATTTTTGAGGTGGTCATCCCAAAGTCCTCCTCAGGGGTGAGGTGGCTTCGATAGTTATCTCCTCACCAGGAGAGCAGTCTAAAAGCTTAATAAACTGAATTTCGGGCGCAACTTGTGCCGGCGCAATCTGGCAGTGCGAGGATATAAGAAAAGGAAAATAGTTATACTTGAGGGTCGCCTCGGAGCTGTTGATTTGAAGGCGAAGTGAATGGGTAGTTCGTTCCACTAACCTGCCAGTTCCTTCAAGAAAAATAGAGCTTTGGAATCCCTTACGCTCAAAGAGCGAGAACCTGTCTTCGCGCCATACGAGGTTGTACTTTTCTGGCCGGGAAGTGAAGTAGTCCCGCCACTCTCGTTCGTGGGCAACGACAGAAGTTGCATTCATAAGTGATAGGTATTCTTCGATTCCTGTATCGCCGCGTTCGATAAAACTTTTAGGAATAACTTGAGTGTACTTCCACAGGGTATGAAAAGGTGCTGATGCCACCAATTCCTTGCCGCTCAGTAAGGTAAGTGGTGCGACGTGTCCTTCCTCAAGCTCGTGAACAATGCAGCCTGAGAATACTGTCCGTCCCGCGCCTCCTAACGTTCGAATTGCTTCAGCGAGGTTTGGTAGTAAGGAATCTGCAAAGTGGTACTGCTCAACGGTTCTATTCGCGAGAATTGCCGCAGAACAAAAGGGAGAGGCAAGAAGCACTCCCGCGGCGACTCCTTTGAGCAAGGCAGCCGGAGCTTTCGGAAGAGAGGTGGTGGTGAGGAGCAGATCTCGGAGCGCTGCTGCGGCAGGCACCGCGCCTACCATAGTGAGAATAAGTAACATGCGGTCAAGCTCAAGCTGCGGCTTGAGAGGCACCATGACGGATCCAAGGAACAAGAGCCAGATTCCTGTGGCAACTACCAAGATTCGGGATCGGGGGTTAAGAAAAAATAACCCTGGAAGGGCAAAGAATAAGATAAGAGGATTTGTTGAAAATGACTTTTCTCGCACCACGTTTAAGCTTTTACCGAGATCAAGAGCGCCATCTCGGTGCCGAAAGCCTCGGTGTTCACCAGCTTGAGGTAGGGGCTGCTGCAGAGAGGATGGTGTATCGGCGCTTCCGGGACCAAGTAAGGTGGCAGCACTCACTACTTGGCTTGAGGTACTTGAGTCTCGGGACAAAAAGCGTCCTACATTCGAAACTGACCAAAAGATAGTCATCCATGGAGCATTTAAGGCGAAAAGTAAAATCGCCGCGAGCAAGGTGCGGCGCTGAATGATAGGACGTATTCCCTTGGCAATTCGGAAAAGTATGGAGCAAAGGATGAACACGGCGAGAGGCAGGAACACGAGCGCGGACGCCGACCACAGCAACATCAAGGTCGTGGTAACGACAAAGAGAAAGACTTTCGAGTATGAGATTATAGGCTGGACACGGAGAAGTTGCGCTGCGAGGGCGAGGTTCAGAGGGACAAGCGCGGTCGATATGATAAAGCCTGTGGTGCCGTACTTGAGAGCCCAGCGATACCAGACGAGGCCGCAGCAAAGAGCGAGAAGGCCCGCTATTGCACGTCCAGTTTTATCCCAACCTTCAAGGGCGGCAGTTGCATAGACCGACAAAGGCAAAAGCCCAAAGAGAATGAGCGCAATGATAAGGTTGTAGGTGTCTCGTAGGTCGAAAAGATAAATGAGTGGGGCAAAGAGTAAAAAGCCACTTAATGATCCGGTAGCAAAAAAATCTCGCGCGTCTAGCCCCGCATTCCAATAGGGGTAATAAAAGGGAATCCAGGGGAACCTTTCCTTGAGCATGCTCAAGCGAAAGAAGAAAGAGGGGTGATCGTCCGAAAAGAGTAAACGACCGTCACTTTCCGCTATAAAAGTCGCCGCAAGTCCTAGCGCAGCAATTGGCAAAAGGGCACGCAGCACCCGCTCGCGCCACAAAGACGGCAGAAATAGAAAGGAGCAGCCAAGCAGTAAGATTTCTCCTCGAACAAATGGCGAAGGAAAGAAGTTATAACTTCTCTCGAACCAATCGCTCACAAAGAGGACTGCGATACCTAACGCCGATCCTTGTGGGGTTATCCTTACCTCGGAGAATGCCAGTTTGGTCTTGGTTCGGAATGCCAGAATAAGAGCCCAGAGGGCCAAGACGAATGCGGGTAGAAGCGCGTAAGTTCCGGACGGCAGAAGCAGGGGGCCATTCGCTTGCCACAGGCGCATCGTGCTCGCGATGATCCCTAAGAGGACAATGGTCAGGGCCGCGGAAAGTAGGTGACCGATCGATTGCGCGGGTTCTGAGACGCTTCCAGTAGGGCAAGGCGACCCAGAGGTTTCCTCAGGCGTAGAGGGGGCAGCCACAGGTTCTGATCCAAATTGATAAGGTGCTGAAACCACAAGGCGATTACTTAGCACGGCACCAGATTTGGAGAAAGGATTCTGGGCCAAAACAGGCACTCCCAGAGCGTGAGCTGGCTAAGATCCTTATTTGGTCACGGCATACGCCACACAGAAGACCGCAGGGAGCTGCTGGTCGGATTGACGGCTCCCCTTGGGTGGTAGCCCCTGCAACTAAAGTAAGCAACTTTCGTCGTGATTCCTAGATTAATTGGGGAATGTTATTTTTCACCGCAGGGGACGCGGAGGACGCAGGGTATGGATTTAGAACTTAATGAGATTAGTGGGCCGGTGGTCAGTTCCTCCATGTGCGTCTAAAGTTTCCGCCCAGCAGGAGCTGCAGGTAGTTTATGTAAGAATCGCAAACGATTCCCCCCCCTGCGTCCTCCGCGTCCCCTGCGGTAAAATAAAAAAGAAAAACCACGAACGCTGCGGTTCAAGGGAGAGTTATGGGCTTAGGGAAACAGTAAAGTGTAGCCCACCGCAAGAATCCCAAGGTCCACAATGGCATGCGAAATCCAGGCGCTTAGAAGGCTTCCTTGTTTGCTATACAACATGCTCCAAAGACCGCCCCCAACTCCTACCGCGAGGCCAAAAACCAGTCCGTACGTAAAGGGAAAAAACTGGGTTGTAACCACGATGTGATGGGCGGCGAAGGCAAGGGCAGCAAGTCCATGAGTGAGAGGCCGCTCGCCAAGAGTCCTGCGAAGTTCGCCAAAGAGAAACCAACGCCAATAATACTCCTCAAGCAGAGAGTGAAGCAGGGCAAGGAAAAGAGCGAAAGGAATGTAGTAATCTAATATCCCAAGGGATTCCGCTTTCGCTCGAACTTGAGGTGCTGAGGCGTGAATCACGTCTCCCAGTGGAGTGGCTAATAGTAATAGCAGTACAGCAACAAGAGCGAGGCCCGAGCCTACGCCCCAAAAGAGTGAGTTTTTCAAGTTGTGGGAAAGCGGAAAGCGGGGAGGCGCTTCTTTTACGAGCAGGCGATAGAAGGCGATTGGCCAGATAAGAGTAAATATCTTAGTTCCTGAATAGATAAGCTGGGCGAGAGGTGTGCCAGCCAAGAGTACGAAGTACAGCAGCGAGGCGACAAAGGGCAGCACTGCTGCGACAAAAAGGAGAAGGTTTCGTAAGCTCGTATTCACTCCCGAGTAGTATAAGTGAATGGCGCATGATCTGCGAGGGGGCCTTTGAGAGCCCGAGTCCCAATCGCTTTTTCTGTAGTTCCCTAGGAGTCTGTCCCGTAGAAAAATTCTACCACTACATGTTGTGGTGGCAACGGGACAGCCCCCCTACGGATTGTGTCCAAAATGAGGATTTATGTTTCTACGGGACACACTCCTAGGTCGTACCGGGAGAACCCCTGCTTCGTGCTCTCTGTGGTCTTAGTGGTTGTTTTTACAAACCACTAAGACCGCCAAAACTAAGAAGGCGAAGGAGCGCTTCTTTAGGAATATGTCCTAAACGAACATTAACGTTTCTACGGGACGCACTCCTAGCTGCACTGATAGCGCACTTGAGGTAGAGCTTTGGCCTTGGTGACAAGTCCCTTGGTGTAACGCTTTACCTCGCGGCCATACTTCTTCGTCGCAGCCTGAGCTTGGGCTACCGTCGGATAAGCCAAGCGTGTGCTTCGATTTAAGGTGCGAATAATCTGGTTTCGTAACTTCTCAAGCGCTCGGATATGCTGCTTTATGGCAGAGGTATTGTCGACCAGCGCGCAATACTGCTCCGAATTGCACACTACTTGTATGTCAGGTAGCTGCTGCAGGCTCACGATAGCTTCCAAGATGAATTTCTCCATCTTTTTCGCGGAACGCTTGGAGTCCTCGGACAACTGTTTGCGAATAGCGCGTGAAGTCGAAAATTTCACTAGGCGTTTCAACGTAGCCAAAGCCTTGTTCTTAAGAAGCTCAGGTCCAATCTCAAGGGCATCCTTCTGGGTCGTTATTACCTGAGGTTCGCAACCGGGAGGTAAGGACGACGAGCTACTCGATGATGAGGTAGACCCTGTTGAGGACGAGCTTGAAGAACTAGCAACGCTCGACTCACTGGAAGCGCTCGAAGAGAGAGAGCTTGACGATGATTGAGAACTACTATTGCTCGAAGCGCTGGAGCTTGAAGAACTCGAGCTGCTCGACTCTGACGAACTGCTTGAGCTGATGGAAGAGGATGAAGTGCTCGACTCTGCCGAAGAGCTGCTGGAACTTGATGATATCGAGCTACTTGATTCCGAGCTGCTTGATACGGAACTGCTTGAAGCAGAGCTGCTTGAAATCGAGCTACTCGATTCAGATGAAGATGATACAGATGAAGACGACGCAGATGAGGATGAAGCCGATGAAGATGATGCAGAAGAGGAGCTGCTCGAAGATCCCCCTACGCAGGCACCGTTATAGCAAGTAGCACCCATGGAGCAGCAGCTTGTGCCGCACGCAAATTCACTCGCGCTGCAGCCGCACGTTGCATCTGCGCAAGGCTCGCACACGCCGCCCATGCCACCTGAGGGAATTATGAAGGGAACGCAGCGCTCACCAGGGCCGCAGGGGCCAAAATCAAGACCTGACCCATCGCTGATTCCGCACATGGTTCCGCCGCCGTAATAGTCCATTCCGGTTGAGCCAGAGCCGCTCGCTCCTGAGATACCGCTCGATTGTGCATGTGCAAAGTGAGAGGTGAGAACGATAAAGGAAAGCGTCCCCAAGAAAGAGAGAAATCGAAGAGACTTTCTAGCGCGACTAAACATACCCCAACCTCCGACTAAAACCCAGCGTGCTGAACCTTGCTTAGAGTTATGAGGGTCTAGGAAATCCTGTTTCCTAACTTGCGTAGTCTTACTTAGGGGGAAGTGCTATCGGGATGGGCAACTCACGAAAATTACTCAAGAAATCAATGGCGACTGATTTTTATTTAAAGACGGTTCGCTATCATCAGCAGCGATACTCTAACTCGAAGTTGCCTGTGCCCATGACAGCCATAAAAGATGGGTTCGACTTGAACAAGGCGCCAGGGAATCTTTGCTTCTCTTTCCAGCAGCGCGCGGCGTTTCTTCGCACCAGGACTGGCCCGATCGAAGACCCAGTAATGTGCTCGTCATCTCGCATTTCTGCCTGCGCTCTCCATTCGGGAGGGGCCTTTGCCAAGTGGGACCGGAGCACTTTGGAAAGCATGTCTACATGGTATTCGCGAAAGAGGTAGGGGACGAGGATGAGGCCCTCTGGTGCTGGTTGTGGAAGAGCTGCCTTGGGGCAGTTAATAAGAATAAGTGGTCCCAGTTCTTGCCAGGATTTGAGGTCTTGTTCGGTTAGCTTGCTACTTCGGCTGCAGCTGACGAGCACTCCTGAAAGTTGAGATTGCAGCTCACGTGGTAGTGAATCGCTTCTTGCGCCACCATCAATCAGCGGAATGTCAAAGAGATCGGGAGAGGCATAGAGCAATTTTGTGAGAGAGCGAAAGGATAATCCGCCCTGGTCAATCACCAAAAAGGGCTTTGAGCTAAAGGTTTGAAGTGGCGGGAGGGGAGCACCCAGTGAGTAGAGCGAGAGGTCGGAGTTTTCGTACAGGCTTTGGACTCCAAATCGCTTCATTCGATTTAGATTTCTTCTCATTTTGCCTGACGTTGCGACGATCATTTCAACAGAGAAGAGCTTTAATCGCGCAATCATGCTGCGTCTTGTTTGCCGCATGAAGCTCCCGCGCCTCGCGAGTTCGGGAGCTCCCCACACCAATTGGTTTCCAAGGTTTGCGAGCGTTGGTGTAATAAAGGGCGCGGCAAGACTGCTTTCGGCGTAGACCCCTGGCACGGTTGGGATGTTGAGCCGCCGAGGTATTTCGGTCAGAAGCCAGTGGGGACTCCCAAATATCCTTAAGGAGCGCATATCGCTTTCAACCGCGATTCTCCCTTGTGGCCGATTATTTGAAAGAAACTGTAAAAGTCCCTCTGCTGAGGCGAACCCAGGTCGCTCCTCCACGCGGTAGACAAAAAGGCTTTTATTGCGGACGAGCGTCCCAAAATGATTCCACGCTCGAATGCAACCAAAGGCTCCAATCAGAAATCCGATACCGATGACCACTGCAGATCTGCGACTCGGCAGGTTGCCCGCCAGAGCTGAGAGCCCTTCGGCGCAAAGAAGAATCTCCACCATCCACAAGCAGGCGCTAAAGCGGTAGGCATGCAGGGGGAGGCCTAGCGTGCTCAGAATGAATCCTCCCGGAACCAAAGCGACACCAAGCAGAAATACAAGTGGCAGCCGGTACTCATGGCGCATAAGGCGTGCCGCAATCCCTGCGGTCACGGTTAAAAGAAAGAAAATGCCAAGGGCGCTTTGAGCGCTGAGCAATCGGGTCGCCGGCTGTTCAAAGTTCAAAAGTTCTCGCTCAAGAGCTCCTGTGGTGATCATTCGAGAATCTGCAGGACCTATGGGAAAGAAGATTGATAGGGGACTGAGTGCATTGTTATCGACAATTGCTTCACCAGAACTGTAAGGAAGGTTCTTTACAAAAGGAATGAGCCACCAAGAACCAACCACAAGTGCGATCAGGACCACCCCGACAAGAGAGCGGCGGGTCGCGCGATTCCCTAGAATTGCGGTTACCGCGAGGTAGAGCAGAGAAAAAACCGTGGTAAGGGTATGGGAAAGGAATATCGCTCCTAACATGATGCCTGCGACGATAAGTCCTTTTACGCCTGGGGACTTAACGAGACTCTCAATCGACCATGCAAAAAACGTAAAGAGAACGAGCGCAAAGAAGCTAGGAACAAGGCCGGCAGAGATGAGGGATTCAAGGCCCACACCATAGGCGCCAAGTCCCGGAAGAATGAAGTAGAGCAAGGTCGCCACGGGCACTCCCCACCACGCCCTTTCAGGTAAGCAGGACCTGCCATATCCCCAAAGAGCAGCCGTAAGTGCCAGCGGCAGCACGAAAACCATTGCATGGTAGCATGCACTTACGCTGAGCCATGGTGCGAGCAGAACTGAAGGGGCGCTGGTTACCATGAAGAAAAGGGGAGGATAGAGCGAAAAAGCAGGAAAGCCGCCCTCCCACGAAAGCACATAGCCAGAGGTTTTTCCCTCGCGAAGAAAACGCCCCATTAATTCGGTCATGTACAGATGCCCGTGGGTGTCCCAACCAGTGAGTTCGCGTGACACAAGGACGGGGAGCATCTGAGGCAGGATAGCGAGGATGGTAAGAAGCAAGAGGACGTTCCAGGGCTTAGCCATGCAGTAGGCATTGAGAGCGAGAAGCGGATCAACAAAATAACGCTTGAAGTTCGTCATGGGGACCGGCAACCTATCGGGTACTACCTCGTATTGTTCTGTCTTTGGCTTTCGTGTTTCAGGCAAGCACGTGCGTGGTAATTAGCAGAACGCACATGAGGCGACGCGAATATCCAGGTACGGACCTTAGAAGTGATACCACTTGGTTCCGTAAAGAATTCCGTGAGAGCCAACGACAAGTTTACTAGGGTGGATCATGAAGAGGGTCGCAGATGTCCGCTAGGGGCTTTTTTCAATTCGAGGCTTTTATGTGCGCACCGCGGCTGCCATGGAAAAGACTGCTGACCCTCTGTTTTTTGGGCCTTCTTATTGCTTGCTGCACTAGTTCAATCGAGGCTCAAAGTCGGTCAAGTGATGAGGAAAAGTTAAGAGCAGAATTGCTCGCGGCACTGCGGTCAGGTTCCCTTTCTCGTCCAGAAGATTTGAAGCGGTTTTATCAGCGTCCATCCTCGATTCCCTATCGGTTTCAAGAAGGCGTAGACCAAGCAGCCGCTCGGGAATTGGGGGAATTGCTCTTCTTTGATCCACGACTTTCAAGTTCAAGGACGATTTCCTGCGCCACCTGTCACAATCCAGAGAAGTATTGGGTTGACGGTCTCGCGCAAAGCTCCGAAGGCAATAGCAGAAGATCTATGGCGCTCTATAATTTGGCTTGGGATTCTTGCTACACCTGGCATTGCCGCGCGGGCTCCCTCATGTCTCAATCAGTAATGGCGATGACCGCGCCAAAAGGAATGGCTGCCGCTATGCTTGCGTCAGCCCCTTTGCTTGCGTCTATTCCTGAATATAAACAGAAATTTGCAAAGGCTTTTCCCAAGCAGAAGAATCCTGTGACGCCTGAGTCAATTGCCGTTTCTATTGAATATTATGTCTCTTCTATTGTTTCGCCCGAGGCGCCTTTTGATAGATGGGTGCAAGGAGATGAGAAGGCAATAAGTCCTGAGGCGAAACGAGGCTTCCTGAAGTTCCATACTAAGGCACCGTGCGCCGAGTGTCATAACCTTTGGCGATTCTCAGATAGCCGGCGGTACGATATTGGTTTGGAGAACATTTCTCGGGATAGGCCGCCACTTTATAAAAGTGTTGGACTTAGCAATATTGCCGAGAGGCCACCCTACATGCACGATGGCTCACTTGCCTCTTTGGCAGAGGTGCTCGCCTTCTATCAGCGTGGTGGAGATGTGGATCGCTCCACGAAGGCTACGCAGGTTACACCCTTCGAGCTTACGCTTGAGGACGAATCAGATATTATACTCTTTTTGAAGGCTCTCTCTGGAGAGACGCCCAAGGATCGGGCACCAAAGTTGCCTGCAGGAAAGGAAGAAAGCGTGCGTGCGACTGCGGTGCCGAGTCATTCGGCAAACTGAGTGCAAGGGGCTGTGCTCGCATGCGATGCGCAGTACAGGCTAAATACGCTGAAGAAGGCCAGTTTCTTTGTAGAACCCATCAAACTCGCGTATTGCGCGGACGAAGTGTGTGAGGGCGCCGGTATTGTCCTGCGCATTAAGCGCCTCAAGCCCTTGTTTGAGCTCGCTGTTGACGTGCTCAACATTTTCAGAGATGCGAGTGTAGGGAGTTTTGCTTCCTTGCTCGTACTCTTGGAGGCTGGCAATAAGTTTTGCAATTGCCCCGAAGGTCTCGCCGCGTTCCATGGCAACTACCGCTCGCAGTGCCAGAGTTCTTGGACTTGAGTGAAGTTCCTCTGCTCGGTCGAGACAGGTCTCGGCACTGGAAAGATCTCCCAAGCGAATAAATTTGGCGGCGAGCGAGTGATATGCGGACGTTCCGCTCTCTCGCTCGCTGCTAGACCAGGGAAGGGAAGGGAAGAGATCTTCGATTGCAATTGACTCAATGGCCTTCCGAACCGAGGCAGCAATGTCAGTGTTTGGAGGCAGCAGTGCTTCGGGCGATCCAGAAACGGTGACCGCTGGAGCACTCTCGCTCAGAGAATCCCCGCGTTGCTGCGCTTCCAAGAATAGCTCAAGAGCCAAACCAGGTAACGTTTGAGAAGTTGTCTGCGTTTCGAGGAGCAGCCCGATATCCACTGACATTGCAGCGGCCGGAACTGTCATGCCTGGTTGAAGTTCTTGCAGCAGCTTTTCTGAGAGCATGCCTGCCGCACTCATTCCTGGAAATTCTACGGGAAGGCTCCCTTGATTTACCGGTGCATAGGCAATAGTTGCGTTCGTGTCGATCGAGGTAAGCACTTCGAGTGCCCTTCCAAAATCTCTGATCTCAGACCCTTGGTAAGGAACAAGGATTACTCGATTGTTCTCGAATGAGCGTGCATATTCTGAAATTGCAGTCCCAAGAGAGAAGCGTTCGGAATAGGTGATTAGCCCAACGCCTGGCTGTGGGACGGTTGCAAAACGAGAGGCGACTGCGACGTGGGTAACGCCATGCTCCTTAAGGAGGCGAATGGTTGACCCAAGAATTTGTTCGTCCTTGGACGACCCGCTAATTGAACCTGCAACGACCACCGCCATCATAACCAATCCCTCCATGGGAAACGCACCATTGCGCTAGAATCCTCTCTTGCGCTGGCAGTGCCCACACCGGACCTGCCAAGTAAAACCGCTATACTTGGGTTTTGATGCCAAGTAGTTGAAAATAGGTCGCAAGAATCTCAGATCTGCTTAAATTACAATAGCTTAGGGGGGCTAGAAATTGGTCCCAATGTTGAAGTGGATGCGAAACGACGGTTCACCCGAGCGCTCATCAAGAGGAACGCCAAGGTCAAAACCGACAGGTCCGATTGGTGAAAGGTAGCGAAATCCCATTCCGGTGCTTTCTCGCAAATCATCAGCGCGGATGCTCTCATCAAGGAAGTAGAGTCCGCCCATATCAAGAAAACCAATCAAGGAAGTGCTTTCGCTCAGCAGGTAGCGTAGCTCAAGACTCTGTGAGACGAAGAAATCACCTCCCTGCACCGCGCCATCAGATCCGCGTGGGCCTAGGGTGTTCTCGCGGAATCCTCGTACCGAATTTCTACCACCCAAATAAAAGCGCTGGCTTATAGGTACTACGTCTGTGCCCCCAAAAGTCCAAAGCGCGCCCGTACGGGCATTTGCAGCGAACGACCAACGAGGGGACAGTGGCTCAAGCGGGGCGAGAAACGAGAAGCGAGCTGTCGAGCCGCCGTAATTGGCTTCGGAACCGAGAGACTCCGTCGCAAGTAGCGAATCCAGAGAGGCAGTGTAGCCGCGCGTGGGGTTGAGAGGGTCATCTCGGCGATCGAGAGTAAGAACTGAGGAGAGAAAACTTAGCCGCACGGTACCCGTATCAAACGGTCCGACGATTGCGCCAGGTGACACATTGTCAAGGTTCTCCGAGAGGAGGGTGTGACCGAGCGAAATGGTGCTGCCCGATTCCCAGGACCTATGGACATAATTGGCGAGCGCTACTCTATCGAGGTTGAATTCTTGGGTGGATAGGTCAAGGCGCTGAAATCTGAGATCTGAAACAAAGCCGAAATCGCTTCCTGAGAGGGAAGGATCCGCGTACGTGAGACTTGCAATGCCCTGACTAATCGAAGTTGCGACTCTATCGTAGTAGGTGTCGAGGCGTGCGGTAAAGCTCCTTCCATCCCGAAAAAGTGAGCGATCGGTAGCTTCACCAAAAAGATGTAGTCCGAGCTCTGAGTTGGCTCCTCCGCCTAGTGAGAGTGTGCGGAGCGAACGTTCTTGAACTCGAATGGAAAGACGAGAAGAGTGAGCCGTTGCCTCATCAGGCTCAAGGGAAACATCCACTCGATTAAATACCCCAAGACGCAGCAATCTGCGTTTGCTCTCTTGAATCAAATCTTCTCGTAACGGGCTACCCGGAGAGAGCAGAAGTTCAGCGTAGATAGTGGCAGCTTCAATTGCTGAGTTGCCTTCAATGTTGATGGTGCTGATGGTTTGCTGGGTTCCGGGGACTACCGTAAGCTGAATCGCGCCCTCTTCATCCGGTAGAGATGCCTCGATGGACGCTGATTGATACCCCGATTCAGAAAGTGCCCGGGAGAGCTCTTGGGTATACTTGTTAACCTCTGGAATTGCGGCGGGAAAAGGGGGGAGAGGAGGGAGAAGTACTTCGGCAGGAGATCCCTGTATTCTGATTGCATGTGCAAGTTCACGTGCGCCCTCCTCTACAGAATAGATAATTGCAACGGTAGATGTATTCGAGTCCGGCGACGTCTCAACCGAAACTTGAGCGTTTGGAAATCCCATCTCAACCAATGCTCTTGTAAGGGTGGCGGTATTCACCTGCAATTGATCTTCCACTGCGAAGTCCGGGGAGAATATAAGTTTCGCTGCTTTCGCATCGGAGCGCTCAAGAATCTGCCGCAATTCAGACTCCTCAATGGAGCGGAGACCCTTCAGCTCGACGCGATCGACACGAAATAATTTCCCCTCGCTGATTTCAATGTGAAAGGTGACACGACCTGTTTGGTCATCGCGAGCTCTGGTGAACGAGGTAGTGGCAAGGAGATATCCGCGCTCGTTGTAGCGGCGTACAATGTTTCTAAGCAGTATGGAGATAGTATTGTTGCCAAAGGGCTGTTTTCTTCCAAAGAGATTAATGGTTTCGAGAAAATCTGCAGGAGAGAAAATTGTATTCCCGCTGAAGACGAATGTTACCGGATTCCCCACCGTAATTTCGGCGACAAGTTCCTGTTCATACTTTGAACTTGTATCGGTGAGGGCCCGCAAGGAAGCTTCAACCCGCGCTGAAATATAGCCTTCTGCTCGTAGTCTACGCATGAGGGCAAGTTCAAAGTCCTTACGGATTGCTTCTGAGGCTACGTTCTTAAGGGAGCGGCGTTCGAGATTCTGGGAGAGCACCGCTTGTGGAAGAGCATCGCCTTTAAAAACTACCGAGGTAATATACGAAGGACGCTCTTCTTCAAGCGTAAGGCGAAGTTGATGGCAAAATGAATCGGAGAATCCCGGTACTTTTTCGCACGTCGCGTGCACCGAGGTGTGAAAATACCCCTGCTCTCTATAGAATCCTTGGACTTTCGCTTCGAGCCGCGCAAGGTCGTTCTCCGTAATGCGCGAGTCCTGATTGAGGCGAATGGCAGTTTCAATATCCGCAGCGCGAAACATGCGATTCCCAGAAATTCGAATATCGAGGAAACGCCGGCGTTCGCCGAGAAGAGTGTAGCCGATGTCGAAGCCGACGGAGGTGTTCTTGTCCCGGCTCAAGGTGTCGATAATTCCAGATACCTCTACGGCTGGGGTGAAGTCATAAATCAGGCGGAGCCGCGAATTGCTTTGCCCTCCACTGAGTGGTGTTTCCCCGACCACTGAAAGGTGATCGAACAAGCGCTTCGTGGCGGTAAGAGTCGGCTCTACCACGCCACGTTGGGTATTGAAGGTTGGTTCGAGCGAAAGGCTATCTATTCGAGCAAGGTCGCGAACTAGTCTGCCGAGACCAAGAAAGGACCTATCCTCAATAAACTCAAAGGCATCGACTTCTATGCCTCCCGACATGGTGCTGACCCTCGAAGAGATGGTGGAGTCCCCAGGTGCAGTGAAGAGCGTTAAGATCTCTCTCTCGGTGAGGCCGCGGTCAGAGCTAAGCTTGAGACGGGGGGCAGATGAATTTCCCTTTACTTCTAGGAGAACAAGAACCAGATCTCCTTGCCTAGAGCGGATGGTTGTCTCGGCGAGTACGTCGAGCGCTGGGTCCAAAGAGGGCGGGGTGAGGGTGATGCTGCCATTGGTAATCTCAAAGCGCCGGTCTCGGAGACCGACCCAGCCGGAGATTACCCCGATTTGCCCCTCGGGCTGTGGATCGCGCAACGTGCCGCGAACGGTGAGGTCCCCCTTGAGCTCTCCCGCTCCCCAGGTTGTTTCTACGAGAATATTTCCTGGAGCCGTGACTTTAATATCAATCGGTAGCGGAGGGAGCTCGGCCATGTTCGGTAGCGCAGCTCCTCCTATTCCGCGGTTTCGTGAAAAAAGTGTCCGGGCTGTCGACTTGAGGATTTCACCAAGAGTAACCGTGCGCTTGAACTCGGCGGAGTCGACTTTTATCACCCCACTAATGGCGGATAAGCCATCTCTGTCAGGTCCAATACCAAGGGTGCCTGAGAGTAGGGCCGTCATATCGGGCAGTGGCTCAAGAAAAACCTCTTGAAAGGTCATAGTAGCGACCGAGCGCTCGAACGCGAGAGGTTCGATTCGCCCACTGAGAGTGAATCGCCCATCATTAAGCCTCCCGCTCACTCCGGCGAACTCTAGGCCCTCATCCGCAATGGTCAGGGTACCCTCGAGATTTCTGACGCTAAGTCCCGAGGCTTCAAGTTCAAGCGCCGTATTTTCAACACTTACGGTGCCGCGCAGGTTGGGGTGGAGGAAGGGGCCCCCGACGCTCGCGTTGAGAGCCACCGTGCCCTGGACATCATCAACAGGACCAATGAGCGGAGCCAAGGCTTGGATTTCAAGCCCTCCCTTTAAGTCGAGGTTAAAGCCTGAGGCAATACTTACGGTGCCATCGGCAAGAACAGATGAGGCTTCGTTCGTAAAGCTAGCGCGGGAAATACCAAGAGAACCTTCTACGATCTGAAAATCTCGTGAATCCTTTAATGAGAGAGACACAGGTGCGCAGCCCAAGACTAACTTTGAAACAGAGAGAGTGCCCGAGCCAAGAAAAAGTGAGTCCGCGGGGAACCGATAGGCGAGCTGACCACTTGCCGCGGAGCATGAAGGTAGCGAGCTGCTTAGCGTTGCATTTGGCAGAAGGGCGAGGTCCGACGCACTTACGTTGAGCGATCCTTCCACGTCTGCGCCAAGGGGAAAGAGCGCTTGGAGTTTTAGATTGCCCTTGGGGGATGTTCCACTGGCGCGCAGTCGCCCCTCAGAGAGCTCGAGAGATCCGGGAACTGTCGTGGGGCCGGCAAGGACTGCGAACTCACCGCTTCCCTCAAGGCGCGAGAGGTCAAGAGGCCCCGCAACCGTAGCATGCGCGGTGGCGCCCCAGGCAGCGCCCTTGGTGGCGGGCAGGGCGGTGAGGTGCGTAGGGAGAAGGGCAAAATCGTTTTGGACATCAAAGGCGCCTTTTGCGGTAAAGAGAAAAGGAAGACTACTTGGTAACGGCGCAGAGACGGCATCAAAAGTAATAGTGGAGCCGTTATATACCCCACGACTTGTTACCTTTCCTAAGCTCTTCCCGAGCACGAGGAGGTCCTCGGCCGTGGCTTTAATTTCGAAGGCAGGCTCAATCCAATTATGAATAATATCGACTGCAATACTGGCGTTCTCAAAGGAAGCATTGTTAAAGGCGAATCGGTCAACTTTGAATACCACACCGCCTTTTATGCCCTCAGAGTCGAACGTGACCGGCCTTTCAAAATATCCTCGGATTCCTGGACCTGAAGCTTCAACGCCCTTGAGAGAGAATTGTGGTTCCTTTTCATTCCAGGTCAGTCCAAGGTTTCCCTTGAGCTCGACGAATTCTTGGTTGAAAGGATCGGGCGCTCGAAACGAAAAAGGCTGAGCTGATGGGATGCTTAAGGAACCGGAGAGTTCAGGCGCGCCGAGGCGACCGCCGAGCCTTGCCGTGCCGTAGAGTGCAAGGGATACGTAATCTTTAAGCCCCACGGAACCGTCATTGAGCGTGTAATGCATTTCCCCCTCGAGGGGGGCTCTTGGTTTTTGCAGCACGGCCCCTGCGATTTCAAGTCTCGCATCGTGCCGGGTAAGCCGGATCTTTTTCAAATTGACGGCGGGTTCGGTTATCTCTACAAGGCCATCAACGCTCCCGAGCGATGCTACCTTGCCATCACGAGGCAAGATCAGCTGTAGATCTTTTATTTGGGGAGAAATCTCGAAATTATCACGGGCATTACGTGACATCGAGAGAGACACGCCCCGTCCATGAACTCGAAATGAACCAATTCGCTCTGAGAAGCGTCCCTCTGAAACGCGCAGACCCTCTAGTTTAACTCTCCAGCGATCGAGATTGCGGCGTTCGGGAGGAGGAGGGGCTGAAAGCTGATCTATAAATTTGTAGGTCGTACTCTCGTCATCGATTCCTACCGAGTATCCCTTGGTGAGCGAAAGATCGGTGATGCGGACAATCTTGCTCGTGATATCCGAAAGGCTAAAGCGAGCGACGATTGTTTCAAAACGTAGGCGAGTTTGATGATTCTCGATTATTCGTATGTTTTTCCCGACTGCGCTGAGAGTGAGTAGGGAGAGTTCCGTTGAATCATAGGCAAGCGTGCAAGGGCAGGACTTGGTAAGCTCGTCTTGAAGAGCCCCCATGAGTTGCCCCAGGAGCCAGCGTTTACCCTCAATGACACCCCACGCAAGCGAGAGTCCGACCAAGAGGCCGATGACAGGTAGGGCGAGGGCTTTTTTCATTCGGTCGTATCGTTCCTTGAGCACAGGGCGTAAGGACCGAGATTCTATAAGAAATTCGGGAAAGTGGCGAGTCGCGGCTCGCCAAGGATCTAAGCTTTATTGCTCACAGGATGCCCACTTAAGACCGTAAGTACCGCGCATCTGCGAGGGCCCCTTGCACGGGGGCGATTAGGTAGGACGTCTCATAATCACAGCAAGTCTAATGGGTTACGTGAGCTTTTAGATCTGGGGAGCGGACCGTGAGTTTGCCGTGGTCGATGATTTGGGCTGAAGGATCTCTTGATGACACAGTGCTTTGATGGAAAGGGCTCCTGCTTGAGCGGGGTGTTAGGTAGTGGAGCAGTCACCGCGTTCATCCCTTCTTTACTCGTCTACCGAGTTTCCTCGAACAATCAACTAAAGAACCTCTGAAAAACCTCCTCTTCCCCTTCGCGTTGTTTGCAAAATATCGCTCACCCGCAATGCTTGGGTTTAACGCGAAGCCGCCTACGCCCCCAGGCTGCAGCGAGCCTGACTTCGGCGCAGCTTTGGCGGAGACGGGGACGCGAAGAGCACGCAGGACGATTTCCTCAGAGCTTCCCTAAATACCAACGCTCTTACTCGCGCTTCGCTCCCCGGGCTTTCCATATGCACAGCCCATAGCCGAGGAGCACCGGTATGAACCCAAAAAACGACAGCATCGAGAGAACAAAGAGAATCGAGTAAGAGGCATCATTGGCGCTTTCACTGCCTTCGCGTATTCCCCCCATGATATCGAACACGACATGTTCCAGATTGAGCGCCACGAGGCTCACCACAACGCCCATGAGCGGAATGAGAGAAGCAACTAATGCTTCAAATATAGGAAGCCGAGCATGGCGAAGCAGGTATCTGAGAAGTAGCGCCACCCTCCATAAAGCCACCGTGGCGAGAAAGGCAACATTCATCATGCCCGCGGTGTCTAAGTCAAAAAATCTCTCCACGGGAATGGCATATAGAATTGCAGGAGGCGCGGTGAAGGATACGAACGTAAGGACATGCAGATAAGACCAGCGCGCAGGTTTGAGAGGCAGTACCACAGCCCAGAGTATGGCGCTAAGAACGAACACATAGACTACCGACCCGACACCAAGGTGCTGCAGAATTCCCGCCCGTGGATCGTCCCACCAGCGGCCCATGCCCACGAGCCAGGTGAGCAGGAGTCCAACTTTTAAATCGTTGCTGCTGAATGCTGCAAAATCTTCTCGCGAAGCCCGCCACGTGAGTACCCGAAGGCACCGCAAAAATGAGCTATGAAGTTGAAGCATGCCCTTTCTCCTTTCGCGCACGCGCGGCGCGCTTCATAAACAATCTGCGCTCTCGTTTTCTCTCGTCGGTGTAGAGCTCCCGCATGAGCCAGCGAAAACCTTCTGCCAGCTCGGCGGAAGTCATCTGAGCCGGGCGGAAGACTACATCAAAAAGGGTGCAACGGTCCCAGAAAACGTCAGAAAGTAAGCGCTGTTCCCTGCGAAGTTTCGCATACAGTTCGGTGCCGGGAAACGGGGTTAGGATCGTTACCTGAACTTCCGCAAGACCAGCTTCGTGCACAAATTCGCGGGTGCGTAAAAAACAATCCTTATCGTCGGAGTCAAAACCAAGAATAAAGCAACCATTCACCGAGATACCAAAGGATTGGATGCGCGCAATTTTTGAGCGATAGTGCTCAAACTGCCCAGCCTTCCACCCGCGAGAGTCGGTATGGGAAAGGGCAGAGAGACTTGCTGCCTCAAATCCGATGAGCATCTGGACACAGCCCGATTTCGCGAGCAACTCAAGAAGCTTTGGATCATCAGCGACTGAGATATCGGTTTCGGTGAACCAACGCAGAGGATAATCAAGGAACAACTCTGCGATGCTCTTGGCCCAGCGCTTATCAACAAATGAGTTATCATCCGCGAGCTCGATGAAAGGACGCTTCCAAATCTTTATGATTTCTTCAAGTTCCTTACGGACCAGCTGCAAAGGTTTTTTCTTATAGGGGCTGATAAGGCGGGATGCTGCGCAGAAGGAACAATCGAGAGGGCATCCGCGGGTGGTTTGAAGGGTGATGCGATTATAGCGCTCCACGTCAAGGAGGTGATAACTTGGCACCTTCGCATCAGCGAGGTCGAATCCGCGGCCACTGCCACGGGTGTCGTAGCGCGGACGAAGTTCTTTATTTTCAAAGTCTCTGATCAGGTTTGGCCAAGCAAGCTCTCCCTCGCCTATCACAATCGCATCAGCGTGAAGCGCTGCCTCATCGGGAAGCGAGCTGACATGCAGTCCTCCGAGTACCACGCAGATGCCTTGTGCACGAAGTTGGTCGGCAAGTGCATAGGCATCGAGAATGCGTGCGGTGAATGAGGAGATGGCTACGAGATCGGGCGCGAAGGCACGGATCTCCTCAAGAGGTTCGGGCTTGATTTCATCGATCTCTTGGTATTTCACCTCCCAGTTTTGTGGGGTCCAGGAGGCAAGAGTGAGCAGGGAGAGGCTAGGGAGGGATGCGATGACTTGGCTACGCTCAACGAATCCGGGGAGGGTCATTCCAAGCTCAAGCAGCTCGCGGTCTTTGACTCGCACGCCGCTCATGGCCACAAACAACACTCGCTTGGTTTGAGCTTTCATCCCTTACACATAAGACGCTGGCGGCTCTTCTGTCTTGCTGTGGGAGCACCACCTTTATTTTGTATGCAGTACCTCAAGGCGTTGTCTGTGACTTAGTAATGCAAAGAGAACAACGCAGCTACCTATCGCTGGGCTGTTTAACCACAAGACTACTTATCTGCGGTGTGTTTCCACGCATGATACGAGCTACGCACGAGAGGACCCGACTCAACATATGAGAAGCCTTTTTGCAGGCCGGTAGTCTCGTAGGCTTTGAACTGCTCTGGAGTGATGAATTCCCTTACCGGAAGCTGCCGTTCTGACGGGCGCAGGTACTGTCCGATGGTCATAATGTCGATGGATGAAGCGCGCATGTCGTCCATCACGCCGAGCACTTCCTCTGTCGACTCGCCGAGTCCCACCATGATCCCTGATTTTGTTCGTAGGTTTGAGTCGAACTCCTTCGCCCAGCGCAGGATGGTGAGTGAGCGGATGTATCCGGCTCCGGGGCGTACCTTCTTGTAGAGCCGAGGTACTGTCTCGATATTATGATTAAGAACATCAATGCCGCTCTTTACGATTATCTCGAGGTCTTTTTGAGACCCGCGTAAATCGGGAATCAGAAGCTCTACTTTGCAATCGGGGGCGTGTTTATGAATAGCCGCTACCGTTTTTGCAAAATGGCCGGCGCCATTGTCTGTCGAGTCGTCTCGGTCTACGGAGGTAATGACCGCATGTTTGAGCTTGAGTTCCTTTACTGCAATCCCGACTCGCTCCGGCTCAAATGGGTCCAGAGGCAGAAGGGTATTCTCTAGTCCTAGATCGGTGGTTCCTTTTTTTACCGAGCAGAAATGGCACTTTCTCGTGCACAGATCTCCCATGATCATGAACGTTGCGGTGCTATGAGACCAGCATTCTCCGATGTTGGGGCAGCGCGCCTCCTCGCAAACGGTGTGGAGCTTAAGTGTTTTGACGATTTCGCGAGTCTCCAGATATTCCGGAGATCCAGGGGCACGCGCCTTTAGCCAGGATGGCTTGGGAATTCTTTCGCCCCGCGCGCGAGGGAGTACTGTGAGAGGGGCCTGCCCATCAAGAGAGGGGACCTGGGCGTTTGCCGTGGAAGCTTCTGCAATATTTTCTAACTCGCGGGACTCCATACGACTCTCCCTCTCTTTTTCAGACTGCCTCGTAAGCGTTCGGAACCTTTCGCGTAAAGGACCGAGTAAGTGTTTTGCTAGGGAACCTCTGAAAGACCTCGAAAAGAAACTTTTTTTGTCCTGTTTTCCCTCCGCGTGCTCTGCGTCCTCCGCGTTATTCAATAGTTCTCAAATAACGCGGAGGACGCTGAGTGCGCGGTGGGGGGCTTTTTCAGAGGTTCCTTAGTTCATCAAAAGCGCAGGTATTTCAAGCGCTTCTTTGAAGTGCTTGAGAAACTGAGCTCCCATCAATCCATCAATAACTCGGTGATCGAGCGAAAGAGTTACCTTCATCCGCTTGCCAATGACGATTTGCCCATGTTTCACCACCGCTTCTTCGCTTACGGCGCTCACGGCAAGTACGGCACCCTGTCCGGGATTGATGATGGCGGTGAAGTTCTCGACATCAAACATGCCCATGTTGGAAATGGAGAACGTGCCGCCCATCAAATCAGAGGAATTCGGTCTTCCCGCGCGAGCGCGCTCAACCGCAGCGCGGGCCTCAAATACCACATCTTTTAGAGGTAATTGGTCCGTGCTCCGAATCACAGGAATGAGAAGACCATCTTCGATTGCCGTGATAATTCCTACGTTAATGGAATCAGGCTCGAACACCATGCCGTCTCGCAGAGCTCTATTCACCCGAGGCTCTCGCGCGAGCCCGTAGGCGGCTGCTTTGATCACCAAATGATTAAGGCTTATTCCTTTGAACTCAGGGCGTTCTTTGAGGGCTTCTCGAAGAGTCACCGCCTGGTCCATGTCGATAGCAGCGGTAACGTAAAAATGAGGGGACTGGTTTACGCTCTCCTGCATTCGGCGCGCAATCGTCTCTCTCATCTTTGAGAGTGGCGTCAGAGTTCCTCCTCCTGGGTTGCCAAGAGCTGCTGGCGGTCTCTGTTCGTGAGCAGAAACTACCTGAGATGACGAAGCCAGAGCCGCGGGGGAACGCGGTGCAGGCGCAGCAGCTGCTCCTACGCGCGCTACCACGTCTTTTCTTAGTATGCGTCCCTGAGGACCAGAACCGTGTACCGATCCAAGATCGACATGATTTTGTTCTGCGATCTTACGAGCAAGAGGGGAGACTTTGATTCGACCGGAAGTGCTTGGGATGCCGGAGCTGCTTGGGATATTTGCGTGCGCGGACGAGGCTCTATCTGGCTGGGGGGTCGTAATCTTGCCCTGCTGCGGCGTCGTGGGCTCCGTGCGAGTTGCAGAGGCGGCGGGAGGGGTGCCAGCAGAGGCTGAGCCTGAGCTGACAGTAGAGACTTGCTCACCAGCCTGGCCAATTACCGCGATAATTTCGCCAACCTTTGCAATCTGTCCGGCGGGAGTCAAAATCTTCAGCAAAGTTCCCGGAGTGAAGCACTCAATTTCAAGATTCGCCTTGTCTGTTTCGACTTCTGCGAGGGCCTCGCCGCGGCTGACGGTATCTCCCTCTTTCTTGCGCCAGGAGACAATCTTGCCCTGATGCATCGTGTCGCTAAGTTGGGGCATTTTCATTTCATTTGCCATGACCGGTGTATAGTCGAGGGGACAGATTTTTTCAAATGGTGGCGGTTAGTTACTGAACTTTTTCCAGCTTTCTCTCTAGCGCAAGGCGGTCTATACCAAACGATGCGGGTGGGGCCGGTCCATGGCCTGTCTAGCGGCTTTTGAGCCGAGAAAAAATGAGCAAGTGTATGGATGCACTTGTGAATTTGGCTTCCCCCCTTTGGCATTGGTCATCTCTGGTGACCTTCCCAGGGGCGCTCGCATGAAACCCATGTAGTTGAAGGCTCCCTTTGAGGGAGGTTTTTTTTGAAATGAGTGCTGCTCGACATAACGAATCTGGGGCTGAGGAATTGCTCGGGGCTGAGGCAATCGCTGGCGCAGAGTATGCCCCTAATCGCGAGGGAGGCCATGAAGCTGGTGCTCCTGAAGGAGGCTCTGCTCCAAGTCCTCGAATACTGCCCTCCGGCGCGATTCTTAGCCCTACTCTCTCCTCGCGTACTCCCGTTGCATCTCAGGGGAATGGGGCAAATGCTCCAGCGGTCTCTCGAGCTCTCGCGCGCGGCCTCGTGCTTGCGCGCGCTACCCGAAATGCACAGGACGCCTCAATACATGGGCAGTTAGTTGGCCTTGGAGGCTCAAGGATTGAGCAGATTGCGAACCTTGAGTATCGACTTTCCACCATCGCCGCGAGGCGGGGTAGTCCACTCGACCGTGCCCAGGAAGTGCTCGTGCTTCTTCGGCAGCTGATGGCGCGTGAAACGGGAACCCCTCATCTTGATGATGCCCTTCCGCTCTTTTTTCGGCGGCTTGGCGCAGAGAGCCATATTCAGAATCTAGTAACGGGTCTCGTGCGCGATGCGACGTCGGTGATGACCTCGTCACGTGTCAGTGAGCGCTTCAATACCCCTGGTGGAGTCGTTGAAAGCCTTGATTTTCTCCTTGGCTGGTATGTCAGGCGCACAGGAAGCATGCAGGCTCTTGATGATCTTTCTGTGGGAGACGATCACGAAGAGTGTCTCTTTAATATTCGTGTGACCCATGATGCGTCATGGGCCGGGGAGCCTGGTGTCGAGGTCAGTTGTGGACTTCGGCTCCTTGGCCGCGCGCAGCAGCCACTTTGGCTAAAGCTTTTTGTGCGCTCTGAGGGACGGCCCGTAGCGCCGCGAGAAGGCTATCATCAATGGGTTGATGATACTGAACCACTCCTTGTCTCCAATGAAGATGCGGCCGCGCGAGTTGCGGCAGTCATGCAGATTACCCCGCTTCGTCAACGACAGATCGTAGATCGTGTTTCGCTCTTCTTGCCGTATGCCAGCCTGCTTCTTCCTGCGGGGAGCCGAGAGGTTGAGCTTGAGCTTGGGCTGTTTGACGAACATGGATTCCCGGTCTTTGAAGCTTCTCAGCTTGAAACCTTGAGTATTCCTCGCCGCTCCCAGCAGGAGCTTGCGCTTACGCAGCCTGGAGTGCTGCCATCCGTGCGCGTGCCTTCTCCCCAGTCGCTTGGGTTGTGGAGCGAAAGTCCGGTTTCTGGGACTCGCATTCAGAATGTGTCGGCACGAGTAGTTGCACGCGAATCAACGGCGCTTGTGGCATCGAGAGCTTCTTCAGCGAGCGTTGAGGCAGTAGAGGTAAGCTTCGATCTTTTCCTGTGTGGCCACTCATCGCAGGCGCTCTATGTTGAAAGTAGAGTTCTCGAGAGAAATGGGAGTGCAGTTTCATCGCGTGTATCGCGGTCAAATACGGAAGAACCTTCTCTTTCGAGAACTGCCTTTTCCGTGCGGCAAGAGGTTCACCCGGAAAGCTCCTTCCAGATCTTGCGAGAAGCAACGCTACAGTTTCCTACCCAGGCACTTGACCTAGAGACAGGAGTTCACGATCTTTTTGTCGAGGTTTCTTTGCTAGGCGCTGATGATCGGGTGTTAGTCGGAACACTAGTTCCTCTTGTGCTGAATGTTTCTGACCAGACGGGGACGCGCGAGGAGTCGGCGAAATTGAGAACCTCGCTCTCCCTTTCAGAGCAACTTATTGGTCTCCAGCAAAGGGTGTGCACGGCTGAGCCAGGTCACGACTTGGGTGCGCAGCGCAAGCGCACCATTCGTGTTGAGGCTTCGGTGCGTGATGAGCGCAGCGCGCGAGCCTTGTTGCGAGTACGAAGTTCCATTGAAACCGCAGAGGGGCGTCACTTGTTGGCGGATACCGTTCTCGTGCCTGCAGATCCCGTGACTCGCGAGTTTCGTTATGTAGGTCACTTCGATGAACATACGCTTCTCTCCATTCTCGCGAGAGCAGAATCGGAGCGAGGGAGCAGGGGGGAGAAGCTTTCGACGGCAGTGATTGGCCCTCAGAAACTCATTGCCCGAATAGAATGGTGCTCAAGCGATGACCAATCGCTCATGTCTCAGACTATTCCAGTAACGCTCTCAGGGCATCTGTCGAGTACCGGAGAGGCGCAAACCGCCGAAGTGGTAGTCGATGAAGCACGTGTGGTTGATGTAAGCTGTAGTGCTGCTCCTTTGGTGGGCGAATCGGGTGTTGGGATCCCCTCGGCCGTAATTGCCTGGGTAGTGCCTGCGCATGAAGTCGGTGGGAACCTTCCTTGTCTCTTTGCTGAATTACTTGATGCGGCAGGAGAACCCGTCAGCGCTTCCGATTCTTCAGGGTCTGACCAGTCCTCGGGGGGAAGCAATCTTCCGGGTAGCCTGCGCGGGGTTATCCTCAGAGCGGACCCTTCTCTGAGGGAGCTGCACATCCGTCGAGGGGGCTTAGTACTTTGCTCCCTACCTCTCATGGTGCGATCTGAAGATTGGAAGAATGCCCATAGTCTCAAGTTAATGTCCTTCTCAGCCTCAGGTCGAGTTACTCAGGTGGTGACCGTTCCGCTAGGTAAGGCGAATTCTCAGCGCCCGAAGGTTTCAAGGTCCTCCGCCGTAGATTCTAATTCAGGAACTTCGAAATCAACGGGGCGTTCAACAAATTCCCAGTCCTGGCTGCAGCGAGTGCTTGGGTAAGGAGCCCTTTAGGAGTTAGCGAGAGTCGCTTGTGAACCATTCAGACGGTTCCAACAGCGAAATCCAGCTTTTTTGTAGGTTTCTGCAAAGGTCGGCTGATTGAAGGCGTAGCAGAGGAGGTCGTCTACCGTTTGTTTGTTCGCAATCAGAAGCTGACCAATATGAATGAGCTCGGCAGCGTCTTCCCCGATGATATGCACACCAAGCAGCTCGCGTGTTTCTGCATGTACGAGAAGCTTGAGGAATCCAAATTGCTCTCCACGAATGACTCCCTTGCTTGTTTCGGCATACTTGGCTTGAGCTGAAACAAAAGGGATGCCTCTCTTCACGAGATCTTCTTCCGTTTGTCCAACCGAGGCCATTTCAGGCATCGCATAAATGCCTTTAGGGAGAGGGAGCGCTACTTTATGTTCCTTCAGACCCATTGCGTCTGCGGCGGCAGAATGTCCCTCGATAGTGGCGGTCGAGGCCAGGCCAAATCCACCAAGAACATCTCCCGCAGCGAGCACGGAGGGAGCCGAGGTTCTAAAACTATCAGCGTTTTCGCGAAGGATATTTCCTCGAGTATCTGTTGGAATTCCATTTTCCTCGAGTCCAAGGTTTTCGGTTGCCCCTCCTCTTCCTGCACAGACAATCACCCGATCCGCGCAGATCTCTCGTCCATCAGCAAGGGAGATCACTGCAGAAGACCCTTCGGCTTTTGCCTTACAGGAGCGCACCTCGGCGTGATGAATGATCGTCACGCCGCGCCTTTCCATCTCACGCTCGAACTCCTTGCTTAACGAAGAGTCAAGCGAGGAGAGCAGCCTGTTATTCCTGTCGAGGATGGTCACTTGAACGCCAAGTGCCGCAAATATGGAGCCGTATTCACTCCCAATGACGCCTCCTCCAATGATAGCCATCGTCCTGGGAAGTTCACGAATGGAGAGTACTTCGTCTCCTGAGAGCACAACTTTGCTGTCAAATTCTATTCCTGGAAGACGCGCGGGCTTGCTGCCGGTTGCGAGAATTACCGCAGGAGCTCTCATCGAATATTCTGTCGGCGCTTTGCCACTTCCTCGGTGCGGAATTGAGATGTGTATGGTGTGGGGATCTAGTAAGGTCGCTCTCCCACCTATGAAGGCTATGCCATTTCGTAAAAAATCATCGCGGATATGCGCAATCTCCGAGGAGATCACTTCTTCCACAGTCCACCAGAGACGATGCATATCGCCTGGGTTAACGTTCTCTGCTCCCTTACATTCAAGAAGAAGACGCCGCGCCGCTTCGCGCAGCGTTTTGCTCGGAATTGTTCCCGTATGAAGACAGACGCCGCCTTCTGTTCCACGCTCATCAATCACAGTGACGCGCTTGCCTGCCTTGGCAGCTTGGAACGCTGCTGCTTGTCCCGCAGGTCCGCAACCTACGACAATGAGATCAGCATCGAACTCGACTTTCTTAGCAGCCTCTGGGCTTCTTGGTTGGGTCGTGCCTGCTTTGGAAGAGATCTCGAAAGTGCGAGAGGCTGAGGCAGCACTAAAGAGATGGGTGAAAGGCGATTTTAAAACTTCTGTGGACTGCATAAGTAACTTCAAGCAGTTTCTATCATAGACTCACGGGTAACCAAGCAAAGTTTTCAAGATTGACTAGGTTGTAGCGTTAATCCCTCAGGGTGTCGGAGATTAGGGCTCTTAAGTGCAGCGGATGGCCTATCTAAGGAATCTCTTTAAAGGTCCGCTCTGTAGACTCTGTGCCCTCTGTGGTTTTTCAACAATTTAAATGAACCACAGGGTCAGCGAGAGGCCAATCGTGCAAGAACCTGAGCGACTTTTGACAGGATGGTTAGTGCCTGGTTGTGGGCAGTTTGCGTGCGCTCGTCGTGCTCGGGTGCTTTCTCGGTGGATTCCAGGCGTCTCAAAAGATTCTGGGCGAAATTCTCAGAGCTTGGGACTACGAGCAATTGGTTGTTCGGAGCAGTCATAAGGCACATCGGGCAGTGACCGCCTGCTCTCAGCGCTCGCGAGGTAGTGGTGCCGCAGCGCTGACAGCTGAAAGTGAATTGTTCAAGGTGCGGGAAAAACACTAACAGGAGCGCGGCCGCCCCCAGCGGGGGGAGAAAAAATTGCCAGTCGGAAGCATGGCTGAGTAGCAAACCAAGACTTGCCAAGAGAGCTCCAAGTCGGGCACCTGCGAGGGGAATGATTCCGATCAGGAAAAGGGAGTAATTAGCTTGCTCGATGCGTGCGGTACGATCACGTTCAAGGGCAGTTGCCTGCGCCCTTCGCTCGCGAACTTCTTTGAGAATCGAAGCGATGGCGCCGTATGCAATGAGGCCACCAATGAGGACTGTTACAGTTGAGACTTTCGAAAATCGAAGTGCAAACTCAGCGAGGCCCCCCAGAGTAACGATGGCAATCAGAGCAACCGCTGGCCAGGTGCTCTTCACTGCGAGTTTACGCTGCGTATGCTGCAGAGCAAAGACCAGGTCGATAAGGACATCTCTCAAGCACCAGACGATACCTGCGACAACGGCGCATGCTGCACTACCATGGAACATCAGACGGGAAAGCTCTTCGTTTCGAAGTACGGAAGGGCTTATAAGGAGAAGGAGCAGGTCCAGGGGAGTGCTTAGAAGTAGCATGTGCCAGAGGCGCCTTGTTACTGCGAAATAGTAGCGACTGGTGAAGAGGGTAGGACGGAAGGAAGCAGCCTGAGAGACCGCTGGCGAAGCGTTTCGAGACTCCCCCGGGGGGCGTTTAAATGGATTCGGCAGTAGTGACATGCGAACGAAACGTTACCCACTTTAAAGCCTGAAGCTTTTACAGGCTTTGGACCTAGCCGGCATGGCTCACAGCCCCGACGGGATGTGAGCCATGCCGGCTAACTAACGCCCGGATGGCGTTAGCAAATCGCGACCATCGGGGGCGATGTTGAAAATCGGCCCGGATGGCCGATTTTAAACGGTAATCTCACGGA
>JBIKWF010000176.1:0-5747 GCA_044356455.1 Bdellovibrionota bacterium | reverse complement strand
ATAGAGGCTAGACCAGAGTATAACCTAAGGAATCTCTGAAAAACCTCGATACTTTATTTCTTTCCCTCCGTGTTCTCTGTGCCCTCTGTGGTTTTTCAACAATTTAAATCAACCACAGAGGGCACAGAGTTCACAGAGCAGACTTTTTCAGAGCTTCCCTAAAGGCGTTTTTCTTGCCCAAGTCGGTTTCGCCAAGGAGCCCATGAGGGCCTCAGCCTCAGATGACATGCCTCTTGTATCGGTCTGATATCGAGGTAGATTGAGTATCTCATGTTTGGCACCCCAGGAACGCTGTCTTTCGATCTCAGAGCTTAATGAGCTGCTGAACCTCACGCTTGAGCAGAGTGTCGGCGTGATTGCGTTTTCAGGTGAATTGGCAGAGGTAAAACGCGCTGCAAGCGGGCATCTCTATTGCCGTATTCAGGACGAAGAAAGCCAAATTGATATTGTGCTCTGGTCCTCAACCGCGCGTAGTCTCTCGTTTCAGCCGACCCAGGGGCTAGCAGTTACCTGCCGGGGAAAGCCCAATGTGTACCGTAAAAGCGGCCGCCTCCAAATTGTGGTCGTAAAAATGGAGCTCGCAGGGGAAGGGGAGCTTCGCAAAAAATTCTTAGAGCTCAAGGCTCGCTTAGAAAAAGAGGGGTTGTTTGCTCCCGAGCGCAAGCGAGCTCTCCCTTATCTTCCGCGTGCCATAGGCGTAGTTACCTCCAAAGCTGGCGCCGCAATTCATGACATTCTCGTAAAGCTGCGGGAAAGAATGCCGCAGATTCCAGTGGTGCTTGTAGATGTACGAGTGCAGGGCCCGGGAGCCGCAGAGGAAATTGCGTCTGGTATTTCGTTGCTCAACACACGCTCCGACGTTGACGTCATGATCGTGGGACGGGGAGGTGGGTCCCTAGAGGATCTCTGGGCATTTAATGAAGAGGTGGTAGTCCGAGCCATTTTTGCCTCACGAATTCCGGTTATTTCGGCGGTCGGGCATGAAGTAGATGTAAGCCTCTCGGATTTTGCGGCAGATAAGCGGGCGCCAACCCCGACCGCAGCGGCGGAAATGGCCGTGCCACACCGAGAGGAGCTGCTCAAGGCACTCTCAGAATTCGCCCGGCGACTAGGCGATTACGATCGCTGGCTTGGTCCGCTAGGGCAACGACTTGATGAGCTTAGTGAACGGCTCGAGAGACGAATTTTTTCAGTAGTTGAAGAGGGTGGTCTCAGATTAAACGCTGCGGAAGCACATCTTAAGGCGCTTAAACCTCTCGATGTAATAAAGATCTTACAAGGGAGAGTAGATCTTTTGCTCGGAAGGCTTCAGCGGGGGATATCGCTTCAGCGCGTTCAGGAACTCCAGGGACGCGTTCAATTGGCGTCAAATCGTCTCGACTCTGCCATGCAGCGTTATGTGGCAACTGCTCAGCATGCACTCGAAACCAAGGCACAGAAGCTAGAATCCATGAGTCCCAAGCGCGTACTTGAGCGCGGGTATGCAATCGTTGAGCATCCCTCTGGAATCGTTCGCACTACATCTCAAGTGCGGGTCGGGGATCCCATCGGAATTAGGCTTTCCGAGGGCAAACTTCAGGCCTCAATTACGGAGGTTAAGTAGAGCCCTTGGCGTGCGGTGCCGATTAAACCGCTGAAAATACCTGTTTTCCTGAACCGTAAGAAAACTTTGACCCGGGAAGAAACTTTTCAAACGAAACTCCGATAAGGGAGGCGTTGAAAGCGCCTGCGCTGGGTAGTTCGAAATATTCAGATTCGACTCCCATTGCGCAGGGCTAGTTTATCTTAGGGAGTTTCATTGTGAAAAAGTATCTTCGTAATTCTACTCTTTCGTTAGCTGCTCTTGGTCTGATGCTCACGGTTTCAGCTCGTGCAGAGGCACAATCTGTTATGATTGCATGCGCCAATACCTTTAACGGGTCCGTTGTTGTTCGTAAGCGCTGTGCAAAGAATGAGCGCGCGGTAAAAATTAGCGATCTCTCAGTGCAGGGGCCTGCTGGTGCTCGTGGTGAAATGGGACCACAAGGGGTTAAGGGCGACACTGGCGCCCAAGGTCCTGCTGGCGCGAAGGGCGATACGGGTGCGCAGGGACCCACTGGCCTCAAGGGCGATACGGGTGCACAAGGTCCACAAGGAGCGGTGGGACCGCAGGGAGCTCATGGTGCTCAGGGTCTTCCCGGAGCTCAAGGAGTTCCGGGCGCTACTGGTGCGACCGGTGCAACTGGCGCAACTGGTGCGACTGGACCTCAGGGACCACAGGGCCCTCAAGGCTGGCCAGGCATTCAGGGGATTCAAGGCATTCCAGGAGAAAGCGCCTTTAACAATATTCCCTCGGGCCGAACCGTTCGCGGGGTAGTTTCTGCTGACTACTATGGGAGTTCCGTAAACGCGACCTGGAGCACTGCAGTGAGTCTTCCTGCTCCTGCTCCCGTGGCATTTGGCAATGAGCTTACCGAGGTCAAGAACAACACCGTTGTTGACAATGAGTGTGGAGGTGGCCCCTGCCTGCATGAGGAGGAACTCGTATATTCGAATAACTGCACTGGCACGTTCGAAAATCCCACGGCTTCTCCTGGTTGGATCTGCATTTATCCACAGGGAGCCTCTAATGCTGACCAGATTCGGGGATTGGCGATGCCCGCAGGTTCTTCTCGCTACGGTTTTCTCGTCCGCTGGAAGAATCCCTCAGTAGGTGCAACCTACTTCCGCGGAGTATGGGCTTATACGGCTCCGTAACAGGATTGCCAGAAGTTAAAACTTGGAGTGCTCGGCCTTTTCTTACAATAGGCTGAGCACTCCAAACCCTTTTATAGTTCACGCGTAGGTTATTGAAAATCGTTATTAGCAATTGATAGCGTAGGGGAGGCAGGGGTAGAGTTCGCTCGTGACCAACGGCACCTCGCACCAGCGCTTTCTCTCACTTTGGGTCCTTGCACTCTGGGGAACAGGGATCGGCATTGGGCTATTCGGTATTCTACAAGTTGCCCGCCTCAAAGATGAGGTTCGGACCTTGGCTCATGAAATAGTCGAGCTTTCTTCAAAGTTCTCCGTTCTGGGTATTGAGGAGTCGTACATTCTAGACAATGCCAAGCGACTCTTGTCGGCGGCTCAAGATGGTGCCATCAGTGAAGAGGAGCTCACAGAGCTGCGAGCCCTTTCTCCTCAAACTGCGGCAACACTCGCTCAGCTGGACAGTTTGATCGCGGAGATCGATAGGAGCGTGCAGCGCCTTTCCGGAAGTCTCTCGGCAAAGGAATCTGACTTAATCACGCAAGCTCTCGTGCATCTTCTTTCGCAGGCCCGCCTCCATAGGGAGGAGGGAAGAAAGCTTTTGGCTCTGTTCGATGAACCAGGTCGCGCCCTCGGGGCGCTCGATGGGTTGAGAGCCATTATTCCCGCCCTTGAAGAGGAGTTAAGACAGGTGGAGCATGAAGTTGCTCGGACCGTGTTGCTCTTTGCGGCAGAATCGATTGAGCGTAGTGAGCGATTCGAAAAGTCTGTTTTTGCTGAGCTCGCGGGAGCTACGGTCGTTGGACTACTCCTCGGCATTTTTATCATATATCGAATTCGAGCGATGCAAGCTCAGCTTATTCAAGCAGAGCAACTCGGAGTGCTCGCAAAACTTGCGATTTCTCTGCAACATGAGATTAACAATCCGCTTTCCGTAATTGTTGGTAATGCCTATCTCTTGCGTTCTTCGAAGTTGACTGACCCTGAGCGGGTATCCGCTATTCAGGCAGTGGAGTCCTCCGCGAAGTCCATAGCAGAAGTGCTTAAGCGTACTAAAGATATGGAACGTCTTGTTACCACTGAGTATGTGGGTGGTCTTGAGATGGTAGACCTAAGCGCAAAGAAGTGACGCGAAGTGGCATAAGGGCTGCTCTCTGGACTTGACCAATGCGGCGGTATGTCGTTTTCTCGTAGCTCGTAGCTCGTAGCTCGTAGCTCGTAGCTCGTAGCTCGTAGCTCGTAGAGGGAGTGCAGTATGGCCGATTCATTAAATCTTAAAGATCTGCTCGCGGATGAAGGTGAAAAGAAGGTTGCTGAAGTCTCCTTTGAGGGGGGATTAAAGCTCCTTGAGGAGCTTGTCGGCAAAGTAGAATCAGGCAGTCTTCCCCTCGACAAAGCTATCTTGTCCTACGAGCGAGGAGTCTCCTTAATTACTCACCTTCGTGGTGTACTTAAGGGTGCCGAGCAAAAGTTGCAGACGCTTAAGCCTGCGGATTCGCGAAAGGAGTGAGGCTTGAGTTTTTTGCTCAGTGGCTTTTCGCTCAGTGGCTTTTCGCTCAGTGGCTTTTGTTCTGGGGCTTTTGGCTTTGGGGGCTTTTGGGTCAGGCTGGGGCCGGCAAGAAACCTGGTGGTTTCTAACTCTTAGCGTCGTTTCCTCACTTTCTTGAATAGAGTTCCTTTTTAGTTCAGACTGCTCCCGCACCGTTTCCTTGGGGGGAGAGGGCGTATCCTTGCGAAGTTCGGCCCATATATAGAGGAGAGTCTTCGCTATGAGCTTTAACCTTTTCGCCCGTCCTCATGCCTTACCTAGTGCTTCAGCCTCCGTTTGTTCAGTCCTAATCAAGAGTTTTTTTCCTCTTGTGACGCTTCAATTCGTGATGAGCCTCTTTTGTTCTGGGGCTTTTGGACAGGCTCAGCCAAGTCCCGTCGGCGCCGGAAATTCCTTATCTGGCGTGGTGTGCATCAGGTCTTCTGGGGCCATTGCCGTGCGAGCAAAGTGCAAATCAAACGAGAAACGTCTGTCGGCAGCAACGCTTGCTTCCCTTAGTGTTCAAGGCGCCCCGGGACCTCAAGGGCCTCAAGGGCTACAAGGATTGCAAGGTCCAAGTGGTGCACCTGGGTTAAACGCTTTTGATGGGATTCCATCAGGAAAGACCGTGTTCGGAGTTATCGGTGGTGATTTCGAGGCTTGGGATGTTGGGCAGACTTTTTTTGCTTATGCCTCCCTTCCTAGTTTTGCTCCGGTTTCTCTCACTGGATTAACAGTAACCGTGGCCAACACTTCTGCCGTTAGTGACTGTTCGGGAGTTAGCTGTTTATCAGCCGAAGAACAGGAGCAGTCCTCGGCATGTCAGGGCAGTGTTAGTGCGCCCTCTGCGTCTCCCGGTAGAGTTTGTATTTATCCCCTCTATAGAGCCAACAGTGTGGGCGTTACGGGGTATGCATTCTCTCCAAGTTCTTCTCCTGGAGCGGGTCGTTTTGGGTTCAGTGTGGGGTGGGCAACGGAGAATGCCGGTGATACGTATCTTGAAGCTGTATGGGCGTATACCGCTCCGTAACGAGTTTTCGCTTCAACCCGAAAAAACGCACCTGTAGTACCTCTCTCTCTAGGGAACCTCTGAAAAAGTCCTCCGTCGTGCTCTTCGCATCAAACCCAAGCATTGCGGGTGCGCGATATTTTGGGAAATAACGCGAAGGACGCGAAGGGGAAGAAGAGGCTTTTCAGAGGTTCCCTAGGTTACGTAACTCTTTTCCCTCCATCTATCCCTGTCTCTCGAGCTGTGGTTTATAAGTGCTTGGACCACGAAGCAGGGGATCAAGCAGTGATGTCTCACGGGATCCCTTCGGGTCCGTGAGACTTCCGTTAAAAATCGGCCATCCGGGCCGATTTTTAACATCGCCCCCTCTCCGTTCGCCATGACAGAGTGTCGAACTGCGAGGGGGCTCCAAATCGCTCCCGATGGTCGCGATTTGCTAACGCCATCCGGGCGTTAGCTAGCCTGGTCTTCTCTCGGCCC
>JBIKWF010000202.1:0-4010 GCA_044356455.1 Bdellovibrionota bacterium | reverse complement strand
GAAGGGGAAGAAGAGGTTTTTCAGAGTCTCCCTAGAAGGGATTTCTTAGGGTAGGGCTGCTTCAAATAAACCGGATACTTGGCAACTTTACCGGCCCGTTCCTTGACTTAGCGCGGGGTTTACCTCTATAAACTAGCGACGTTATGCGTATTTTAGCTCAAGAGCTGAACCCTTAGGGTTAAGTCTTGGGGAACTCACGCATCCGTTTCTTCGTGTCGCGGGGTAGAGCAGCCTGGTAGCTCGTCGGGCTCATAACCCGGAGGCCGTGGGTTCAAATCCCACCCCCGCAACCATTTTTTCCGCTCGGCGCTCGGCCCAGGGGCTCCGCCCCTCGCTTCGCTAATCGCTCGCACACCCCGTACTCTTCTCAGGGCTTCGCCCTTCGAAGCTTTGATTTTTTTTGGGGGGGCGATGGTCCAGAGGCTAGGATTCCAGCTCTGTGCTCGCACACCCTGTACTCTTCTTAGGGCTTCGCCCTTCGAAGGTCTATCTATCGCTTGAATGTCGGTCGCTTGAATGTCGGTCGCTTGGACGTCGGTCCTGGTGCTTTGGCCTCGTGCATGGAGTTTCCGATAGATCCGATAGAACGGTCTTGGTAGGGCGCCCTGTCCTCAGGGCGCCGAATGTTTGGGGGATGTCTCGGTTCTTAAGTTGGCCTAGCTTCCTGGACCCTGGCGGTGTTACTTCTCCCGCATGGACCAAAATTCAATATCTCCTTCCTCTGTTCTTTCCTCTTTGGGAATTCAGGCTTCGAACCCAGGCGCTTGGGTGGGGCCTTCGGCTTTGGCCTCTGGCGGCGCACTGCTTAACTCCGTATCTCCGATAGATCGCGGGACTCTTGCTGCGCTCAAGACCGCCTCTCAGGCTGATTACGAAATGGTAGTTGCGAGACTTAGCAAAGCATTCGCAGCGTGGCGACTTGTTCCGGCTCCTGTTCGTGGGCAGGTGGTGCGCGAGATCGGTGACGCGCTTAGGGCTCGAAAGAAAGAACTTGGGGCTCTGGTGACTCTTGAGTCAGGTAAGATCCTTACTGAAGGGGAGGGAGAGATCCAAGAAGCGATTGATATCGCTGATTTCTCCGTGGGGCTCTCGCGTCAGCTGTACGGCAAGACCATGCACTCGGAGCGTCCGACTCACCGCATGTATGAGCAGTGGCACCCGCTCGGAATCGTGGGGGTGATTACCGCATTTAATTTCCCCGCGGCGGTGTGGGCCTGGAACGCCATGCTTGCGGCCGTGTGTGGGGACGTAGTTTTGTGGAAACCCTCCGAGCTTACTCCGCTCACCGCCCTCGCCATGCACCGCATTTGCTCGGAAGTGGCGGCTCGTCACGGACACCCCGATATTTTTGGCTTGGTCGTTGGAGATGGTCCTGCTCTTGGGCAGGAAATAGCAAAAGATGCCCGTATCCCACTTGTTTCGGCCACAGGGTCTTGCCGCATGGGCCGGGCCGTTGGTGAGACGGTGGCGCGTCGACTTGGGCGTTCGTTGCTTGAGCTCGGCGGCAATAATGCGGTGATTGTACTCAAAGATGCTGACCTAGATCTCGTGGTGCGCTCAACTGTTTTTGGAGCCGTTGGGACTGCTGGGCAGCGCTGCACTACTACCCGCCGCCTTCTTGTTGAAGCCGATATTCAAGATGGGCTCCTTGAGCGCATGGTAAAAGCATACGGGCAGATTCCGATTGGCAATCCGCTTCAATCCGGCATTCTCATGGGCCCTCTGATTCATGAGCGTGCAGTCGCGCAATATTTCTCTGCGATAGAAGCTGCTCGCGCTCAGGGAGGTGAGGTTTTATGTGGAGGGGCGCTTGTTGAAGGATTGCCTTCAAAGACCTATGTGCGGCCAACCATCATCCGTTCTTCCAAGGTTCTTCCTATCTCGCACGAAGAGACTTTCGCCCCAATCTTGTATGTAACTCCGTTTAAAAATATTGAAGAAGCGATTGAGCTTAACAACGCCGTGCCGCAAGGGCTGAGCTCGGCGATTTTCACGCGAAACTTCCAGAGCGCTGAGCGTTTCCTTGGACACGCGGGAAGTGACTGTGGAATTGCGAATGTGAACTTGGGGACCTCGGGAGCCGAGATTGGAGGAGCCTTTGGGGGTGAAAAGGATACTGGGGGAGGGCGAGAATCAGGGTCTGATTCCTGGAAGCAATATATGAGGCGCCAGACCAATACCCTCAATTTTGGGTCCTCTCTGCCGCTCGCTCAGGGGATAAAATTCGATATAGGAAGCTAATTCGGCTGCCTGTTTTATTGTGAGAGAGGCGTTTCTGCGGCTTCTGGGGAAGCATGCCGCAAGGCGTGACTTTTGAGCGTAGCCGACTATAATCCGGGTCGCTAACTAGTACCTGCCCTGGTGCTGGAATTGGTAGACAGGCATGATTCAGGGTCATGTGTTCGTAAGATCGTGGGAGTTCAAGTCTCCCCCAGGGCATTTAAATAGCGCGGTAACCTCTTAACGCTTAAGGTCCCCGAAAGGGCCTGCGCCTTTGAAGAGCCCCTGGAAACGGAGCTTCCGGAAAAAAGCTTCTTGGGGTACTGGTCTTTTGGTCGCCTGTTCGGGTTGCCGGTTGTTTGGCCTCCCGTCGTTTGGCCTCCCGCTGTTTGGTTAGGCGTCGAAAGAGGACGTCATTTAAAGGAACTTGCATGCGAAATGTTGCATCGCCTTCAGTATCGGAATCACTCATGTCGACATCGTTTGGCTCAATTTCCCCTCGCCAGTTAGCGATTGCTATCTTCTTGCTCGCAATCCTTTCGCTCAGCGCTTGCCAGCGTATTCAGCGCCCCTACGCGGGTGAGAATAAGGCTGCGGCGGACGCGCCTACATATACTCAGGGCGTAAACCTAAACGGTGTGCCGCAAGGCAATTAAGCCATTCTTCTCTCTAGGTTTCTTTTCCGAAGCCTTTCTTTGCTCAGCCCCCTGCCTTTTGCTATAGATCCGACCCGCGCTTGAATGCGGATTGGGAGGCCACCGCCCGGGGAGCCTACCCCTTCACAAGGGCTTTTAGACACAATGGCTTTTGGACACAATGGCTTTTGGACACAATGGCTTTTGGACACAATGGCTTTTGGACACAAGGGCTTTTAGAGCCAGCTTTTTTTGTAAGGCAACTTTTTGGGAGTTCCCATGAATGTTTTCTCCTCGCTCATTAAACGCGGTCACGAACAGGTAGTTTTTTTCAATTACCCCGAAGCGGGCCTCAAGGCAGTTGTTGCAATTCATAATACGGTTCTTGGACCAGCCCTCGGTGGTTGCCGCTTAAGAATGTATGAAGATGAGAACAAAGCAATTGATGATGCGCTGCGCCTTTCTGAAGGCATGACTTACAAGAGCTCCATCGCGGGTCTCGATTTAGGCGGTGGAAAGTCTGTAATCATTGCTGACCCAAAGATAAGCGGTGAGCAGCGTAAGCAACTCTTCGTTCAATTTGCAAAGTGCCTCAATCATCTTGGCGGCCGCTACATCACGGCAGAGGACATGGGCACGAGCGTCGCAGACGTGATGCTCATGCGCGAAACAACAAAATACGCAGCGGGTTTTGCCGAGGAGCAAGGCGGGGGAGGAGATCCTTCTCCTTGGACTGCGCTGGGCTGCTTTGGTGGTATTCAGGCTGCGGCTGAAAAGGCCTTCGGATCGAAGGAGCTTAAGGGGCGTAAAGTCGCGCTGCAAGGCGTTGGACACGTTGGTATGTATCTTCTCAAGCACCTTCGTGATGCCGGTGCGGTTGTTACGGTGAGTGATACCGTTGATTCATTGGTTCAGCGTGCCGTTTCAGAGTTTGGCGCAAAGTCTGTTTCAATCGACCAGATTTACGATGTTGATTGTGACATTTATGCTCCTTGTGCCGCTGGACAAACCGTAAATCCCGACACGCTTAAGAGACTTAAGTGTAAGGTGATTGCCGGTGCTGCGAACAATCAGCTTCTAGATTCCTCGGTTTACGAGACCATCACCAAGAAGGGCATCGTATATGCGCCTGACTTTGTGATTAATGCTGGTGGC